>SXIK01000219.1 GCA_005772855.1 Planctomycetia bacterium | reverse complement strand
GACGTCGTCGCAAGAGTCCGTCTTGCCGCGGATGGTAACGTCGCGCACACCGCTGTTGATGCCGAGTGAGCCCGTCAGCTTGTAAGTCCCGGGCTCAAGGATCACAGTGGAGCCGGAGGTCAATTGCCGGATCGCAAATTGGAGCTGATTTTCCGTCGCCACCCGCACGACTGGGCCCTTCGGGGCGGGCAGGGGAGGCGCCGCGCAGGCGCGCGTGAGCTCGGGCGCCGCGGTGGCATCACAAATGAGAAGGAAGAGCAGCATGCCAGGTCGGGCGATTCTCTGGGTGTAGTTGTTCATGAGAAAACCTCGGGCTGAGTGTCGTTGGCCTGGATTAGCAAGAACAGGCAGTATGCAGCGGATTTTCTCGGGGTTCAACGGTCATGGATACACCTCCAGGTGGAGTTTGATACCTGCCTTGCCGACGCGAACCTTCGTGGCAGTGACCAGGCCCCATGAATCGGCAGTAGCTTCGCCGGACTGCAGCTCATTGCCTTTCGGGCCCAGGGAACGCCAGCGCACCTTGGTCCCGGGAAGCACGCGGAACTTCTGGCAGCGGCGAGGGGTCACATCGACGGTGCAATCGCTGTTCGGCGCCTCGGCGTTCAGCTGCATCTGCATGGCCCAGCGCCGCACCTCGTCAACGATCGAGGCGTCCGCGGTCTCCCACAGGAGGTATCCGTTGCTCTGGCCTACCATGTCGCCATCGTTCGGGTCTCCATTCCCGGGGTGGCTGTCGAGCGAGCAGTTCGAAAACGCCGGCAGTGTCCGGTCGCTTCGAAGGTCCATTCCGAGCTCGCGTTCATTCGGATTGGGGCCTGGAAGAACTGCTCGTTCCCCGTGGCCAGCTTGTCCCCAGCGAAACACGTGCGGACGTCGCGTCTCTTGCAAGGCCTTCCAGAAGTCGCGAGCCTGCGGCCAGCCGATGGCCGCGTCGTTCTTGCCGTTCGCGAAGCAGAGGAGCGGGATCTCGGCCGAGGGATTCTGCTTCAAGAACCAGGTATCGTCAAACCAGACGAAGGCAGGAGTTTTCAGGTCCTGGTAACGAAGCTTCCAGTCAACGAGACCGTAGACGGCTTCGTAGCTACTGCGGAACTGCGGCGACCGATCCGGCGTGTGGACACCCACCCAGGAACCGATCCAGGCCACAAGCTCGGGGTGGCGAATTCCGAGGCTGATGGATCCTGATCCGCCCATGGAGCTGCCCGCGACGAAGAGGCGATGGACGTCAAGCTGCCAGCGGCTCGCGGCCCAGCCGAGGAAGGCGACGAGCCGCTCCTGCGTGAAGTTTCGAACGACTCCGTCCTGCCAGGACTTCCAGGTGCCGAGGCTTTCGTGATAACCCGTCCACCAGTCATAGGGGGTCTGATTAGTCGAAATCAAAACCGCCCCTTGGCGGGCATTGTACCACCAGCCGTAGCCGTCATTCAGGCTACCGCCCCAGCAGTGGAGATGCAGTCCCGCCGACGGCGAGCGCCGCGAGGTTGGCGGCAGGCCCACGAGATAGTCGAATGGCCGGGAGGGCATGTTCGTGCGCGGCGGTGCCTCCCACCGCACATAGTAATGGAGCACAGGAGCCTCGATGTACGCGAACAATTGCGGCTTCTCGATCCTTTGCAAGACCGGCTCGCCGGCGCCAACGGTTTCCTCGATCGGCACCGCCGTGGTGTTTCCAGTGCCAAGGACCGAGAGGTCCTCTTCTCCATTCATGGCCATGCTGACGGCATAGTAGGCCTTTAGAGGAACACCCGGGTTGTGGGCGTAGACCGCGGCCCCCCGGGGAACCGGTCCCTTGCCCTCGTCGACCACGTAGCGGCGGACCTCGCCGGTCTCCGACGGAGCATCTCCGTAGTACTCTGCATTCCACCCAGTCAACGGCTCAATCTCGTCCACCAGCTCTGCCCGGGCAACGGACGCCGCGCTGATGGGCTCAGCACTTCGATAGATTCGATATCGGACCTGGTCGGGCTTGGCCTTCAAGGCCGCGGTCTGTTCCCGCCATTCCTTGATGGTGATGGAGTCGGCATGGATGGGCGTGTCGACCTCGCTCCAGGTAAGCAGTGTCTGTCCGGCGCGGTGGCGGACCGTCAGTCCGGTCACGGGCTTCACCTTGTTCCTGGCCGGGGCGGCGCAAGTAACGTCCAGCCTGACGCCTTCCGGCAGGTAGCCGGGGAACGATACGACCTGGAACTTGACGGTGGGCTTGCCCTCGTCCAATGCACCGCGGACCGCAGCGGTTGCGTCGAAGGACAGAAAGCGCGGTGGCAGAAGGCGCAGGGCCTCACCACGACCGTCCGATACAACGACAGGCTGATTACGGACCAAGTACGCCTGACGCTCGTCGCGGCCAAGTCGGAGGACCGCGCGGTAGCCTACAACGCCGCGAGGCAACGCAGAAAGGTGGACCTCGATCTGGCTGTTCAGGCACACAACAGCTCCCTCAATCGTCGCCGGCGCCCGGGCTGAAAAGCTCCAGGTCGAGGCATCGCCGGCAGGCAAAGGGCGCGCTGCGCTGGCAACGGCCGAGGCTGCGAGGAGCAAGATACCCACTCGGGGACGAAGAGATCGTCGCAGTGGGGTCTTCAGTAGGTCTGTTCTCGGTTGGGGGACTGGTTCGCTTCACGCATCTGACAGGGTGTGCAGCTCGAAGGGGCTCTCGACTACCGAGTGACTCATGCGCCAGATAATTAGACTCCGCAGGGCCATGCGTTGGGACATCTTGACCAACGCTCCCCCACCATCGGCGCCGGAGGCGCCTGGCGCTTATCGAGCGCCGAGGAGGGGGAAGGGCGCCGCCAGACGCCCACTGCAGGGGAGGTCTTCCTCCCTTGCGAAAAGTATACGCAAGAGCAGTTCGCCGCAGCAAAAAAAAGAGGACGAGGCCATCGCATTGGCGATTGACCTCGTCCTCCGGGCGCTGCGAAACTTTCACGCTCCTGTACTCCGCGCGGCCATGCTTGGGACATCTTGACCAAGGCTCCCCCGCAAGGAGTATGCAATGGCTATCGCGTCACTATACGCAAGTTACTCGGTGGTGCCGGCGCCACGGTGTCCACCACCGGCGGCGGCGGCGGCGAGGGATCCGCGGAGATTGGGCAAACGATGCCATAAACTTCCGGGCGAGTGCTCGTGCAGGGCGCGCGACCTCCTGCGACGTTTTGAGACGCCTGGACGTTGTAGTAAGCTCGGAAGTTGTCGTTCGGGTTTCCCTGGAAGGCGTAGACCAGCACCTCGTCAAGCTGAGTGGTGTTCTGGGCACTGCCAATGTTGGCCGACCATTCCATCGAGATGGCATGATGGGAACTCCCGGGCCACGCGTCAAACTTGACGTTCCGGACAATCAGGTGCCGGGGAGGCAACCAGCTGCCGCCGTTGGAGCTGTAAAGCGTATTCGGCCCTATGTCGGTGACGTTTCGCATGTACGAATTCTCGATGACCTGGGGCGTCCACGAAGCCGTCGAGGGCCAAATTCCCAAATTCATGCCCTGGATGTCGATGTTTCGGAAGACCAATTCAGCCGCCGCATAATCTCCCGCAACGAAGCCCCTGCCGCAGCAAGCGCTTCCGGCTGGGTTGGCACCCCGGATCGTCAAACGGTCGAAGGTGATGTGAGCGGAGGGGTAATGGTAAACCGCTACGTTAAAGACGTGCCAGATCTTGAGATCCCTGATCACCGTCTCCTCGCCGGCAGGGTTCCAGTTGACGTCGAACGAATTCACCCACCAGTAGGTCAGCCCCTGCGCTGCGCAGTAGACCTCGTTGTTTTCGAATTCGGGGAGAGGTAATTTGTTCCCGTCGCGTACGGTGAATTGTCCGCTCACGGACGTATCCGCGCCCTTGAAGTTCGGCACCTTGACGTTGCCCAGGTACCGCATGAAGTACTTGAATCCATAGGAGCCTTCGGGCTGATTGCCCCACACATCGGCCGCAACGTTATTGCGGACATAGTTGTTTGGGCCGCGGAACCAGAAGCCCGTTCCTTCGGTGCCTTCCGCAACGTTGTTGCCGCCGCCATGCGCACGAGCAACAAAGTTATGATCCACGGTGTTGAAGCTCTCCGAGCCGTCCTCGAACATGATCAGGCTACCACCAAAGTTATAGACCACGTTGTCCTGGATCAGGCCGTAGTGGCTATTGTGGACCGTGATTCCCCACTTCATGTTGTTGTCCGTCGACCCCCCATCCACCGAATTGCCAATGAGAGTGAACTGGTAGCCGTTCGCCGGAGTAACCTGTGGGCCCATCAGGTGGTGCATGTGCAGAGCGTACCGCCCAATGTGGTTGGTCGCGTCGTTGAGCGGATCGATTGTAGTGCGGCCAAGGTCGCGGAACTGCGTGTAGCGGATGTCCGCGTCGGCTCGGTGCGTGATGAGCACGTGCCCCTTTGTTCCGCTCTGGCCGATTGGGATCTCCGAGCGGACAATCACATTGCGAGACAGGTTGCAGACGTGCGGCAGGAAATCGATCGCGCCCTCGCCATCACGGGCCCCGAAGTGATCGAACTGGAGCGGACTCGAAAGCGTCAGAATCTTGCCGTCCCCCGAAACGCTCTGAAGAGTAAGCTCCTCCCCCTGCGAGACCTTCGGTGCCCAGTTCACGATTTGATCCCCCGTCATGTGCCGGGTATCGGGGATGAACAGTCGATCGCCCGGCTGCCACCCTGAAACCGCACTCTCGAGAGTGACGGTGTTCTGCCCCCGGCGGGGTTCCTGCGAAACACGGACGAAGGTCGAACGCTTGGCGGCGCCGTGCAGGACCACCTTGCCCATGACGATGAGTGCCGTGCCGTACTGCGCGGCGTCGGTCACGGCCTTGTTGGCGATGACGATCTCCGCCTTCACCGAGGCCGGCACCGGCTGCGCCGCCGATCCGATGAGGAGCGCCCCATCGGGATTGACCTCGACGTTGGCAGCCCACAAACGCGTCGACACCGTCGTGTCGAACTGGAGAATGCCATCAATCCCCACAGCGTTGAGTGCGAACGTCAAGGTTCGGTCGAAGGTCACGGTGGTCCCCGCGCTGATCAGCACGGAGTCATTGCTCTGCGGCACTCGCGCAGGTGACCACGTCGATGCGCTCGACCACCTTCCCGAGGCCACGCTTCGAATCGAGGGCGAGGCACAAAAATCAGGAATCGTGTCGTTCGGCAACACGTGCTGCGCAAGCGCGCCGCTTCCGTGGGCGCACATCAGTAAGACGATAATGAAAAGACACGTGGAGCGTCTCATTGGAATCCCTCCTTATCACTTGTTTACGCCCTGCCAGAGGCCTCTGCGGCCGGTTCCTCCCTGGAGGAGCTATTCGGGCAGGACGTCGCCGCACCAACACGGCAATACAACAATCTTTCTTTCCTCGACTTCGCTTGACTTTGACTTCGGCGAATTACGGTCGGCGAAGCGTGCGCCTGTCGCACTCCAAGAGAGAGCAAGGAGGCCTTCCAGACCCCTCCGGGGTGAACCTCGATGCTTCAGAACCAATGCTGAGCAAAGCAAGTCCTGTGCCCCGTGGGGATCAGCTGGTCGCAAAGCGTGTCGTAAGCCGAGCCTTCGAATTGATTTGACCGCGAGGCCGGCGGGGTCACGGGCTTCGTTACCAAACTGCAGTTAGCAGGTAGTTTTTTCAGGGTGAAATCCCATTCTGCCCCGCCAATTCGACCCGTTTGGTAAGAGTTTGGCGGGTAGCCAGGGCGTCCAGCCACACTGGATCTGCACCCCGGCCACGCGCCTCGCTCAGGACGTGTCTTCAGCAGAGGAGGCACTATCCTTCTTGAACCGCGGGCGGTGAGTTCCCTCCCCTGCATGCACACACTGATTTTTCGGCTCGGTGATTGCCCCTCGAACCCTGACTGTCGGCTTTCACGACGGATCCTGGCAGCAGAAGAGAACCATCCCGCTCTGCGCGGCTTTCAGCCTCCGTGGTGCCCAAAATCTCGTGCTGAATCCCTGAGCACCACTGCTCACGTCCTCCTGGTATCGGGAAAGGCATCACTTTCTGGGCCCCGGCAGACATCGTCAGCGGGCCCGAAACGCAACCGGCCTGGAGCGCCCAGACTTTCGCTGCTCGCGGTTGCGCGTTGGCCACTGCCAGAGTCTAATAAAAGATGTGAGGACGAAGTTAAAGTCCTGAAGCTCGGCCCCTGATTCCCTGGGGATTATCGAGCTGTCGAGGAAGTATTGCCGGGTCCCAAGGCGGCTCCTGCGCGGAGCCTCAAGAAAGCGTCCACAGGCAAGGCCTGCTTCAGAAGCCAGCGCAAGCAAACCTTGGCCTCGTCTGCCAGGAGAAGGAGTTCGCATGCAGCTAGCAGCCAGCAGGAATTGGATTATTTTCAGCACGGGAGTCCTTGGGGCCGTCGTGGCGACGGCCTTGATGGTCCCGAAAGCCCCTCCGACTGCAGCGGGATCGGAGCCGCCCAAATCCTCCGGCTCTGGCGCATCTCTCACACCGACGATCCTCCGCCAGACCCGCGAGACGGAAAGGCGTGCTCGCGCCACGCTCGCGGACGGATCCATCGTCACTGCGTGGATGACCAACAGCCCGGAGTCGATCCCCGCCTTGCAGGCCGCCATCGCGGCTGCGGCGACCATAAAGTCAAACGTCGATCTTCGCTTCCGGCTGACACGTGAGCTCCTGTGGAACAACCAGAACGACGAGGCTCTGCACACCCTCGCCGGGGTGCGGGAGCTGGTGGAGTCTCCCTCGTCCCCGATCAAACGGGAGCGTGCCGCCGAAATCCTGGCGCTGGCGAGAGAGCTTACCGCGATTTGTCATCTCAGGATCGCCGAACAAGACAACTGCGTATGCTCGCATAATTCGGATTCCTGCCTGTTTCCGATACGCGGAGGCGGCGTTCATTCCAAGAAGGCAGGCGCGCACGCGGCCATCAAGACTCTGAGCGAGATCCTGGGGGCCAATCCCAACGATCTAGGGGCCCGCTGGCTGATCAATCTACTGTACATGACACTCGAGGAGTATCCACAGGGCGTCCCGGCTGAATGGCTCATTCCACCACGCGTCTTTGCATCGGACTCAGACATTGGACAGTTCAAGAACGTGGCGACGCAACAAGGCGTCGACGTGTTCGGGCACGCCGGCGGCTGCATTCTCGAGGATATTGACGGCGATGGCCGGCTCGACCTGATGACTTCTTCACGCAGCCTCGAGGAGACAGTGCGTTACTTCTGGAATCGGGGCAACAAGTCCTTCGAGGAGCGAACCGAGAAGGCCGGACTCTCGGGTCAGGTTGGCGGGACAAACCTCTCACACGCCGACTATGACAACGACGGCCACCCGGACGTACTCGTCTTGCGCGGTGGCTGGCTCGGGGGAGAGGCCTACCCACACTCGCTGCTGAGGAACAAGGGCGACGGCACGTTTGAGGAGGTCACGCGGGAAGTCGGCATGAGAGTCTCCCACTCCGGGACGGTCGGGATCTGGGGCGATTTCGACAACGACGGATGGGTGGACCTCTTCATCGGCCACGAAGAAGACCGACTGGGAACGCACAGACCCTTTCTGTACCACAATGAGAAGGGGCTATCGTTTACCGAAATCGGTGGTGCTTGCGGTCTTGACGACCTCGGCTCCGTCAAGGGAGCTGCGTGGGGCGACTACGACAACGATGGCTGGATGGATCTGTACCTGTCGCGCTCGGGCCAGACCAACGTGCTCCTGCGCAATGAGGGCGCAGCAACGTCTGGCGGCCAGGCCGGTGGCAAGAAGGGGTGGAAGTTTCGGGATGTGACCGACCGCGCCCGCGTCGCCGCTCCATTTTTCAGCTACGCGACCTGGTTCTTCGATTTTGACAACGACGGGTGGTCCGACATTTTCGTCGCCGGCTTCAAACCAACCTCAATACATGATCTCGCGGCGATGTATCTGGGACAGCCTCACACGAGCGAAGTCCCCAGGCTATATCGCAACAATCGCGACGGAACTTTTGCCGACGTCACCCATGAAAAACGGCTGGATCGGGTAGTCTTCGTCATGGGCGCCAACTTCGGCGACCTCGACAACGACGGCTTCCCCGACATTTATCTGGGCACGGGGGGACACGATTTGAGCCTCCTGGTGCCCAACCGGATGTTCCTGAACATCGAGGGCAAGTCGTTCGATGATGTGACGACCTCGGCACGGGTCGGCCATGTCCAGAAGGGCAACGCCGTGGCGTTCGGTGACATCGACGGAGACGGAGACCAGGACCTTTACGCCGTCATGGGAGGAAGGTACAGCGGCGACGGGTTCAGGAGCTGTCTCTTCGAGAATCCCGGCCACGGCAATCACTGGATCACCTTGCGGCTGCGCGGCACGCGCACCAATCGCTCCGGCATCGGAGCGAGGATCCGGCTGGTCCTGACGACTGCCAGGGGACCGCGTGAAGTGCATGCGTGCGTGGGTACGGGCGGCAGCTTCGGCGCCTCCAGCCTTCAACAGGAGATCGGCCTTGGATCGGCTGACACCATCCAGTCCCTCGAGATCACCTGGCCGGTGTCCGGCAAGACGCAGGTCCTCAGGGATGTGAAGGTCGACCAAGTGCTGGAGATCCAGGAAGAATGAGCCGGCCGCGACACACGGCCTCCCCACGCCAGTTTGCCCTAGAAGACGCGGTTGTCTTGAAGCGTTGCATGCCGAGGGGGGCTCGGGAGAATGGCTTTGGATTCCTCCTTGCGGGTGCCCGACGCCCACACCAAGTTCCCGACCCCTGTCTTGGGCACGTGGTACCTGGCGGTTTGACGTGCACTTCACCCGCTTCGGAACCTGGATAGCACAAACTGGCGAGGCCGATGCGCAGGAACTCTGATGCTTCGCGATGGGCTTCAGGGACGCTTCAAGTTGCTCCCCAGGAATTGTCGACGATCTGCCATGGATTCTTGTAACCCGATCTGCTGCCTCGTCCATGATGTCAGGCTCAAGGGCCGCAGGAAGCTTCGGTTCGCGCGATTCCCATAAATTGTCTGAACTTGGAAAACCCCTGGAGAATAGGCCGTGCCCGGTCTTGTTGGCGCCATTCAGAGCGGATCCTGCTCCAGTCTTCAGCAGATATTCAATCGCATGCGAGTCCCTCTGGAACAGGGATTCCAGGGACCGCGGGAGCATGGGGTCAACGTCCAGGCTGGCTGGGCGCTCGGCCGTGTCCACCACGGCATCTTTTGCCCGGATCCGCAGCTCCAGGCTGGCGCCTCCATTCAGGTCCTCTTCCATGGAGATCTGTACAACGAAGTGGCGCTGAGGACATCGCTGAGAGAGCACGGCGTGGAGCCCGCACCCGGCCCAGCCGGGGTCCTGGCGGCTCTCTACCGTCAAGAAGGAAACCAGCTCGCGGAACGTCTCGAAGGGACGTACTGCGCCGTGGTGGTCGACGAAGAAAAAGGTCAGGCCATCTTGATCACGGATCGAGTGGGCTCCCACCCTCTCTACTGGTTTGCTGGATCAACCCGCTTCGTATTCGCCACGGCCTTGCGCTGTGTGTTGCGGGATCCCGCCGTGCAAATCAAGCTGAACCCACAGGCGCTGGCAGACTACCTCGCGTTCGGATTTCTCATCGGTGAGAAGACCCTGGCCCAGGGCGTCGAGCTGCTCCCTCCGGCATCCACCCTGACCGTGGGCTGGAAATCAGGGCTCAAGGTCTCGGCTCCCGAACGCTACTGGCACGTTGTCAGTGCGTTTCAGTGCACGGACCGGCCAAAGGCAGAGTGCTTTGCCGAGCTCATTGAGACCTTTTCGAGGGTCGTGGCGCGAGCGAGTCAAGGGAACTCCTCCGTGGGCCTTTCGCTTTCCGGAGGACTCGACAGTCGAACGATCCTGAGCGCTCTCGACTGCAAGAACAAGAAAATCTCGAGCTACACCCTTGGCGTCCGCGGCTGCGCCGATCAGGTAATCGCCAGCCAGTTGGCCAGGATCGCGGGCACTCAACACACCTTCTTCGAGCTGAACGAGGGCTATCTCGGCGACTTCGCAGAGAGCTTGAGGGCCATGATAGTCATGACCGATGGCATGTACCTCAGCCACGGCCTGACGGAAATGCTAGCTTATCGTTTCCTCCAGCGCTCCGACATCCGCATCCTCCTGCGCGGCCACGGCGGAGAGCTGGCAAAGCACGGCCAGGCCTGGCCGTGCCACACCGATGAGCACATTGGCGCGATGCGCACGAGCGAGGAGCTGGTGCCTTACCTCATGAGCCGCCTTGGCCACGTCGGACGCGAGGAGATGCTGCCCAAGTTGTTCACCGAGCCCTGGGCACGCCAGATGGCCGGCCAGGCCCCGAACTCGCTTTCCACGGCGCTGCGCGGCATTGATTTGTCCCCCGTCAACCTCTGCAGTTACATCTATCTCAACGAGGTTCACAGGCGGTTTACCACGCCTTCGATCGACTTGTTCCGGAGCCTGCATGAGATTCGCCTGCCCTACGTGGAGGTTGATTACCTCAAGGTGCTGCTGCGAATGCCCCCCTCCTGGCGAGAGGGAGTCGAGATTCACCGTGAGATTGTCCGGCGCAACCTGCCGACTCTCTTGAAAGTGCGGAACTCAAACACCGGCGCAGCCGCCGACGCATCCCCGCTGGTCGAGTCAGTTCTGGACAAGGTCAACACGGCTCTGAAACGCCTGAACGTTTACGGATACCGTCACTATCACAACTTCGACGCCTGGATGAAGAAGCGCTTGATAGAGACCGTCGAGTCCATCCTGCTCTCGCCCGAGTCGCTCGACAGAGGAATGATTCAGAAAGCGACGCTGCGCCGACTCATCCATGAGACTCGCAGCGGCACCGGCAACCACGGCTACCTCTTTCAAGTGCTCTTGCTGGTCGAGATTTGGCTCCGTGAGAACGCATAGCCTGCCAGGTAAGCAGGTGATATTTCGCGCATTGTCACTTGCATGCCTGAAACATCCTGGCTCAAGCCTTGGCACCAATCTTGATCCTCCACGCCTCTGCCGCGATCCACGGCCGGAGCTGGCGTCAGTGGTCGCAGCATTCCGCTCAGGCCGTCGGTCTTGTGTTCACCCCGCTCGCTCTGGTATCCATTTGGGCTCGAGACTTGGTCTTTCGAGATCCCCCGCGCATCGAGGCTGCTGCTACAAACCCTTTTCAAATGAGCCGAGAGCCTGATTGGAATTGGATGAGGTCGCCTCCGGATCGCGCCACTGGCGGCAACGCTCCCCTCCACCTCGCGGGCCGACCCGTCCGGGCCGTCCTGTCTGACCTGGAGGGACCCTCTACTTGCAACAGCGTCTACGTCTCCTGATGGCGGCGGAGCTGGCCTTGCTGCCACTCACCAACCAGTCATTATCGGAAACTCGCCAGACCTGGAAAGTCTTGAGAATTTTTCGCCGCGTACGCGAACATCCACGGGAAACGCCGCCGAGTGAAGCGCGGCTCGCCGAGCGTCAGTACACGGAGGCTGCGGCGAGAGCCGGCGTGTCGCCGGCACGCGTTGAAACCATTGTCAAGCGCTGGATGTACGGCAGGCCCATCAAGTACCTCCACGTCTGCAAACAAGCCGGGCTCGACGAACTTCTCGGCTGCCTCGAGAGGCGACGAGTGCCGCGCGGGGTCTTCTGGGGCTATCCCGTCGAGGAGAAGGTCTCCGCCCTCGGCATGGCAACCGCCATTTCGCTCAAGATTTACGCCGCTGATCCCGACGTCAATGCATTCAAGCCCCTAACTGTCGGGTATCTCAAGGCCTGCGCTCACTGGGGGCTCTCCCTCGAGGAGGTCCTCCATGTTGGCGACCGCACGGAAGTCGACGCCGCAGGCGCTCAAGCCTGCGGCATGCCGTGCGTCATCGTGGGCAGGAGATCACCGCGCGGCGATGTCAAAACTTGTCGAGAATGCTACGCTTGTCTGCCCAACTTTCGGGAGTTAGATCGTGAGCTCCACCGCGACCCCGTCGCCTGAACCGCGTCTCCTCGACCGCCTCCTGCCGTATCTGCAGATCATGAGGATTGACTATTGGTTCAAAAACGCCTTCATGCTGCTCGGCGTGCTCCTTGCGTTTTCCTACGACACTTCGCTCATCGCATGGAACAGCCTGGATACCTTGTTCCTGGCCGTTATCTCCACGTGCCTCATCGCTTCAAGCAATTACACCCTCAATGAGCTGCTGGACAGTCGGACGGACAAGCTGCACCCGCAGAAAAAGAATCGTCCGGTGCCGTCCGGCAAGGTTCGACCGGCCATCGCTTACGGCCAGTGGATTCTGCTCGCCGTGGTTGGTATCTGGCTCGCATTTCTCATCAACCCGAACTTTGCCTATGCTGCAATTTGGCTTTGGGTCATGGGTATTGCCTACAATGTCCCGCCCGTCCGCACCAAGGACTGGCCGTACGTGGACGTCCTCAGCGAGTCCGTCAACAACGCCATCCGACTGCTCCTGGGCTGGTTCGCTCTCATCTCGCATCTTTTCCCCCCGGTTTCGCTAATCTTGGCCTACTGGATGGCTGGCGCGTTCTTCATGGCCACCAAGCGCTTCGCAGAGCTGCGGCGCATCGGTGATCCTGCGGTTGCCGCCGGCTACCGCAAGTCCTTTGGCTTCTACAATGAAGACCGTCTCCTCGTGAGCATGCTCTTTTACGTCACAGCATGCGGGCTCTTCTCGGGGATGTTCATCGTCCGCTACCACCTGGAGCTAATCCTCTACGTGCCGATAGCCGCCGGTTTTTTCGCTTACTATCTAAACCTGGGACTCAAGCCAAACAGCCCGGTTCAGAATCCCGAGAAGCTGCACCGCGAAAGGGGTTTTCTCATCTACTCCATCGTCAGCGTGATTTTCTTCGTCCTGCTCATGTTCACGAATATCCCAGTGTTCTATGACTGGTTTCACGTGGATCGCTCCCGCGCTGCGCCGCTTTGGACCCTGGGATCCCCTCCCCACTGAGGCGCCGTGGCGGCAACGCTGCTGATGGACTCAATCTTCTCTTGAAGCTGCCTTTACACGCTTCCATCCAATGATACTAAAGTCCGCCCGCAAGTACCTGCGAAGGCTACTGTTCCGATTCATCCAGAGAGTCTCCGCGACCGAAGATGCCAGGGCAATCGCCTTCGAGACGCTGCGAGGGCTGCTTCAGTCCGGGCCTGATATCTCGGCGACGGCAATGGCAGCAGACCTCAACGGCAGACCCTATCCAGAGCTCGGAGTGCGCCATGGCTCCGAGAGCACTCGAGCAAGAACCGACGTTATCTTCATAACGGCGCGGTTCCGCAGTGGTTCGACTTTCCTGTGGAACGTCTTCCGCAGCCTCAAGGGGTTCACCTCTTACTACGAACCCCTGAATGAGCGCCGCTGGTTCGATCCGGCGCTGCGAGGCCAACGTGTCGACAGTACCCACAAGAACGTGACCGACTACTGGCGAGAGTACGACGGATTGCCAGAATTGGGAAATTGGTACCGCGAGGAGTGGGTCGACAGGAACCTGTTCATGGACGCTAGCTTCTGGGACCCGGGCCTGCAGCGCTACATTGAGATCTTGATAAAGAAATCGCAGGGACGACCCGTGCTTCAGTTCAACCGGGTTGATTTCCGGCTGCCCTGGCTACGCCGCAACTTTCCGGGCGCCAAGCTCATCCATCTCTTTCGGCACCCGCGCGACCAGTGGTGCTCCGCACTGATGGACCTCAAGAGCTTCCCCAGGGACGCCTCGACAGCCGCGTTCGAGGCCCAGGACAAGTTTTACCTGCTACGTTGGGCACGCGATCTCAAGTACCACTTCCCTTTCCTCGACGAACGCCACAACGAGCATCCTTACGATCTCTTCTACTACATCTGGAAGCTCTCGTATCTGTTCGGCAAGAAATACGCTCACATCTCTGTGTCCTACGAGGAGATCATCAAGAACCCCAGGCCGCAGCTCCAAAGCCTTTTTCACACGCTCGGCATGGACCCATGCGACCTCGAAGCCGCTGTCAAGCTCGTGGAACAGCCCAAGCTCGGCAAATGGCGAGAGTTCGCGGATGACGACTGGTTCCAGCGGCGCGAATCTGCCTGCGAGCAGGTGCTTCACGAGTTCTTCGCGGCCCGGGTCAGCTGACCGGACGAGCTTCCTGACCAGCCCGGCGATAGTCACCGATCGAAGTCCGACCGATCACACTCGCACATACTCCCGGTGGAGCTGCGTGTATCGGCCCCCGGCGCGGACAAGCTCTGCGTGGCTACCCGACTCGATGATTTCGCCGCCATCGACGACGAAGATGCGATCAGCACGGCGGACCGTCGACAGTCGATGGGCGACGACAAAGCTGGTGCGCCCCTCGACGAGCTTCCACAGGGCGCGTTGCAGGCGATCCTCGGTGACAGTGTCGACGGAGCTGGTGGCTTCGTCGAAGATCAATAGGCGGGGATTTGCCACCAAGGCGCGCACGAAACAAATGAGCTGTCGCTCGCCCTGGGAAAGGCTCGTGCCACGTTCGCCGACGAGCGTGTCGTAACCTCGGGGGAGGCGCGCGATGACATCGTCGGCCCTGAGAAGGCGAGCCAGCGATTCGACTTCCTGGCGCGTGGCGGCAGGTCGCGCATAGCGCAAATTTTCGAAAATCGTCCCCGAGAAGAGAAAGTTCTCCTGCAGTACGATTCCCATTTGCTCGTGCAGTGAGGCCAACGAATGCCGGGCAAGGTCGAGCCCATCGACCAGCACGCGCCCCTGGTCAGGCTCATAAAAGCGGGAGATCAAGTTGATGATGGTGCTCTTGCCGGAACCTGTCTGCCCGACGAAGGCAACCATTTCTCCCGGCTCCACCGTGAAGGAAACATTGCGCAAGATCCAGGGTCGATCCTGACTGCCCTCCTTCTGATAGCGGAAGGAGACGTCCTCGAATTGCACTCGCCCCTCAAGCCGCGGCAAGGGTTGTGCCTGGGGGAGGTCCTTGACTTGCGGCTGGGTATCGAGAAGTTGAAAGATTCGTTCCGCTGCCGAGCAACCATGCAAGATCTCGTTAAACAGCGCGCTCAGCTCGAAGATCGGCCCAAAAAACATGCCCAGATAAAGGACAAAGGCCGCCAACACACCCACTTCAATCTCCCCGATCGAGACCAGGTGGCCGCCGTAGAAAATGATGATGCTGGTGCCCACAATGTAAAGCGTGCGGACGAAAGGCGAATAGAGATTCCAGACGATCGCGGCCTCGCAAACACGAGCGGCATGGCGCTGGGCCAGCGTCGAGTAGAAGCTCAGGTTTTGTGTCTCGCGAGCAAAGGCCTGGGTGACCTTGATCCCCGAAATACTTTCAGCAACGTTGGCGGTGAGCACGGCAAGTGATTCGCGGCAGCGGCGATAGGCGACGATACCCCTGCGGCGGAAAATTTCCGAGGCCAACAGAAGCGGGGGCACCAACGCCAAAATCACCAGGCAGAGCTTCCAGCTATAAAACGCCATGCTGGCCCCAGAAAAGATGAGATAGAAGGCGCCGTTGATGACGGTGAGTGGTCCCCAAACCATGGGATGCTCCATGGCGGCGACATCGCGGTCGACTCTCGAGATAATCTTGCCGGCCTTGGTCTTGTCGAAGTAGCTCATCGACAAGAACTGAACGTGGTGAAAGACGGCTCGGCGTAAGTCGTTGAGGATGTGTTGGCCAGCAATCATGTTCATCCGAAATTGAATGAAGTCAAACAGCCAGCAAAGCATGTACGAGAGAATCAGGAGTCCGCTGAGCATCAACAACTCCCTGTAGGCACGCGCCGGGATCCCGTGATCGATCAGACGCTTGACGATGTGCGGCCCTGCCACTCGCGCCAGTACGAACAGGAGTTCGAGAAGCAGCAATTGCGCGAAGAGACGACGGTAGGGGCGCACAAAGACCAGGAGCTTGCGCACGAGCTTGCGGCTAGGGGGTGCCATCGCCAGCTCTTCTGCAAGGTCAACGGTCGAGATCATGGAGTGGCTCCGCTCGCCAGGCACGTTGGGTCACCAGTGGCTTGGCGTTCAGCTTCACCCAACGTAACTTGCACTTGTAGCAAGTACAGCTCGGCGTAGGGCTGGCAACTTGCGAGGAGCTCGGCGTGCGTGCCCATGGCCGCCACCCGGCCTTGATCGAGGAAAATGATTTGATCCACGTCGACAACGCTTGAAAAACGCTGCGCAATGATGACCGTGGTGCGCCCGCGCGAAAGCTCAACCATTGCTTCTTGTAGCTTCTTTTCGGTCTCGGCATCGACGCTGGCGGTGCAGTCGTCCATGATCAAGACGCGGGGATTCATCAGGAAGGCCCGGGCGATCGCGAGACGCTGTTTTTGGCCGCCGCTCAAGCTCAGACCTCTCTCGCCGACGATCGTGTCGTAACCCTGGGGCAACTTGAGGATGAAATCGTGCATTTGCGCTGCCCCGGCACAGCGTTCGATATCCTCGCGAGTTGCTTCGGGGCGTCCGTAGGCAATGTTCTCGCTGATGGTCATGGAGAACAAGAACGTGTCTTGAAAAATCGGGCTCACGGCTTGCCGCAGCTGGCGCAGGGAGAGATGCCGGACATCAACGCCATCGAGGGTAATGCAGCCCTGGGTGACGTCATAGAAGCGCGGAATAAGGTTGGCGAGCGAACTCTTGCCACAGCCAGTCGGGCCAACGACAGCAGTCCGCTTGCCAGCGGCAATCTTGAGGCAAACGCCCTGAAGCACTGGCGTGCCCGCTTCATAGGCGAAATGAACGTCCTTGAGCACCACCTCGCCAGGGCCGTGAGCTGGCAAGGAGCGCGGGTCTTGTGGCTCCCGCACCTGAGCCTCGGCGTCGAGCACCGAGAAGATGCGGTCGCCGCCCGAGGCCGCTTCCTGGAGCGTCTGCACGACCCGATTGAGCAGTCGCAAGACGTTCGATATTTTCGACAGATAAAGGACCGCCACGGCGATCTGGCCCACCCCCAGGGTACCCCGCGAGTAGAGGAATGCGCCCCCGAGGAGCGTGATCGGAATGCCAAGGTTGAGAATCGCGCCGGCCAGCGGCAAGTTCAGAGCGAAGTAGCGAACGGAGGTCAAGGTGCGGTCGAGGTAGCTCGACGTCTCACGCTCGAACTTGTCAATTTCGGCGGGCTCTTGGGCAAAGGCCTTGACGACCCGGACACCGCTGATGCTCTCCTGGAGTACTCGTGTGACGGCGTCGTACTGGTCGCTGGCGGCTCGAGAAAGCCCACGCAATCGCCTGGCTGCGCGAACGACAATGCCGGCAGCAATGGGCAAGGTTGAAAACGCAAACAGGGCGAGCCGCCAGTCCTGTAGCGCGATCAGCACGGCTGCGCCGCTGACCAGTATGAGGATCTCGGCACCCAGGAAGATGGTCTCTGCGTACAGCGTGTGCACCTGGTAGATATCACGCGTGGCCTTGGTGATGAGATCTCCCGAATGATTGCCATCGTGGTAGCGGAAGCAAAGCCGTTGAATCGTGTCATAGAGTCGCACGCGGATGTCGCACAGAACTTGGGTGTTGAGTCGAGTGCGCAAGACCTCCTTGCGGAAGTTCACCAGCTGGCCCAAGAACCCGATCACGAGAAAAGCCAGGCCGTAAGTAATCAGCTTGCCACTCTCGGGAGGAGGCGAGGCGAGGCCCCTCTGAGAGCTCAGGGCCAGCAAGTGGTCAATGGCAGCCCCCAGAATCCAGGGGCCTGCCAGCTCGCAGGCCTGAGCCAGTGCGAGAAAGAAATAAACAGCCAAGAGCAGGCGACGGTGCGGGCGTACGAAGCCCAGGATTCGCAGGAGTATGCGACTCATGGAGACGTTGGCAGTCATGGCAAGCTCGCGGAAAACTCTTCAGCCTACTGAGACGTCCTCGTACCGCAAGCAAAGAAATCTTCGGGCGATGCGCCATCGCTCCGGACGTCCGTGACAGCCTGCCCACCAGGTCCATGCGGCAGCGCTGCGACTGCACGGGTTCGACGCACTGCGCAAGCACAACAGAGATCTCGGAGCGTTACTTCCGCCAGGATAGGTTCAACGGGCTGTCAAGACTCGGTGTGAGCCCCATTCTCGCCAGGAGAGAAATTTCACTTGGACATCGGTGAGATTACGGTGGAAATTACTCTGATCGATTGCGACTGGTGACCATTTCTTTTGCGGACTTTCCTTGTTGAGGCACCGCTAGCTTTCCGTGGAAAGTCGCCCCGATGGGCAAGCACAACCCTGTCAAGGAGAAGGACCGTGCAGTATCGACCGTTGGGACAATCTGGCATTGAAGCCTCCATTGTTGGGCTGGGCACCTGGGCCATCAGCGGTTGGATGTGGGGTGGTACCGAGGAGACAGCTTCCATACAGGCCATACAGGCCTCGATCGACGAGGGCATCAACCTGATCGACACTGCACCGGCCTACGGGTTGGGGCTGGCAGAGGAGATTGTGGGGAAGGCCATTGCTGGCCGTCGGCAGAAGGTGATCCTGGCAACCAAGTGCGGACTGGTCTGGCACACAACCCGGGGCCAGTATCACATGGAAGAAGGTGGCAAGGCCGTTTACCGCTTTCTTGGCGCGGATTCGATCCGATATGAACTGGAGCAAAGCCTCCGCCGTCTCTCCACAGACCACATCGATCTCTATCAAGTGCACTGGCAGGAGGCGACAACACCGATCGAGGAGACCCTGGGCGCTCTGCTCGATCTGAAGCGGGAAGGCAAGATCCGGGCTGTCGGAATGGGCAATATGACCGTGGAGCAGCTCGCGGCCTACAACAGGGTCGGTCCCCTGGACACCGATCAGGAAGAGTACAGCATGATCAACCGCGATCAGGAGGCTGCTCTCTTGCCTTACTGTCGCGCCAACAATATCGCGATGATTGCTTACTCCCCGCTGGCTCAGGGGCTACTCACCGGCAAGATCGGCACGGACCGCCAATTCTCGGGCGACGACTTACGGCGGACCTACTCCCGCTTTGATCGCACCCACCGCGAGAAAGTGGCTAGCATGCTCGCATTGTTCGAGCCGATCACCAGAAGCCACCGGATTACTTTGGCACAGTTGACCCTGGCCTGGACGACGGCGCAGCGCGGCGTGACCCATGCGCTCGTCAGCGCTCGCAATGCGCAGCAGGCGCGCGAAAATGCCCGCGCTGCCGATGTCGTGCTGAGTCAAGAAGAGCTGAATTTCATGGAGGACGTCATTCGACTCCATGCAGTCGGCATACCGCACCTTTGGTGAAATTTCTCGAGCGTCTCTTGGAGTCATTCGAGTCCCCCGAAAGCAACAACCAAGGAATCAGGAGATCAGTTAGGCACCATGCACGTCAAAGACTTGTTTGACCTTTCGGGCAAAGTCGCCCTGGTGACCGGCGGCGCTCAGGGACTTGGCTATCAGATGGCCGAAGGGCTCGCCGAGGCTGGAGCCGATCTGGTCCTTTGCGCCCTGGCCAACTGCGAGGCGGCAGCGCAGCAGTTGGCCAGGCACGGAAGGCGTATCCTTCCCATCACCATGGATGTCACCTCGCGGGAGGATGTCGTTCGCACCGTGGAGCGTGCGAAGAAGGAGTTCGGCCATATCGATGTTCTCGTCAATAACGCCGGAATAAATGACGTGCATGAGGCCTCTCCCAGAGGTCTGGAAGCCTGGGAAAAGATCATGGCCGTGAACATCACGGGCGTTTTTCTGTGCGCCGGGGCCGTGGGGGAGCTCATGCAAAGGCAGAAGCGCGGCAGCATCATCAATACGGGTTCCATCTATGGACTGCTCGGCCCAGACCGGTCCCTCTATGTCGAAGAAAAAGATTCTGTGTTCGAGTTTCCGGCCTATACAGCGAGCAAGGGCGCGGTCGTCAACTTGACGCGTGATCTGGCAGTCAACTGGGCCCGCCATAACATTCGTGTCAACTGTATCTGCCCGGCAACCTTCGTCACCGACCAGAACCGGCACATTCTGGGGGAGGCGGTTCTGGAGCGAATCTCGAAACGCACGCCGCTGGGACGGCCCGGCGGAGAGGATGATCTGAAAGGCGTCGCCGTCTTTCTTGCCTCGGAGGCTTCCCGCTACGTGACGGGCCAGATTCTGGCCGTGGACGGCGGCTGGACGGCATGGTAGAGCAGACATGAGTTACGGTTCTGGTGGCGTCCACAAGAGTGCCGCCCGAATTGGTTCAACGGGCTGCTATCCCCCTTGGCTTGAGTCAACGAGGGGGCGAGGGCTCTTCCGAAAGGCCTCGAATACGGGAGGAAATAATGACGAGTATGCAAGCACAACGGCGGCCCGATAAGGAGAAGCTGAGATGGATGTACAGCCAGATGGTGCTGATTCGTACGTTTGAAGAAAGAGTGCAACAGGACTACATGTCCGGAAAGCTCGTCGGAGCGATCCATGTCTATGTCGGAGAGGAAGCTGTAGCCGTCGGCGTGTGCGGCCAGCTGAGAAAAGATGATTACGTGACGAGCACACACAGGGGGCACGGCCACTGTATCGCCAAGGGTCTCGACCTGAGGCGGATGATGGCGGAGCTCTACGGCAAGGTCGACGGCCAGTGTCGGGGTAAAGGCGGCTCCATGCATCTTTGCGATCTGGAACGCGGGATGTTGGGAGCCAACGGGATTGTGAGCGCCGGCCTGCCCCTGGCATGCGGGGCGGCTCTCAGCGCCAACCTACGACATACAGACCAAGTAGCAGTCGCTTTCCTGGGAGACGGTGCTTCGAACGCAGGCGCCTTCCATGAATCGCTCAACCTGGCAGCCGTGCTCAAGCTCCCTGTGGTCTTTGTCCTGGAAAACAACGGCTATGCCGACGCGACCCACATTCGCTATGCGGCTCGTGTCACGAACCTTGCCGATCGAGCGGCAGGCTACGGAATCCCCGGCGTCACCGTCGACGGGATGGATGTGTTGGCGGTCCATGAGGCCGCCGGAGAAGCCGTCGCCAGAGCCAGGTCAATGCGCACACCCACGCTACTTGAGTGCAAGACCTATCGCTACTACGGCCACTACGTGGGCGACGCAGGCCAGTACCGGAGCAAGGAGGAGGTCGAAGCGTATCGCCAAAAGGACTGCATCTCCCAGCTGGAACAGCGCCTCCTGCAGGAGGGAATTCTGTCCGAAGGGACCCGGCGCGAGTACCGGGAACAGGCGACAGAGGCGGTCGAGGATGCCGTGCGCTTTGCGCAGAACAGTCCAATTCCCGGGCCGGAGGTGGGCCTGGAAGACGTGTACGTACGCTACTAATCCAAGATGGCGGAAGACGGCTTTCTAGTCCTGCTGACATGGAGTGACCGGGAGGTTACCCGCGAGACGAACGTCAAGAGGTAGAGTCCTGGTAGTCTGGATCGTTTTTCTTATTGAAAATGGAAAGTAAGCTATTCATGACGGAAAAAGAGCGAACCCTCACCTATCGCCAGGCCATCAACGAAGGCCTGCGGCTGGCGATGCGTGAAGACCCCACGGTGATCCTCATTGGGGAAGACCAGGCGGGCGGCGCCGGCTGCGATCCCGGTTTGCGGGACGCATGGGGCGGTCCCTTCGGCGTAACAAAGGGACTCATAGGCGAGTTCGGGCCGGAGCGAGTCATTGACACGCCAATCTCCGAGATGGCGTTCATCGGGGCTGCGGTGGGAGCCGCCATGACCGGACTGCGTCCGGTCACAGATCTCATGTACATCAGTTTTGTGGGCGTTTGCCTGGAGCAGATATTGAACCAGGCTGCCAAGGCCCGCTACATGTCGGGAGGCCGGGTGAGCGTCCCCGTGACCATCCGAACGACCACCGGCGCAGGCATGGGAGTTGGCGCACAACACTCCGACTCCATCTATTCGCTCTTCGTCCATATTCCCGGCTTGAAGGTGGTCGCTCCAACGACTCCTTACGACGCCAAGGGCCTGTTGCTCGCGGCGGTGCGGGATGACGACCCGGTGATCTTCGTGGAGAACAAGATGCTCTACAATACCCGAGGCCCGGTGCCTGAAGGGGACTACTCCATTCCCCTGGGCAAGGCGGATGTCAGGCGGCAAGGAGTGGACGTGACGATGGTTGCCATCTCCCGGATGGTCCTGGTGGCGCTCGAAGCAGCATCTGCTTTGGAAAAGGAGGGTTGCAGCGCCGAGGTCATTGATGCGCGTTCGCTCTCTCCTCTTGATACGGAGACGATCCTCGCCTCGGTCAAGAAAACGGGCCGACTGATCGTTGTGGACGAGGACTACCCGCAATGCGGCATGGCCTCGGAAATCGCCGCAGAAGTGAGTTCAAGGGCCTTCCGTTATTTGAAGCAGCCGGTACAGCGAATCACGCCGCCACACGCACACGTGCCCTTCAGTCCTGTGCTGGAGCAATGCTATCTGCCGGATGCCCGGCGTATTGTTGAGTGCGCGCAAGGATTGATGACAAAAACGGCAACTTAGCCACCTGCCCGGCCTCCGTCCGTGCCAATGGATGATCAGGACGGGGCTGGCGCGTTGCCCGGAGTCGCTTCCATCTCTCTTGCCGAACGAAGCTACCCGAGACACTGTTGGTCAAACCGTCTCCCGCCCGGCCCCTAAATCCCTGCGACCGCCCGCAGCTCGGCAAGGCGGGCCTCTCCCTCCGCCACGTATCGGGTGCGGAAATCGCGCATGGACGCGGCAAGCTGCGTGCAGCTCTCGAGCGCATGGCGAATGCAGGCCGAAAGAGCTTGCGGAGTATTCTCGGCAAAGACCGCTCCGCCCGTGAAGACGCGCTCGAGCGTAGAGGTACGTGAGAGCACGAGAGGCTTCCCGAGCGAGATCGCCTCCTGCGCCCCGTAAAGGAGTGTGCCCGTGCGTGTCGTGAGGGCGATCACCAGATCGGAGCCAGCGAGGAGCTGGTTGTAATCGCACTCGCTCAGGAAGCCCGTGAGCGACACGTTTTGGGGGATCGACGATGAAAGTTCTCTGGGCGCCTTGCCCGTGACGAAGAAGTCGACATCGGGCAAGGCCTTCGCGGCCTCGAGGAAAACTTCCACGGGCTCGTCGCTCTTGAACGAGCAGATATAGACGGCTCGAGGCCGATGGCCCATCGACGGTCCACTGGCAGGGATCACCTCGCCGCCCGGGGTGGAGACATCCGGCGGCAGACTCGGAAAGACGAGGTGTGGCGCGCCCCACGGTTCCAGCACCTCCGCGTTGTCCGCGTTGTGAACCAGGTTCGTGACCGCTCTCCGTGCAAAAAACCGCTGAAGCCAGTCCCACCGTCTCCAGTGCTCCTCAACGAAGCAACCGGAGTGAAAGTCGATCACGTAGCGAGCACGAAAGAGGCACGAGTAGACGAACACTGGGATGATTGCGAAGACTGGCGGATTCGTCACGAAAACGACTTTCGGCCGGTGCAGCACGAGAAGCCAGAACGTCCTGAGCGTCTGCATCGCGTACTTCAACGCCGTCAGAAGCGGCGGCGTACCCCGGTAGAAATACTTGACCGTGTGGCTCGGGATCCCCAACCGCTCAGCAATCGTATCCGCACGACGTAGCCTTGCCCAGGAGACGAAAGCTCCGCTGCAGCTAGTTGCGGGTGAAGTTCCAGGCTTCGGCCGGTTGCAGGCGGGGGATTCGGCCTCGCTCTCCCTCGTCGTACTCTTCATGTCAACGCGCGGGCTCCGACTTCGGCACGCTCGCAGGTTCGCTGATCCCGAGAACCTGAAAGTACATCTCAAGGAGCGGCGCCTCCGAATACTTCCAGGCAAGCACGTCCTCGATCCTTCGCCGACCGATGAGGCCCATGCGGCGCCTCTGTTCGAAGTCATCAGCGAGGCGGATGATCTGCTCCGCGAGCGCCTTCGGATCACTCCCCGGAGCATAGAGCGCCGCATCTTCGCACGAAACGACGGTCTCTCGCAGGTTAAACGACACGACCGGCTTCGCCAGCGCCATGTACTCCATCACCTTGTTCATGGTGGAGACGTCGTTCAGGGGATTCATGGGATCGGGCTGACAGCCGATGTCACAGGCACGAAGCTCTCTCTGCACTTCTTCGTCAGAGATTCGACCCGTAAAGCGAACAGATCCGTTCAAGCCAAGCTCCCTGGCAAGGCGCTGCAAGGCGGGAAAAGAGTCTCCCTTCCCGATCAGCACGAACTCGATGTCCTCTCTGCCCAAGTCCACGCGGATATGCTTGGCAGCAAGAATCAAACGGTCAACGCCGTCCTGCGGGTTCATGTTGCCTATGTAACCGACTCTCACCGGCATCTTGTTTACCGGCTCGGGCCAATCGCGGAAGCGGTCCAGGTCGGGCCCGTTGCGAACGACGATCACTTTCCTTGGCGGGACGCCGCCTCTATCCAGCGCCACCTGCCGGTACGATTCGTTCGTGCTCAGGACCCCGTCTGCCCACGAAAGCGACTGCCTTTCGGCCCAGCACAGAACGCGGTAGAGTAGGCCCTTGCGCTTGTGGTATTGCGTCTCGAAGAGCTCGGGGCAAAGGTCGTGGTGATCAAAGATGTAGCGCTTGCCGAGCAGTTTGAAAAAAACAGCGATCGGAAAGAGGATGTCGGGCGGGTTGCAGAGCTGAACCACGTCAAAGCCGCGCCTAACGCCAATCCAGAGCGCCCACAGACCGCCGAAGAAGAGCGAGCAGGCGTACTCACACAGATGCCCAAAAACGCCGCCACCAGGCCCGAATTTCGGGTAACGGTAGACGTGCGTGCGTCCGACATCGTCAGCCCATCGCTCTCCGGGATAGCGAGGGCAGATGACGCTCACCTCGAAGCCGGCGCCCTCGAGGGTCTTTACTTCGCGCTTGACCCGATTGTCGAAGACAAAACTTCCGTCTTCGATGAAGATCAGCGCCCGAGTCTTGCGCTTACCAGCAAACGCCATGATACGCAACACCTTGAGGAGCCTTGCCTTTCAGAAGCCCGACCAGATCGATCAACGCTTGCTCGGAGTGGAATTTGTGTGTCTCGAGAGCCTTGAATTCCTGCGAGGTATTACCGATCACGATAACCTCGGCAAAATCGAGGACCGCACTCAGTGCGGGCGCCATGAGGCGCGAGATGTGGGGGATCTCCCTCAGAATGTAGGTCTTGTTGGCGCCGACCAGTCGATCCAGGTTCACGAGCGGATCAAAAATCCGCAGGTCAAACCCCTTGCCGATCAACTTCTCGGCAAGCGTCACGAGGGGGCTCTCGCGCAGGTCGTCCGTGCCCGCCTTGAAACTGAGGCCCAGGAGGCCGACCTTCCGTTTGCCCGTTCCGCGGACAATACCCAGCGCCTCGTCGACGTGAACATTGTTCGAGGGGACAATCGAAGCCAGCATGGGCACGTTCACGTCGAGTTCCCTGGCCCGGTAGGTGAGCGCCCGAAGATCCTTCGGCAAGCAGGAGCCGCCAAAGGCGAAACCTGGCCGCAAGTAGGCCTTCGAAATGTTGAGCTTCGTATCCTGGCAGACAAGATCCATGACGAGGTGGCTGTCGGCGCCGAGCTTCTTGGCCACGCGGCCGATCTCATTCGCGAAGCTGATCTTCAGCGCGTGAAACGCGTTCGAGGAGTACTTGAGCATCTCCGCGACCCGGATCGGAACGACGTTGAAGGGCGCGTCGATGCCCTTGTAGAGCTCACGGACAATGTCAGGCAAGTCGACGCCGTTCGAACCGACGATCGTCATCGGCGGAGCGAAAAAATCGGCGATCGATGTGCCTTCACGCAGAAACTCGGGGTTGTAGAAGACGCGGTAGCCGTCACCCACCTTGCGGCCGCACGAGCTCTCGAGGATCGGAATGACTTGCTCCTCGACGGTACCTGGAAGCACCGTCGACCGCACAACGACGGTGTGCAACGACCTCTTTTTCGACAGAGCGCAGCCAATGTCTCGACTCACGGAAGCGAGGTAGGAGAGATCCAGCTTGCCATTCGGGGCGCTCGGGGTACCCACGCAGACGATCGAGAGCTCCGTCTCGGCGATCGCCTCGCCTGCGTCCGGGGTCGCCCGGAGGCGGCCTTCACGCACAACGGTGGAAATCAAGTTGCTGATGCCGTCCTCGATGATCGGACTTTCGCCAGCGTTGATGTGGTCTACCTTGCCCTGGTGAGTATCCACGCCCAGGACGTGGTGACCATTCTTCGCCAGGCATCCGGCGCTGACGGCGCCAACGTAACCCAGGCCGAAGATGCTAACTTTCATTGTATTACTATTCCTTCGTTGCTTCGCAACACTGTTTCGCTGCCGCTTGGGGGGGAATCCCGTGTGTCAGTGGGAGTAGCTTTGAGATCAGTGGCCTTGGGGGTTACCTTCGTAAACGTGACCTGCGTTACTGAGCAACAACCCAATTCCATTCTTGGGATCTCGTCGCTCTTCCCACCTACTATCGGCCAAAACTGCTGTCAAGTGTCGGCCTTGAGGCTCCGAACAGCGAGCCGCCTTCAGCGTTTTCTCCAAACTTCCGATAGATTAAGGACAAGGAGTGCCCAGGGCTTCCCCGTAGCCTCCTCAAAAGGCATTAGGAACAGTAAGAAAAGTAAGGTACCCTACTTTGCACTCGCTGCGCCCGCAATCCATGTGGCAAGCCAAGACGAAGACCTCAAGGAATAGCCATGCAAACTGAGGCAGCGCCCAGGGAACCCTTCACATTGGGTGTCCTGCTTCGCTACAAGTTTACTATTTTTGCCGTGGCCGTATTTGTCATCCTCGGTGGCTACGTCAGGATTATCACCCAGCCGAAGCTTTACGAGGCCACGGCGCGCCTCAATGTGAAGTTCAGCCAATCGGTGATTACTCTGAAGGGTGAGGAAGGCGGCAGCCTTTACCGCCTGCCTCTTCTCGAGGAAGAGGTAAAGGCCTACACGAGCCAGTTGCGTGACCGCCGGATCATCGAGCAAGTGCTCGACGACTTGCCCATTGACTCGAGCAGCACGCAAGCTACGGACTTGGAGGACTCTCCAGCCAAGCAGTTCCGGGCCGCGTTTCTTTCGGCCTATTACAGCATTCGACAGACCGTTTTTTCGGCGATCGACCTCCTTCTTTTCTCGAGCGACATCGTAGTCACCGACCGCGAGCAGCGCGTGAACCAGATTCTCGCCCGCTTGGTGGTAACGGCGGGCGAGGAGGCCAGCCACGTTATCACTCTGGACTATCAGCATCCCAATCCGGCAGTGGCGGCGCAGATTGCCAACACACTCTCGAAGAAATTCATCGAGCTTCAGCGCCGCAAGGTGAAGAGAAAAGACGAGTCGAAAGCTCAAAAGACACTCGACGACGCCATCCGCGAACTCTACGAGAACCGCCAAAAAATTCAGGAGCTTGCCAACAGGCTAGAGAGTCCGAGCCTGAACGCCGCTATCCAGCGGAAGTACTCCCAGATCGAGGAGATTCGGAATCAGAAGGATCGTTTCGAGGTCGCCAGAGAGCTGCTAAGTCGAGGTGTTATCCCCTACGACAAGGAGCTGCCGCTAGAGTCACCCTCGCTCCAAAATGAGCTTGAGCGCATCCGGCTCGAGTACCAGATGCGATTTGAGCAAATCATTCGCGAGTCACCGGAGAGAAAGCCCATCTTCGAGCCTCTCCTGACCCTGCCCAAGGACTACATTGATCGCCGCCGCAGGGAAGCCATCGAGAACGACAAGGCTGTCGTCTCGACGGAGATCCTGGCTCTGGAGACCCAGATCAAGAAATTGGGCGATAACACGGCAGTCACGACCATCGGCCCCCAGTTGACGCGTCTTGAGGTGGAGGAGGAGCGAATCCAGAAGAAGATCGCGCAAGCCGATGCCGATTTGAACGCGATGAAAAGCTTCAACAAGGAGCTGGAGGATGAGAACGTCGCGGAGAACATTGCCTTGCACACTCCAGCGATCGTGCCGCCATTCCCATTGCCACAGCACCGCGAGTTGAAGCTCCTCGTTGTGATGGCACTCGGGGTTTTTGCAGGTTGCGCAGCTGCTCTCTTGCGCCATCAGTTGAAGCCGAGACCCATCCGGCGCATCCGTCCACGTTCGGAAGCCGAGGCGAACGTCCCTGTTGTCATTCTGCCGGACAGTGGAAGGGGCGCCTCCGAGAGGGACCTCGAGATTGACATTTCCTTTCCGTCGGACGAAGCCGGGGCAGGCGCAAGGGGCAGCACTGCAAGGAAGTAGGTACCGCGGAACCGGCCCGGATCTACAAGTGTCTCGAAGAGGCAGGTCGGGTGGCCGCAGGCACGCTCCCAGTCCCCGCTGAGAGGACAGAAGTCTTGGGAAAGAATTCGCGGGGCGAGGTTCTTCTCGGGGCTCGAGCCCAACAGGAGGAACCGCTCGTTGTTTGCCACAAGATGGAGCCGCTCGATCCGCTCTCGCTCGCCCCAACCCAGGTAACAGTCTCGGGCAGCGTCACGCCACTGCCAACGCTCGGCCAGCACCGATAGACCTCACGGAGAGTCTCGCGCCGCCGACGCTGGACAAGACGCTGGAGGGCAGAGAGGTCCTCTTCCTCCCCCGGAAGGAGGGTAACCTGTTCGGAACTCCAGCATCAGTCGAGGCACTCGCTCTCATTTTCGCCCGCGGGCTCACGCCGGATGCGTGCACCCAGACCGCTCAATCGGTGCTCGATACGTTCGTAGCCCCTGTCGAGATGATAAATACGGTAGACAGTCGTAATCCCTTGCGCCACAAGGCCAGCGATCAATAGGCATGCGCTCGCCCGCAGGTCCGAGGCCATCACGGGTGCTCCGCTGAGGCGCTGGACCCCGCTGATAATCGCACTCGGTCCTTCCTTGCGAATCTTGGCTCCCGTTCGCGCAAGCTCAGCCACATGCATGAAGCGATCAGGGTAGATCTTTTCTGTGATCACACTGATGCCGTCGGCGAGGGAGAGAAAGGCCATCATCTGGGCCTGTAGATCCGTCGGAAACCCCGGATAAGGCAGCGTGGTAACGTCCACGGGGTGAAAACCGCCGTTGGAGCAAACTCGGATCGCGTCGTTCTCGGCAGAGATCTTTAGACCCGCCTGCTTCAAGACATCTGTCACCGCTGTCAAGTGCTCGATTCTGGCGCCTCGCACGACAACGTCCCCTCGCGTGATGGCGCCTGCGATGAGAAATGTTCCCGCCTCGATTCGGTCGGGGATGATCGAGTGCTCGGCCCCGCGCAGCGAGGAAACGCCATCAATGACAAGCCTGGGCGTACCAATGCCCTCGATACGGGCACCCATCGACTTGAGGAAGACGCCGAGGTCCGCGATCTCGGGCTCGCATGCGGCTGCTTCGATCACAGTTGTTCCCTTGGCAAGGGTCGCCGCCATCATGACATTCGCTGTTCCGAGGACACTCGAGCCGAAAGGGCCGCCCAGGTAGATCGTCGTGCCTCGTAGCTCCTTCGCCTCAGCCTCGAGGTAGCCGTGGTTGATCCGAATGTCGGCACCCAGGGCAGCAAGCCCCTTGAGGTGAAGGTCGATGGGACGCAGCCCGAAGACACAGCCTCCAGGCATCGACACTTTCGCTTTCTTGCGGCGTGCCAGGAGCGGCCCCAACGTGCAAATGGAAGCGCGCATCTTGCGCACATGCTCGTAGGGCGCAGTATGGGCGTCCGGATTCTCTTCCACGATGGAGATTGCACGGTCGAGTTGCCTCTCACAATGCATACCAAGCTCCCTGAGAATCTCGATGGTGCTCGTAACGTCTCGCAGGTCGGGCACGTTGCGGATGAGGCACGGGTACTCGGTCAGAATCGTTGCGCAAAGAATGGGCAACGCTGCGTTCTTGGCACCGCAAACATCCACCGTGCCCCTGAGGGGCGTACCGCCCTCAACGAGGATCTTCTCCATGGCGTTCTCTTCGACTCAGTTTCCCTTGGTCGCCTTGCAACACTTGACGGACTGCCGCGTGACCTCAAACCGCTCTCATGTGGAGTGCGGGATCAGTCGAGCAGCCTGTCGTTGCTGCCTGCGCTGAAGCCCACCAGGAACACTACTTCTTTTCATTCGATGCGTCTCTTGCACGCACCCGATTCAGCCAAACGCTCCTCAGCGCTCCATGAATCTGGGCGAATGGTAGCACGCGGGGAAAATTGCCACAAGGCAGGAGTGGCGCAGCCTCTTGCCGAACTGGCGGCACGGTCTGCGTTGTGGCAACCCGAGGCGCAATCCACCACGGGTAGTAGCACGCCGGAGCGCCACGGGCGGCAGGGTGATTGAAACTGGCGGGAAGAGGCCGCGACCCGACGGGGCCTCGAGCTTGACTGCGGGAACTTGTTCAACGGGTGGCCATGACGACCACCCGCTCGATTCCGGCCAGATCTCGCAGGGTCTCGCGATGCAGGAATCCCTGCGACTCGAAAAGATCTCGCACCGCCCCGGCTTGCCCCGCACCCACCTCAACAACGATCACGCCGGCAGGCTCGAGCCAGGCGCCTGCGCCAGCCGCCAGCTCCCGGTAAAATCCGAGGCCGTCTTGGTTCTCGCTGCGGGTGTCGAGCAACGCCAGTTTGGGCTCGTAGAGGCGGACATCCTCCATGAGCTTTTCATATTCCATGGCCGATACGTAGGGGGGATTCGAGACAATGACTTGATACGGTCCCGCATCGGTCGGCAACGCTGCAAGAATGTCACCTCGAAGAAATCGAACACGATCGGCGACGTGATGCGCCTGGGCATTGCACCGAGCGACTTCAAGTGCCTGCGAGCTCAAGTCGACCGCATCGACCAACAAGCCAGGCACGTTCACAGCCAACGCCACGGCCATGCAGCCGCTTCCAGTGCCCACGTCGAGGGCTCGAACCTTCGATAGCGGCCTCAAGGTCCTGATGGCCGCCTCGACAACATGCTCCGTCTCCGGGCGCGGCACAAGCACCGCCGGCGAGACCTCGAAGATCAGCGAGAAGAACTCCCTGCGCCGCGTGATGTAGGCCACAGGCTCCTTGCGAGCCCTTCGCTCCACAAGTCCACGAAAGCGGGCCCTCTCATCGGGCTCCACCAGCATCTGATAGCCCGTGTACAACTCGATCCGGGTCTTTGAAAGCGCCAGCGCAAGTAGTATCTCGGCATCGAGCCGTGGCGTGGAGAGCCCGAGACGCTGGAAATAGCCCTCGGTCCACTTGAGGAGCTCGGCCACTGTCCAGATCGTTCTTGTCTCCTCACGCCGCACGATCACGAGTTTTCTCACAGCTCCTTCATGCGGAGGTCGCGATCGTGGCGTCGAAGCGCCTTGACGAGCGCCTCGAGGTCGCCTTCCTGGACAATTCGCTCCAGGTTGAAGTTCTCGTTGATCCTGTGATCCGTCACGCGGTTTTGCGGAAAATTATAAGTTCGAATGCGTTGGCTCCGGTCGCCGGAGCCAATCTGGTTCCTGCGAGTCGACTGTTCCTTTTCCTTCCGCTGGTTCTCGTAGAGGTCAAATATGCGTGTGCGGAGCACACGCATGGCTCGGGCACGATTCTTGTGCTGCGAGGATTCCTCCTGAATCGCGACAACGATGCCGGTCGGAAGGTGTGTCAGTCGCACCGCCGAGCTCGTCTTGTTGACGTTTTGACCACCCGGCCCGCTCGAACGATAAAAATCCATGCGGATGTCAGAGTCCTTGAGGTCGATGTCCACCTCCTCCGGCTCGCTGAGGACAGCCACGGTCGCAGCCGAGGTGTGAATTCGACCACTACTTTCTGTCCTTGGCACACGCTGCACCCGGTGCCCACCCATCTCATAGCGCAAGTCACGATGAACAAAATCGCCGGAGATGCCGAAGATCACCTCCTTGAATCCCCCAAGGTCGGTCGGTGACGCATCCATCATTTCAACCTTCCAGCCCTGCCGCTCAGCGAACTTCGCATACATGCGAAAGAGGTCCCCAGCAAAAAGGGCGGCCTCATCACCGCCAACGCCGGCACGGATTTCGAGGATCACGTCTCGGGAGGCATCTTTGTCCTCGACCAGCACCGCCTCCAGCAGTTCCTCATCAAGCCGCGTCAGCTCGACATCAATCCGGGCAACCTCCTCCTTTGCCATCTGCCGGAGAGCGGCATCCTCGGTGCTCGTACGGCTCAGCTCTTCGTTCTCCGAGAACTCCTTTTGAAATCGGACGTATTCGTTGAACTTCGAGACCGTTCTCGAGAGCGAGCCCAACTCCTTTGAGTAGGACTTGTAGACACCTGGCTGCCCGAGCACCGCAGGAGAGGCCAGAAGCTGCTCAAGCTCGGCATACCGGGAGGTAACCTGCTCAAGCTTCTTCTGAATCAAGGGAGGTAACATGCAAAGAACCGCCAAGAGTGATGAAGAGCCCCCGGACTTTGGGGTTCGTCACAGGCAGCTTTACCCTCAATGGGGTCGGGCAGCCTGTCGAGCAACGTCCGCGTGGTGCACGAAAATCCATGCACGAAAGTCCTCGACTGCAGCTACGACTTGGGCTGGGTCACAGGGGCCGCGCGTCCCGGGGCAGAGCCCGGCGCCGACGCCTTTGTGTCCCTGTCCCTTGGCCCCTTGCCTTTTGGCCCGCCACCAGCGCCGCCTTGAGTCTTGAGCGCCTCGGCCTCCTCTTCCTCGGTAGCCTTGCGCTTTTTCACTGGCGGGAGCCCCACCAAGACCTTCTCGAGCTTCTTGGGGTTCTTCTTGGGGGCTTCCTTGGTGAGGACTTTCCCCATGGTCGAATCGTCCCAGGCGTGTCGTTTCTGGAACTTTTCCACCCTTCCCGCGGTGTCAATGAACTTCTGCTTGCCGGTGTAAAAGGGGTGACAGGCCGAACAAATATCAACGTGGAGCTCGGGCTTCGTACTGCGCGTCATGAATGTGTTGCCGCAGCCGCAAGTCACCTTGCATTCTTTATAGTCCGGATGGATTTTTTCTTTCATGGGAGGAACTCCTGGGTGCCGTGCCAGTCACCGTGGGGTGAAGGGACGAAACTCAAGAGTATATCCTCGCCAAAAAAAGGATGCAATTGCGGTAATTGGACGAATCCGAGAGAGTAGCTCCCTGCTCTCTTGCTACCAGGCCCGGGTTTCATCGGATTGGCCCCTGGCAAGAAGACAGCCCAGGGCAAGCTACGCTGTCTCGCGTCGACTGTCGTCCTTGCGAGTGACCTTCTTACCGCGATTAAAACTTCGGTGACGAACCAGATCAGGCGTGACGACGTACTCGACGACCTCACTGACGTGATCAGGGAACTCGTAAAGAACATCCAACATCACGTCCTCGATAATGGCTCGAAGGCCTCGAGCGCCGGTTCCGCGCTCCATGGCGAGCTTGGCCAAGTCGCGAAGGGCTTTCTCCGTGAAAGTGAGCTTCGCACCCGAGAGCCGGAAGAATTCCTGATATTGCTTCGTGATCGCGTCTTTCGGCTCCGTGAGGATCTTTACAAGATCTTCTTCGCCCAGCGGATCGAGGACCGTGCTGATCGGCAGTCGTCCCAAGAACTCAGGAATCATGCCAAACTTGATCAAATCCTCGACCTCGACTTGACGGACAAGGTTCTTTCGCGTCTCAATGTCCTCTGTGTGGACGTCGCCGAAACTGGGATTGAAGCCAATCATCTTCTTCCCGAGTCGATTCGCAATAATCTCCTCGATCCCGGTAAAAGTGCCCCCGCAAACAAACAGGATATTCGTCGTGTCGACCTGGATGTACTGCTGCTCCGGGTGCTTGCGACCGCCTTGGGGTGGCACATTGGCTATGGTGCCTTCGAGAATTTTCAGCAGGCCTTGCTGCACGCCTTCACCGGAGACGTCACGTGTAATGGACACGTTCTGGGTTGCCCGGGCAATCTTGTCAATCTCGTCGATGAAGATGATGCCCTGCTCGGCCCGTTCCACGTCAAAATCCGCAGCCTGTAGCAGCTTCAAGACGAGGTTCTCAACGTCCTCGCCGACATAGCCAGCTTCCGTGAGCGTGGTTGCATCTCCGATTGCGAACGGCACATTCAGGAGCTTGGCGAGCGTTCGAGCGAGCGCCGTCTTGCCGCAGCCGGTGGGGCCGAGCATGAGCACGTTGCTTTTTTCGACGGCGATTTCACTCTTCGTTCTCGTGCTGAGGAGGAGGCGCTTGTAATGATTGTGGACCGCCACCGAGAGGACCTTCTTGGCGTGGTCCTGGCCGATAACGTACTCGTCAAGCTTCGCCTTGAGGGCCTTCGGGGTTGGGATCTGCTCGAGGAACAGGGGGGGAGGTGCGCTGGACTTGTCTTCATCGCGAAGGATCGAATGGCAAATGTCCACGCAGCGGTTGCAGATAAAGATGCCAGGACGACCCTGAATGAGCTTGTCGACTTGCGACTTGTTCAAGTCGCAGAAGGCGCAGCGCTCCGTCGATGCCTTGCTGCCCCTTCCCCCTCCTGAAGCTCTCGTCATGCTTCTCCCTGTGAAACCTTCACTCTCAAAGAGTCGATAACCTCGTCTACCAAGCCATACTCCTTGGCCTGGTGTGGAGTCAAGAAGAAGTCTCGATCCGTATCTTTCTCTATTCGCTCAATCGACTGGCCGGTGTGACGAGCAAGGATTGCAATGAGCATCTGCTTGTTACGCCTCATCTCCTTGGCCTGGATCTGGATGTCGGCAGCCGTGCCTCCGGTGCCTCCCCAGGGCTGGTGGATCATGATCCGCGCATTGGGTAGCGCGTGCCGTTTGCCCTTCGTGCCGGCGGCGAGCAGGATGGCTCCCATGCTGGCCGCCTGGCCGATCGCGTACGTCGCAATGTCACAGGGCACAAACTGCATGGTATCGTAGATCGCAAGCCCGGCCGTCACTGATCCACCAGGGCTGTTGATATAGATATTAATGTCCTGGTTCTTGTTGTCGCTCATGAGGAACAGAATTTGAGCGATGACCAGGGATGAACTGTAGTCGTCAATGTTGGGGCCGATAAAGATGATGCGGTCCTTCAACAGGCGCGAGTAGATATCGTATGAGCGTTCTCCTCGGCCAGTCTTCTCGATGACAATGGGCACTAAATTACCGTGCATTCTCAAGGCTCCTTCTCAATACTTGGCTTCATCGGGCTCAAGACCCAGCCGCTTGGGGCTGACCGTCTGAGCCCAAGATCCGGGCTTCTTTCCTCAGAAATGCGCGCACTTTCTCATTGCGCAGCGAGAAGCGGACCTCCTCCAGACGTCCAGAGCTGCGAAGCTCGTCACGGAAACGGGCCAGGGGGATGCCGTAAAGGCTCGCCATGAGGTTGACACGCTTGTCCACCTCTTCTTCGGTCGCGAAGATCTTCTCATTGGAGGCAATTTTCTCAAGGACGAAGAACTCCTTGATCTCCCTGCGGATCTCTTCAGATGCAGCCGACGATGGCAAGTTCTCGGAGCTGCCAGGCTTCTGGCCCTCGACCTCCGACTGCTCCCATTCTCGCACAAGGGTTGCCTTGACCTCCTCGGCGGGAACCCCTTTCTCGAGGAGCTCATACTCCCGCTCCATACGACGGCGGTTGATGATGCTCTCAACGAGCCCTTCGGGAATCTCCATCGTTGCCGTCGCGAGGATCTTCTCGAGAATCTTCGTCTCGACTTTCTTGTCAGCCTCCCGACGGCTCCGATCCTCCATGCTCTTGCGGACTTCGGCGCGGAGAGCCTCGAGGCTCTCCGTCTGGAACGTCTTTGCAAACTCTTCGTTAAGCTCGGGGAGATCCACTCTTCGGGTGTCCTCCAGCACAAACTCAAGCTCAAGATCTGCGTGCCTCAAGACCTCGTCCGAGAAGTTTCCGTGCGCCTTGACGGGAATCCTGAGCGGTTCACCGGAGGTGAGGTTCCAATTCTTTACTCGATCCCCCAGACCTTCCACAAAGAATTCATGTAGCACATTGCTCGAGGGTGTGAAGCTTGCCTCGACACCGCTCTTGACCTTGGCTCCATCACGATAGAGGTTGTACTTACCGAGGTAGACGTCGTCCATTCCCGCGTCGGAGGGGTTGACAGAGACGAGCTTCGCTGCCTTGCGCTGCATCAAGGCCAGGCGCTCCTCGATGTCCTCTGCCTTGACCGAAACATTTTCGCCTTCAACCTCAACGCTCTTGTACTCAGCCAGCTCGAAGTCAGGCCGGACTTCCAACTCGACAACATAGCCCAGATCCGCATCCTTCGTGAACTGCACGTCTTTGATCTTCGGTGAGCCGACGACATCGAGCTTGTGCGCTTCGACAACCTCGGAAAGCGACAGGGAGAGGAGGGCCTCCTTCACATCAGATTCGATTTCCTTGCCGTATCGAGCCTCGAGAAGCTGCCGGGGCACGCGGCCCCGACGAAAGCCCGGAAGATTCACGGTAGAGGCGAGCTCCTTGTAGTTCTTGTCGAGCTCTTCCTTGATCTTTTCCACAGGAACGGTGGCCGTTATGCGCCGTTTGCAGGTGCTCAGGCTCTCGATCTGGGAGCGAGTTCCGAGACCCTCGCTTTGCTCCCCCTCTTTCTCAGTTGAGTTGTTACTCTCGGGGGATGTGTCTTCAGCATGCGTACTATCGTTTTCGTCGCTCACGGTTCCCGCACTCTCTGTCTCAGCCTGCATTCTTGTATCGCTCATGTCTCGGGCAGGTCCGTTTCCTACGGCCTCAGATCACCGTCCACACCTTGTGTTTGCCAAACAAAACCAGCGAGCAGCACACCGCTCGCCACTCAAATCGACCCGTACTATAGCCTGCGATTGATGGAGTGCAAGCTACCAGGATTGCCGTCGACAGAGCTGGGCCGCGTGGAGACAATTGCACTCCGTGATAAATCGCTCAAGTCCCACGATCACAATCGAAGGCCAAGTCGTGTCCCATCGGTCCGCAGGGGAGAACCAATCCATCCTCCAACGAATCGAAATCGACACCCGGAGTGGGCTCATCGAAAGCGTAGAAGACCTCGATGTCCGGTCGTCCAACGCTGACCTTTCGCTCTCGGACGAGCACTGGATCTTCCCGGGCTTCATCGACATCCACGTCCACGCCCGCGAGGACGTCAGCTCAAGCCAATCTTACAAGGAGGACTTCGAGTCGGCGGGTCGGGCCGCAATTCACGGCGGCGTAACGGCGTTCGTGGACATGCCCAACAACCCTCGTCCGCCGGTGGATGACGCATCCTATGCCGCAAAACGTGAGCTCACGGGGAACTGCCCTGTCGACGTGCTCCTCTACGCCGGCATTGGACCGCGCACTCGCCCGCTTTCGTTTCCAGTCCCCTACAAGGCCTACATGGGGCCGAGTATTGGCGATCTCTTCTTCCAATCGGAGAGCTCCTTGAGGGAGACTCTGGCCCGCTACCGCGGGCACCGGGTCTCGTTTCACGCCGAGGACCCGGAGATCCTGGAGCAACACAGAGGCGCTCCCGTCCACTGGGATCGTCGACCAGCGATCGCGGAGTCGACGGCGGTGAAGACCGCAATCGAGCTCTCGAAGTCCTTTTCGATCGTGCCCAACATCTGCCACCTTTCGACCGCCGCGGGCATGGAGCATATTCGCGAGGCCAGGAAGCAAGGCCTCGAGGTCACCTGTGAAGTGACACCTCACCATCTTTATTACGATCAGGGCAATGCCTCCAACTTCAGCATCCCGGATTTCCTCCAGTGCAACCCACCGATACGGTCCCGACTCGACCGCATCGCCCTCCTCGAGGCGTTTCGTGGCGACGAGATCGACTACCTGGCTACCGACCACGCCCCTCACTCGCTCGAGGAGAATGAAAAAGGCATTTCCGGCATGCCCCAGCTGGACACTTTTGGGAGCTTCGTCTCTTGGCTGCTGGGTGAAGGCTTCTCGCTTCGCTCGATCCGCTTGGCGGCCGCCGAACGGCCAGGAAGATTCTTGAGTCGTTTCCTGCCGGAGCTCCACGGGAAGGTTCAGGAGGGCTTTGTCGGCTCGCTGACGATCCTGAGGAGGAAGCCCGCGACAGTCCGACGTCAAGACTTGAAGACCAGAGCCGGCTGGTCCCCCTTCGAAGGCTGCCGATTCGAGGGGCACGTGAGCCACACCATCGTTCGCGGCAAGATCTACCCGCTTGCAGCCGATTGATCAGGCCCGCGCGGAGGCGACCTGCTGAGTGCCGCTCCCCGTGAATTCGCGGCGGTACCAGGCAGCCTGCTCATGGGCGCCGACTGCCGAGTTCCCGAAAAGCCCAGGACCCCATCGGGAAGCCAAGCCTTCACAAGCTTCGCACGCGTCTCCAATAGAGACCTTGTCATGGTCCGATTGAAAATCTACGACGGTACCGAAAAAATCCGCGAGCTTGAGCTCGAGGCCAACACCATCACGATTGGTCGAGACGAGGGAAACTCGATCCTGCTGGAGGATTCGAGCGTCTCGAGGCGCCACGCGACCCTGGAACCCACCGGGGGCTTTTTCATCGTGCGGGACTTGGGCAGCACCAACGGCACCTACGTCAACGAGGTTCTGGTGCACTCGCACGTCTTGAGCCACGGCGACCTGCTCAAAGTAGGCAAGTACGTGCTCCACATCGAGGCGCAGTGCGACAAACCTGGCGAGACGACTCAAGTCCTTGTAGAGAAACTGTCCATCCCGGGGGCGGGCGCCGCAAAGACATGAACCCCGAGCCGAGACGCAAGCACAGATCTCTCGAGAAGACGGACAAGTTGTCGCTCGAAACCGCGACCCCCACGGAACCGGTGGCGGCTCCTCAGGCAACGACACCCGAGGAAAGCCTGAGCGACACCCAGTTGCTGAAGACCAAACTCAGCGAGACGGAACGAGAACGCGACTCCCTCAAGTGGGCAACGGTTCAACTCGAGACCGAGCTAGCAGCCCGGCGCAGCGATTTCGCAGCGCAAAAGGCCGAACAGCTCTCGGAACTACGAGTGCTCCACGAGGTTGCGGAGCGGGCGCATTCGGAAGCAAGCCTCTTGAAGGAGGGCCTGAGGGACGCACGTGCGACGAACAAGGCACTGAAAGCACAAAACTTGAGCTTGCAGCATGTGCTGAACCAATGGGGAGTCCCCGCCGAGGCCAACGACAGCTCTGCATTCAAGCTGGCGGCGTTCGAGGAGGGCCTCGACCGATCCTTTCCGAAGCTGACCCAGGGTCCAGACGGTCATGATCCCGTCCCCACGCTGCTCAGGGGCGAGCTTGGGTCGTTCTGCTTCCCGGACTTGCTACACTTTCTCTCGAATACCATTCCGCGGGGGGTGCTCACGGTCGTGTCGGACCAGATCATCACCAAACTCTATCTGGAACGCAGCGCGCTTCTCTACGTCGGCTGGAACAACAGGGACTCCGACTTGAGCCTCGCCCGGCTACTCGAGGAGTCCGGCATGGTGTCGGCAGAAACTCTGGCGGAGATCGTGCATCGCGCCGACTTCGACTTGGAGCTGGCGACTGTCCTTCTCGGCGAGAATCATGTGCCGGCGCAAACCATTCGCTCGGGGCTGAAGGAGCATGCCCGGGTGATTCTAGGCTTCCTCTTCCACCTGAGGGCCGGATCCTTCTTCTTTCAGGAAGGTGAGGTGGAGCGCAAGAGGGAACTCGAGTTCCGCCTCCCAGTGACTGATGTCCTTCTCAAGACCGCAGCGGAGATGGACGAAAAGACACGTCAGTTGCTGGAAGCCCGTTAGCCGCTCTTTCGAGACCGCCTGGGCGACTAGAGAGGGAGGCTTCAGGGTCGACAATGCCGGATTGGAACCGCGTCGAGTGGAGCGAAATACCTCACGCGGCCATGATTGGGACATCCTGGCCAACGCTCACCCACCATCGGCGCCGCCAGGAGCCAGGAGCAGGGGAGGTCCATCCTCCCCCGCGCGGAGCAGGAATAGGTTGGTATTCTTCAACTTCAGCATCCATCCTGGGGCCCTGATCGGCCGCGCAGCCAGCCCAGGATGCAGCCGCCCTGAAGAAAGCTGCGTCGAATCTGGCCATCATGAACAGTGAAAGAAAGTCTATCCCTCATTTCAACAGCCTGTTCCGAAGGAATTGGAAATTTCTTTCCGGGTCTTGGGCCCTCCTGGGAGTGAACCTTGAATAAGCGATCGAGACGTCAATTCTTGCGCACCACGGCCCTGGCCGCCTGCGGGTTCGGAGCCATTCCCAGGCTCAGAGCAGAGTTCGGCGCCAAGCCGGACCGGACCAAGCCCGAGATAGTGCGTCTGCTGACGGGCGTCCATAACTTCCTGACCACACCGTTTCACTCAAATTTTGACCTCGACGCCAGGGGGATGCGACAGAACGTTGCGCATCACGCTCGCATGTGTACAAAAAACATGACGATCGTCGTTAGCGCCGGGCTTGGAGAGCTATTCTCGTTGAGCGTTGAGGAGCACATCTCGCTGGTCGCTGCAGCGGTCGCCGGGGCTCAAGGTAAGTTACCCGTGGTGGCTGGAGTGGGTGGCGGCTACAGGAACGCGCTCAAGATGGCGAAAAATGCCGAAGCTGCCGGCGCCGATGCCATTCTCGTCTTTGCTTATCCGCTGGCGTGCGATCAAGCGGACGGAGCCTACCGCTACCTTGCTGAGGTCGCCAACGCGGTCAAGATCGGCGTCCTGGCTTATCCCTGTGGCAAGGGCGATTTTTGGGTCGATGTCCTCCGGCGCCTGGCGGAATTGCCCAACGTGGTCGGCTTCAAGGACGCCAGCGGCGACCCCAGGGTCGGCCAGGCACTGGGAGCGGTCGTGGGCGAGAGCTTTCTATGGATCGCAGAGGGGGAGACCAGCGCGGTGGCGCTCATGCCTGCCGGAGCGCGCGCCTTCACCACCGCAGTGAGTACGTTCGTGCCAGATGCTTGCCTGCAACTCTGGCAGCACGGTGTCGCGGGAGACATCGCTCGCATGAAGGAGGTGCAGGACCGTCGCATTGCACCCATTGTCAAACTGCGCAACTTGAAACCGGGCTATGGCATAAGCGGCATCAAGGTCGCGCTGGAAGCGCTCGGGCGTGCGGGTGGTCCGGTGCGTCCTCCAGACACTCAGGTGGACGCGGTAGACCGCGCGGGGATTGCTGCCATCGCCCTGGAGCATGCCGAGAAGCCCTGAGGCAAGAAACCATTTGCCCCGAAAAATGCGGTATTTTGCGATTCTCAAACAAAAGAACAACCCGGAGATAGCTTCAAGTGGAGCGTAGAAAGTTCTTGCAGGCGCTTGGCACCGTTGCATGCGCCGGGCCGAGGGCGAGCGGGCTGGAGGCTTCCCCGGCCCCTGAGTCGCGGGCACGAGGGCATGGGGAGCCTCGCGTCTTCCTTCTCGACGATGGCCGCCATGCAGGTGCGCTTTACGAATTTGAACCACCCCTCGAACCAGCCGACCTGACCCTCACGGTGGACCAACTCGTCGAGAGCGGCTTCGACACCTTGATCCACACTTCAGGGCTCCATGGCGGGATCGCACTTTATGACAGCCACGTGGCGCAAAAACTTGGCGACAACGTGACCCGATGGACGCATTCCGTGCACTACCGCGGAGCGCGTAACTTGCGCCACCTCATCGCCCACGGCCATGATCCCCTCAAGCTCCTCTGCTCGCGCTGCCACGAAAAGGGGATCTGGATGATCGCCAGTAACTGGGTAACGCTGTATGGGGGCACCCGTGCCGCTGACGGCGGCTCCGGATTCCTGTCCGACTTCGTCTATGATCACCCTCAGTTTCAGACGGGAGAAGACCGCGACTCACGCGCCGCACTCGCTGATCCCGCACGCTTCTCCTTCTTGCATCCGGAATTGCGTCGGGAACGATTTCTTGTCTTCGAAGAGCTCCTTGCGCGGTATGAAACCGATGGAATTGAGCTGAACCTTACCGAGCACGTCCCCTTCTGCAAGTTCGGTGAAGTGGGAGAGCTGGCCCCGATCCTCACTCAGTGGATCCGCGAGCTTGCTCAGGTCGCCCGCAAGGCCGAAAAAGCCCAGGGACTACGAAAGCGGATTTATGTACGCATCCCCGCCAGGGCCGAGGCCTGGAAACTCCTGGGATATGACGTGGCCACCTGGGTTTCTGAAAAGCTCGTGGATGGGCTCATCGTCTTGCCCCAGCAGGTGGGCGCGACCATGGATCAAGGTGCTGACCTCTCCAGCGCCACGGAGCTCGGCCGCAAGACAGGGTGTCGCGTCCTTGCGGGTCTGAGCGCTCACCTAGGCAGCCAGCTGGAAACTTTTGCCACGGCGCCCATGACCTGGGCCGCGGCCGCCAATGCCTATGCCCAGGGGGCGGATGGATTGGGCTTCGCGCAGTACGTTTGGGCCCCCAACGGCTGGCCCTGGACCCACGACGCATACGGCACGGCTCGTCTGCTCGGGCATCCGGAGCTACTGGCGACAGCCAACAAGCTCCATCGAGTCACCTCGCGGCCCAGGGGCGCGAAGAATAGCCCCACGTTGCTGCCCGACGAATCTCCCTTGCTGCCGCAGCCCCTCGGAGAGGGCCTACCTGTGGAACTGCGACTGCGCCTTTCGGACAGACTCCTGGAACAACATGCCCTGGGAAGAATCGACTCGGTGCGCTTGCGAATTCGTATCAGCAATCTCGAGCCCGCGCTGAACCAGGTCCGGATCGAGTTGAATGGCACGCCGCTACCCGAATCCCTCTTGAAACTGCACGACTTGACCTACCGGCTCTACCGCTCGGGTGCGATCACCCCTTATGGATACGTTTATGACTACTCCCTCACCCCCGAGCACTATCCCCGGCCAGGGCAGAATTCGGTGAAGGTGACCCTCGTCAAGAGCGATCCCAACATCGACGTTGTCCATGAGGTTGTCAACGTGGATTGCTCCATCGATTACCGCCCCCATCGTAACTTCGAGAGCCTGCGGCTTGAATATTGAGACCCCCCGTGAGCGCACGGCGGGGGAACGGTTGCGCTTGAGAACCACAGGCGCAGCCGCTACCTTGGCCACATGCCGAGCGCCCCGATCATCATTCCCAAGGAAAAGCTGACGATTCGTTTCTCTCGCTCGGGCGGCCCCGGAGGCCAGAATGTCAACAAGGTGGAGACCAAGGTGGAGCTCCGGTTCGTCGTCTCCGAGGCCGACTGGATACCCGAGAGCATTCGCTCGAGGCTCGTGGCTTTGTGCTCGGACACCTTGACGAAGGGTGGAGAGCTCATCCTCGCCTCCAGCCGGCATCGGACACAGGGACAAAATCTCGAGGAGTGCCTGCGAAAGCTCTCTGCCCTGCTCGAGAAGGCGAGCAGGAGGCCCCAACGACGAATTCCCACGCGCCCGACTCGTGGCTCCCAAGTAAGGACGGCAAGGGTAAAACGCCATCAGAGCGAGAAGAAGCGTGCTCGCCGCTGGCAGGGCGACGAGTGAAGAATCCTTGGTACCGCCCACCGCAAGTTAGTGCCTGAAAATGCAGCTCGTGGGCGGTCCTCGCCAAGGGGAGTGTGAGGGGGGGGCAGCGTGGCCCCCCTCAAGAGTACCGCGCGCCTCCGGGAGATTTCAGGCACCTGTTCATGGCGAGCGGGATTTAGCGGAAGATCATCTCGGGAATGTTCCCGACTTCGATCGCCACCACGACCTCGCTCAAGATCCGGGTGTCATGCTCGGGCACTTCGAGGACGAATGGCATCCCTTGTTGGATGTCACCGGTGAGCCTTCCTCGAAACTTGTCGCCAAAGTCGACGCGATCTTTCGACTGCGAGAACTTCTGCATCACCATGGTGTTCGTGTCAGAGCTCTGCAAGTGCTCTCGAACCACCCAACGGAGACCATCGCCATCAGCTTCCGATAGCCAGTAGACCGTTCCGCCCCGCGTCTCAAGACGACAACTCGAGGACTCTCCCTCGGAGAAGAACTCCACTCGCTCTGAATGATTTTCTGGATTCATGCAATTCCCCCGTGAGGTGGTGTTCCGCAGGCCCACGCTGGAGCTCGGTTCCTGGGTTGGGTTGTACCCGAGAAATTTCAGGTGCAAGAGTGCCAATGGGCCCAGCGCGAAGCCAGGCCGCTGCACCTCTATCGGGCGCAGGAAGCAAAAAATTGAGCCGCACAATTCCCCCCACGGACTATCTTGCGATCGGCTCCACCGCCAAGAAAAAAAACCGGGGCTGGTAAGAAAAATCCGTTCTCCGCTCAGCCCCCCGGTTCGAGTTTTCCGGACCAACCAGGTAAGTCTCCGAAACAACTCCTCGGAAAAGCGCTCAGACCTTTGATCCCTGCGCGCAAGATTCTTCTACACATCATGCCGTTGTGTCCGCGAAGAAAACTTGCCTCGAGTCGGACTCGAATGAGTGACTTCAAGGTCGAGTTCCAATTGTGCATGGATCGTATCGATGCGCATCATCCTTGTCAAGACATGCGACGATTCTCATCACTCGAGCGCTTTGATCTCATCCACACGCCGCCTACAATGCGCGCGTGCAGATCTCAGTCGTCGTCCCGGCCTTCAACGAAACACCTCGCATTCGATGGACAGCCGAGTGTGTCACCGCGTTTCTTGAGCGTGAGTTCGATGAGTTCGAGGTGATCGTCGTTGACGACGGATCCGATGTCGACGCACAGACCCTCCTCGCCGGGCTTCCTCACGTGCGTTGCCTCCGCAACGATGTGAATCGCGGCAAGGGATATAGCGTTCGACGCGGGATGCTCGAAGCTCGCTTCGATCCCGTCCTCTTCACAGACGCCGACCTCTCGACGCCGATCGAAGAAGCACTTTTTCTCTGGCGAGAAATTGATGCCGGAGCCGACATTGCGATTGGCGCACGCCTTCGTGATTCATCGAAGCAAGTCCGGCGACCACCGCTACGAAGGCTGATGGCCTTCGTGTTCCGTCTGTGCGTCAAGCTGATCGCGCTTCGCGGGTTTTACGACACGCAATGCGGCTTCAAGATGCTTCGCCGCAATACCGCGCGAGCGCTGTTCGGCGTCGCAAGCCTTGATCGTTGGGGTTTCGACGTCGAGATCCTGTTCATGGCAAGAAGGAGAGGGCTACGAGTCGCGCAGGTGCCAGTCTCGTACAGCGAGTCGAAGCAAAGCCGCCTCAGTTTCCTTACTCCCCTCACCATGCTGTGCGACTTGCTCAGGATCCGCTGGAACGCACTGCGCGGGCGCTACGACATGGGAAAATAAAGAATAACCGGACTCACGAGGGGGGAATTGGTGTCGGGTTCGGCGAGGGGGTTCAACCCAGGCCGGCTTGGGAGGGTGGGCCTCAGGCATTTTCCGGAACAAGTCGTCCGGGGGGGCGGAGGTGGGACGCTGTCATAGTAGGACAGCGAGTGGAAATTGTGGGTTGCCATGGAAGTTCAGCCATGGCGGTTTCGTGAGTCCGGTGTTGATCTCCTGGTGTCTCGAAGGTCGATGCTCGCTTCTTGCGAGTGGCTCGACACATGGAGAAGACAGGAACAATCGTGCCCACCGATACTCCTACGACCACCGCACCTCTGAGCACCCGCTGAGCACTCGAGAAGCTAGACAGGTGGTTGTTTCCAGCCCGTCGATTGGGCGAAGCCGACGCAACCCGCCCCAGGAATGCAAGCCCGGCAGTTTCAGCCCGGACTGAATTGCACGGAAGCTGGACAGAGTTTGCCCCGACCGGCTACTTCCCGCCGTTGTTCTCGCTGTCCCTCAGCAACTCGTCGAGTCCCTCCAACTCGTCGCTCGGCTGGGAGCTCGCATCCTCCGTCTCTGGCGCCCCGTCGGAGGATTCGCTGGCAGACTCGGGCCTCGCCTTTGTTCGGGGGTCTCCCGCGGGGCTTGGATCGCCGCGGAGCTTCTCGACGTTGATCGGCGGTGGCGGCTCGGGCTCCACGGCCTCGCCAGATCGAGTTTTCGCCCACCGGGAGACGACTCCACCACGTCGGCCCGCGGTCTTCATGAGCCCCGGGTCAAGGAGGTCGTTCTTCGACTCGACCTGATCCCAGAACTCGGCGTCGCCTTCCGGCTCAACTACCCACTCGGGAACTTTCGGTGCCCCCAACTCTGGCGAGGTCGTCGGCCGGGGTGGAGCACCATCGTCGACAGGGCCCGTGCTGCAGCCCAGGCAGGCCGAGAGTGACGCCCAGACCGTCAAGATGCCGCGGAAACGTAACGTGAGCGCACCGTGCGTGTTCATGGCTGATGGGTCAAGAAGAGTTGAGTGCGTGAAGTCATTCAGTGCAACCAGGCAAGAATACAGGGCGCACGGCAAGAACGAGCTCTATTCTCCCGTGCGGCTTCCGCTCTCAACGCTCCATCCAACCGCTCGATCCCTGAGCCCTTTCCAAAACCTGGAGACCTCGTCGCGGTCTGAAGCCGATAGATAGCCCAGGCTCGCAGGATTGCCGAGCGGTGCAAGGCTTATATCCCCCAGGATGCGTCTCAACTCTCGGGTGAAGTGTCGGCGCCCAGAGGCCTCCTTGTTCGCCCTGTCGATCACTCCCACCCCGGCCAGGATCCAGGCCTGCGCAAGCTGGAGGAACCGATGCCTTTCGCCGTCCGCCAACTCCTGGGCATCGGCCCCCTGCCCCGCGGCAGCCCGGGCTGCGGCACGTGAGGACACGAGAAAATGCGACGCGATGAGGCTATTGTCCCATTCGAAGGCCTCGGCGAAGTACCGGGCAGCAGTGGCGTGGAAATGCCGCTGATGGAAGATCAACGCCACCTGGACCCTCTGGCGGTTATCCAACGGACGACACGCACCGCGGCGAAAGTCCTTCATCCGGTGGTCCAGCTCGATCATCACCCGGGCCTCACGGATCCATGAATCGGCCTGCAAACTGGACCAGCCGGGTGTGCCCTCGCCGAGGCGCATGGCGCGCAGGATCGCGGGGACAGCTTCTTCGTAACGTCCGGAGTCCTTGAGCAATCTGCCCAACAGCAGGTTGCTCTCAAGGTCCTTCGGTTGCGCATCAACTGCCTTCTTGGCTGCGCGGAGGGCCTCTTCAAGCTCTCCGAGCCCTTCCCAGGCACCGGCAAGAAGGAACCAGTAATTCGCCCGCTTCGGCTCGAGCTGCGTCGCAACCTCGAGCTCCCTTACCGCCTCTGCCATGAATCCGGAGCTGATCAGGGCAACGGCCAGTTCCTCTCTGAGCTCTGGATCGGAAGGCTTCGCGTTGACCGCTTGACGCAGGGCCTCGATGGCTTCGAGTGGGTCATCCAGGGCGCCAAAGACCTTTGCGGCCTGCGCCCAGGCATCAGCATTTCGAGGCATCTGGTGGAGAGAATTGAGAATGTTTCCAAGCTTGGCTTCGAAAGCCGCAAGCTTCGATCGACCCGCCAGAAGAAGGAGCAGGCTCGTATCCACGAGCGCCCGCGTATCCGCTCCCGCCTGCGATAGCCCCGGAGAGCGGGACATTTCCCCCAGAGCCTTCAGGTCGTCGTCGATGAGCGCCTGTCGGACCTTGTTTCTCAGGGGATCTGGATCCACGCTGCGTGCGATCTCAAGTAGCTTCCTCCACTCCGCGGAGCGCACGGGCTGCACCCATCGTCTTGCATGGGCCCAGTCATCCAGAGCTTGCGCGACGCTGGAGGAAACTCCTGTGGCCTGAATCGCCAGGCTGGCCGCCTCGACGGACAACACCGCAGCGTCAATCTCGTGCTCCTTGAGCACCGGATCATACGACGGCACGCCGGCGAGCCATCCCGCGTTGCCGCGCTCTGCTCGAACCTTCTGTAGGGCCTCGATCAACTGGCGCCCCTTCCTTGCCTGCTCCGCGGCGCACCGCGCGCGGTCAAACTCGGTCGCGATGCTGCTCTTCAGATCCGCGATTCGGATGCGGATCTGCTCGTCCGCCGACTCTTCCCGCGCAATCACCTCGGCCCGCCGGCACGCCTCGACTGCCTTCGTCCAGGCGGTCATGTCCTCCACTGGAGCCTGACGCCCTTCAAGGCGAGACTTCTCCGCCTCGTCGATCGCCAAACTTGCGAGCACGGTCGCCTGTGCCGAGCGGCTCCGGCTTCTCTCTCGCACCCAGAGCATTCCGCCAGATCCCACCAGGATCACCAGGAGAACGAATAGAGTGAGGGGGACCATCCATCGTTTCGACCTTCTCTTCGAGACTGCCCTTGCCCGCGCCGTTGACGCTGAAAGCTTGGCGGCGCGGGCTCGCTCCTGCGCGGACGCGAGGATGGCGCTGAGCTCAGTGGCAACGATGCCCGCATGCCTGGGCCGGTCAGCTGCGTCGGCGGAGAGACACCGTTTCGTCAACCTCACGAGCTCTCGGTCAAAACCCGATCTCTCCACGCCAGCGAGCGCCGGGGCCAGGTCAGCATTGCGAGCGCGCTGAAGAATCGCCCCTGCAAAGGCTCCTCGATACGGAGGCTCGCCCGTGATGATCTCGCAGAGAATGGCGCCCAGGCCAAAGACGTCCGTGCGCACCTGCGGTGGATCCATCGAGCTCCTGGGTGAGGACCCAGAGGCCCACAAAGCCATTCGCCTCGCCTTGACGGGCAAGGTGGATCCCCTGGTGGACGAAATCCTGGTCGCACTGAAGCTTTCAGCCTTCGCGAGGGACCCGGAGCTGGACGTTCAGGTTGCCCTCCAGGGCATACAGGGCAAGGATTTGACAAGCGTGCTGCCTTTCTTGAAAGCGAAGCTCGATGGCAAGGGCCTGGTCGACGGACGATTCCAAGCTCACGTGAGCACGACCCTCAAGTTGGCCCGGCGTAACCCGATCGACTTCGACCTTTCGAAAGGCTTCGGTGCCAATTTGCTGGTCGAGAAGGTGGCCTTCACGAACGGGAAGGATGGCCCCGTGCTCCTCGGCCTGGACGGTCTTGGCGTCGAGCTCACCCGCATGAGCCCCGGGACGGGCGCCCTACACGTGAAGGAGCTTGAGATCCAGAAGCCCATCGCCAACGTGAAGCGAACCGCCGAGGGCCTCGAAATTTTGGGGCTCGTGGTCCAGCTGCCCGGTCCTCAGGAAAAACCAACGCTCGAGGTGAAACCCGCGGTGGAAACTGTGACGGTTTCACCCGCCGCAACAACACCCGCCGCGACAGCCGTGCCCCCGCCCGAGCTCCGCATCGACAAGCTCTTCCTGAGCGGACTCGATGTGCGCGTGGCTGACACCACCACCGAGCCTGCCACGAATCTCTGGCTGAATGGGCTCGATGTCGAAGTCCGGAACCTGACGAATCGAATCCTCTCGGAACCTGTCACAACTCGATTCCAGATCTCCGTGAGGGCCGGCAAGGTTCCCCTGCCGGTGGCGCTCAAGGGCAGCCTGGTGGCTGGCGTGCTGGGCGATACCACGGCAATCATGAGCAGGCAGGCCGTCGAGACCGCGCCCAGGTTCGAGGACCGCGAGTTGTTCGAGGAGATCCTCCTGAAGGGCAAGCTGGGCCTTTACCCCAACCCCACGGGCTGGATCCAGTCGAAGATCTCGGCGCTGGACCTCACGGGCTTCGAGGGATTGGCGGCGCGGTCGAAAGTCCAGATAAAGTCCGGGATTTTTGATAAAGAAGCGCTGATCCGCCTGCCAGGTGATGGCTCCGCGGAGGTTGACTTCAAGTCGAAATTTACCGATTTGAGCATGACGGAGCCTCCCGATGGGCCCATCAAGCGATACTTGGGCCTGCCCTCGCCGGTCGACCAGGTCGTCTTCCTCCTGCGTGACAACGAGGGCTCGGTCACAATGCCATTCAGCGTTACGAAGCAGCCAGGCCCCTTCGGGAGGGGCGACATGGCCTCGGTCCTGTGGGCGGTTCCCAAGACCATCGGCCAGGTCCTGGCAACCGCAATCTTGAGCTCTCCCCTGCGCGTCGTGGGCACGGCGACCGACCTGCTGCCCTTCGGCGGCGAGGCCGAGAAGAAGCCCGAGGAGCCCCTGTTGCTCGAATTTGCCCCGGGCGATGCCCGCCTTGGCCCCACCGAGGCCATGAAACTCGCCCCGCTGCTCAAGCGCCTTCGAGACGGCGAGCCCTTCAGTCTCACCATCACCCACGAATTCGGCGCGCAGGACCTGAAGCGCTCGGAGATTCGCGGGAACCCGACCGTGGAGGAGTGCCTCGAGCTCGGCGCCCGCCTCCGCAGGGAGAAGGCCGCGCTCCTGCGCGAGCGGGAGGAGATGGCCGCCCGGACTCGTGCGGCCGTTGTAAGCGGTCTCTTCGTCGAGGCGCCGAAGCTGACCGACGAGCTACGGGCTCTCGATCAGCGAGTTGCGGAGACAGACCTCGCGCTCGAGCAAGTCTACGGACTCACGCGCCCTGGCGCCGAGCGCCTCGTGCCCCAACGCACTCGTAATGCGGCTCTCGCGCTCGCCCGGGCTCGAGTGGAGGAGGTCAAGACCGCGTTTGTCTCGAGCGGAATCCCGGGGATGCAAGATGCGCTCAAAGCGCCAAGGCCGTCCTTCAGCGAGACAGCTCCGGAAGAGCTGGGCAAGATCCGGCTGACCATCGCCCCAACGAAAAAACAGTAGTCGACAGCGTTCAGGCCCACGCCCAGGTCGATCGTGGCTTCTTGGCTGGCGTTGGCCCAGGCTTCAGTTGATCATCAGCTCTCCGACCCCTTAGACTCATGAAGGGGCACGATTTTCCAGGGTTCGGCAACTTACCCGGAGGGAGCCAGATGGCCTCAGTTTCTTCGTCAAAACGATTCCTCCTGATTTCGACCGTAATGATTGGGGTTCTTGCGATTCCTCGCGCATCGCACTCGATCGTCATCTCGGAGCTTGCTTATAATCCTGGGTCCAGCGGTAGCCCAGGCGACTCGCTGGAGTTCGTGGAGGTTTACAACGACTCCCCCGTCGTGGTCGAGCTCTCGGGTGCCTTCTTCACGCGTGGGATCGAGTTCGTTTTTCCCGGGGGGACCTTCCTGAAGGCCCGCTCGGCGATTGCGGTGTGCGCCAACCTGACGGCCATGAGGGCACGCTTCCCGCGCGCAAATCTGATCGGCAACTTCTCCGGCAAGCTCGATAACCGTGGCGAGACGGTCACCCTCGTGACCCACACCGGCTCGTTCCTCGCGGAGGTTCGCTACAAGGATCGGGGCCTCTGGCCCGCGTCGGCGGACGGCACGGGCTTCACTCTCTCCCGCGTCTCCTACCTCGGCGACGCGAACGATCCCTTCAACTGGTCACGAAGCGGTGAGCCTGGAGGCACGCCCGGCGCCGAGAACTTTGCGCCGCCAGCCATCGTGGACCAGGAAGTCTTCCCCGAGCTCGGCCCCGCGTCCGCCTGGCGGTATCGGAAGGGCTACAACGAGGCCACCGAGCAACCCGAAGATTTTTCCGGGCTCGCCGGAGCGTGGCGAAGCCCCACCTTTGACGACTCCGCCTGGCCCGAGGGACCCGCTCCCATCGGCTTCGGCGAGCCCGAGATCGCGACCCCGCTCACGGACATGGGCGGACGCTACGGGTCATTTGCCCTCCGCAAGAGATTTCAGCTCTCGCAGTCGAGCCATGACGAGATGCCGAGCCTCAAGCTCTCTGTCCACGTGGACGACGCCTTTGTCGCCTACCTCAACGGCGAGGAAATCGGCCGCCTCGGGTTCAACGCGAGCGGGGGAACCGAGGTTCCCTTCGATGCGCTCGCGAATTCCGTCCGGGAGCTCAAGTCCTCGACTCCGTACGTCCTGACGATCCAGAAGGACAAGGTCAAGGTGGGCGAGAACGTAATGGCAATACAGGTGCACAACAGCCGCATCCTGGAGCCGAATGGCGACTGCGGATTCTCCGGGGGGCTGGCTTACCCGGCGCAGGTGGTCCACGCGCCAGTGCCGTCGCAGAGTATCGTCTTGAACGAGATCATTTCGCGAGCGCCAGCGACCGAGCGCGGAATTGAGCTCTACAACACTCTGCCCGGAAGCGTGAGCCTCGATGGCTACACCATCGCACTTGGCCCGGAGCGTGCCGCAACGTATGTGATCCCGGAGGGAACATCCGTGGCCTCTCGGGGCTTTCTCTTCATCCCGGAATCGAGCCTGGCGTTTACGCTCGAAAGCAAGGAGCTCACAGTGCTCCTCGTCGAACCGGATGGCGTCACGATCGCCGATGCATGGACACTCGAGGATTCGCTGGATTTCTCGCCCCGGGCCATGAGTCACGTTCGACACCCTGACGGCGAATCGTCTTTCTGGATTTCGACTTCCCCCACACCCAGGACTGCAAACAAGGTCGAAGTAGAGCGGAGCTTGGTGATCCATGAGATTCACTACAACCCGAAGCTGCTCCTCCCAACGAACGCTCTGGATCCCAGCCCGGAGAGGGGCGAGTTCATCGAGCTCTTGAATCGCTCGAGTCAAGCGATCTCGCTCGACGGATACCGCATGACGTCCGGATTTCAGTACGACTTCCCCCCCGGAACGATGATCGCGGCCGGCGCGTACCTTGTGATCGCCCGGGACCCGAAATTCCTGCGCGAGACCTACGGAATCGGCGCCTCGGAGGTCCTGGGCCCACCGGAAAACGCAAGTGCGGACCAGCTCAAAGCCTTTGGGACGCTGAAGAACGACGGCGAACGCGTCAGCATCGAGGACCCTCTCGGTAACACGGTGGACGAGGTCCATTACAGGAGTGAGGGAGAGTGGGATGAGCTTGCCGATGGAGGCGGCTCAAGCCTCGAGCTGATCGACCCCCATCAGGACAATGGCTCCCCAAACGCATGGCAGGCGAGCGACGAGAGGCACAATGCCCCGTGGACAGAGCTGAGCTACACTGCCAGGTACAGCACCTCCATCGCGCCGGGGCCAGCGGAATCGGAGCTTCACATCTACCTCCTCTCTGCAGGGGAGATGCTGATCGACGGGGTGTCGCTCACGCAGGGTACCCCCCCCGTGGAGTTCATTCCCAACGGAGATTTCGAGACCAACACAAAGCCTTGGCGCCTGACCGGCACGCACGTGCGGTCCTTCCGAACAACGGAGGAGTCGAAATTTGGGACGGCCTCGCTCCAGGTCGTGGCCACCGGAGGCGGCGACAACAAAGTGAACCGGATCGAGCTCGATACCACCCCGGCGCTCAAGGATGGCGACGTCAAGATCACGATCTGGGCTCGCTGGCTCGCTGGCTCCAACGCGGTCCACGTGTGCGGGCACAGCAACGCCTTCGGTCGGACGCTTTACCTTCCCGTCCCGCAGATGGCAGGCACGCCGGGCAGGGAGAACTCCGTCCGTGCCCGGCTCCGGCTCGAAACCGGATCCGACAACCTGGGACCGGTCATCTCGAAGGTGCTTCATGTCCCCGCGGTTCCAGGAGACTTGGAGCCCATCCATGTCCGGGCCCGTGTGACCGACTCGGACGGCGTCGCCTCGGTCGAGGCCTTTCACCAGAAAGACAGAGCCACCACATTTGAGAGTGCCTCACTTCATGACGACGGCGCCCACGACGACGGCGATGCCGGCGATGGCCTCTACGGCGGTGAAATCCCGGGCTACGCCTTGCGCAGCCTCGTCAACTTCTACGTCGAGGCCAAAGATTCCCTGGGGCGGACCAGAACTTTCCCCAGGACCGCGCCGAATCGTACTCTCCTCTTCGTCATCGACACCCCCATCAAGTCCGTGCTTGGCCGATATCGACTGCTCATCAACAACAAGGAGATGAACGCGCCTGGAACCGGCTTGACCCGCAGGCTGCTTCATTCCGATGAGCTGGTACGCGGCAGCCTCATCTTCGAGGAATCAGAGGTCTTCTACGATGTCGGCATTCGGTACCGCGGGAGCTCCTTTGGCCGCCCGCCAGACCCCAAGATGTTCCGTGTACGGTTCAACGCCGACAAGCCGTTTGTGGACGGCGTGAAACGCATCAATATCAGCCGTTACGGCGCAGTTCAGAACGAGGGCACGGCGTACCAGTTGCTCTCGAGGGCGGGCCAGCTCGACTCTCACGTGCCGTTCTCGACCCGCCATCCCTACATCACGATGAAGCTCAACACCACTATCCACGGCAGCGCAGCCCTCTCGGAAGTCCGTCCAGTCGACAGCGACTACATCAAACTCAACTGGCCGAATGATTCGGACGGCCATGCCTGGAAGCTGCTGGGAAAGCAGTGTTGGAGCGACCAGGGGGAAATGGTGGGGGGTGACGCACTGTATCTTAGAACCTACAGCTCCGGCCCATACCCAAGAGACGACAGCTCGCCTGAGAATTACCGCCATTACTACGACACCGCGACGAAGAGTGACGAGGACAACTTCCAGCCTCTCATCGCGCTCTTGAAGACCATGGACAAGCTCACGACGCCGGATGATCAGTACGATGAAGCCATTCAACAAATTCTGAACGTCGAATCGTCCCTGCGCGTTTTTGCCGTACGTTCCCTGCTGGCCGACTGGGATACAGTGGACATCGGCAATAACCACAACGCTTATCTCTATTACGCTCCAGGGGAAGGACGACACTATCTCGTCCCCTGGGACATGGACCATACGTTCGAGCGACCGGACATCGCCGTGGTGCCTGTCCCCGATACGTTTGGATTCCCCCGACTGATCCATCGGCCACTCTTCAAGCGGCAGTACGCCCGCATCTTGCAAGAGCTTCAAGAGAGCTCGTGGTCCGAGGCGTACCTCGCCAACTGGTTCAAGCTCGTCGCAGAGACCGCCGTTCCAGGCAGGGTCGGTAGCGCCTCTGGCCTCTATTCTTTCATACGCGACCGCCGCAAGTTGGTCGACTCCTTCCTCCGTTCGGGTATCAACGTCGCCTTTGCCGTGACTTCGCCCAACCCGACGGGTGCTCCGGGCGAATCAGCCACTCTCGAGGGGACGGCGGGGATCGAGGTGGCTTTCCTGCTGGCCCAAGTGGGCCAGAACGCCAACCCGGTTCAACTCAGCGCAAACTGGATCCAGCCGCCCAAGCTCCAGCAGTCGGCAATCCCAACGATCTGGCAAGCCGCCGTTTCAGGCCTTGCGCCCGGAAAGAACGAAGTCACAATTTTCGGCTTCACCGGGAACGGCGACCTGGTTGGCTCCACCTCCCTGACGGTTTACAACACAACGGGTTGGGCCGCTCCAACACTGACCCATATCACGCCCGAGCTGGGCGGTACAACCGGCGGAACTTCGCTTACGCTCCTGGGGACTGGCTTCCAGCCAGGGCTTCGGGTGGATATCGGTGGGCAGCCCGCCACCGAGATAGCTCTTGTCTCGCGGGAGGAGGCTACAGCGATGGCACCACCGGGAGCCCAGGATGGTGTGGTGGATGTTGTCGCAGGAAACCTGGATGGGCAGTCGACCACGTTGCCAGGAGCGTTCACCTACTCGAGCACCTTGCCCTTCCGCCGTGGCGAGGTGGATGGAAACGGGAGGATCGACCAGGCCGACGCCACAGGCATCCTGCTCTTTCTCTTTCTCGAAGGCTCGCTGAGATGCCTCGACGCCGCCGACGTCAACGACGACGGCCATGTGAACATCACCGACCCGATCTTGCTCATCCGTCACCTCTTTCAGGGCGGAGAGCCACCGCCCGCGCCGTACGACAAGCCAGGCCCCGACTCCACTGCGGATGCGCTCGGTTGTGCGGGTTGAAGGTCCAGGCACCTTCACTTTCTGCGTCAGATGGCTGAAAGTGGCGGAGGGTGTTGGGTCCAGCCAGGAGCCCTTCGTTTCATTCGGCGCCCCTTCCAGCCGAATAAAGAAACCAACACTGATCCAGATGAAAAAGGGCAGAACCGCCGGCAATTCCGCGGTCCTGCCCTTTTCAAGCGCTACTGAGGGATAGTTTACTTGCCGGTCAAGGCACTGACGTACTTCGTAACGTCCAGCCCACTGGCCTTCAACTTGTCCACCACCACTTGCAGCTTGCTCATGAGACCCGTGACGAGCTCGCTGTTGGACGCCAATTGTTTCGTCAGATCGGCTTTTTTGAGCGCATCGGCGATTCCAAGCTTGCCGATCTGATCCGTCAGCGACTTGACGAGGCCCTGTTTCTCTTGCAAGACAACCAGAACCTTGTCAGCAATGCCCTTCAACTGCTCGGGCTTGAAGTTGCCCGCCATCTCCTTCAGCTTCTCAACACTGAAAGAGCCTTCCGTCAGGTTCGCGAGCTCGGGCATGGAGGCAGCGACGTCCTTGGCGGCCTCGACGGCCTTCGAGCCTTCAACCTTGGCGGTGGCGACGACCTCACTGGCCTTCTCGGCGCCAGTGTCGGCGGCCTTCTTGAGGTCAGAGCCAGCGCTCTCGACGGTCTTGCTTGAGTCTGCGGCCGTGGCCTTGACCTTGTCGGTGGCGGCGCCAGGAAGGGCCGGCTTTGAGACTGCAGGGGAATGGGAAGTCGGCGGGTGAGCCTCCGGCGCGGGAGACGCCTGCTTGTTTGAGTTCAACTTGTCACAAGAGACGACGAGAGAGGAAAGGGTGATCGCAATAATGAGCCGAAGCATGGATACCTCCAGATAAGGGTTACCAGCCCAGAAAAAGGAAAGGGGCGAGAGAGTACCCGACGAACCGAGTGAACTCAAGGTTCTCTCGAAACTCACCCCCGCCTCCGAGAGCCGAAGAAGCGATTGTGGCCTACTTCCGCTTGAGCAGTTCCTTGATTTCCGAAAGAAGCTCCTGATCTTTCGTGAGCGGCGGCGGGCCAGCAGGAACGGCGGCGGGCTTTTTCTTCATCTTGTTCATGAGCTTGATGACCAGGAAGATCGCAGCCCCCTGAATCAGAAGGCTGATCACTGCGTTGAGGAACTTGCCATAGCTGATCACCGTGGCCTTCATGTCATTCTTGGTAACGGGGTGTATACCGGCAGGCGCCAATTCGTAGACCTTGTCCTTGAAGTCTATGCCTCCCATGACATACCCGAGGGGAGGCATCATCACGTCGTCGACGGCAGATTTGACCACTCCGCCAAAGGCCGCGCCAATGATCACGCCAACGGCCAGGTCAACCACGCTGCCCTTCAGGATAAATTCTTTGAACTCTGCGATCAAACCCATGCGCTAACTCCCTCTCTCTGAAAATCTCTTCCAACTATCCACGACCCTGGCCGCCACAGCAGCAGCAAGCAAGCTTGAACCACCCACGTGCCCTCGAGGCGCGGCATTCGAGCCTCCTGCCACGCCAACACCAGGACTGCGTCTTCACTGTGTCCAAAGTCCTCCACATGAAATCTTGGCCCAACTCGGGGCCAAGAATATAGGGATCCTTCCGGAAAAGTCAACGAATCCAGGAAATCCCTGGCATCAAGGTCTAGAGGCCCTTGCAGCGATGTCAGAACCTTTGCTACCCTCTGCGGTTAGTTGTCCTTCACTATTTTTTTAACCAGGCTCGAGCATCTTGATTCCAGTCTTTTTTGCTACCCAACACAATGAGCAAGAACATCTTCAAAACGACAGCGTCAACCCTCGCATTCGTCCTGAGTATTTCCTGTGCCCCCGGAGCGTTGGCACAGGGCTCAGCTGAGCAGGCGTCGCCCACCCTGGACGAGGTCACGCTCAAGAACGGCAGCAAGCTCATCGGCGATGTCGTGAATGTCAAGGACGGCGTCGTCACCGTGAAGAGCGCATTCGCAGCCGTGGACGATGTCATCAAGGTCAAATGGGCCGAGGTGGCGGACATCAGGACGTCCCCCACGAGGCCGTTGCCCATCGCCGTCAAGGACAGCGTGTTCAAGGGCTCGATCGCCGGAGTTCAGGGCGACAACCTCACGATCCGCACCGACGCCTCAGTGAGCCCCGTGACGGTCGCCATGGCGGACGTAAGGACCGTGAACGTCGAGAAGAAGCCGATCGACTTCAAGATCAACTCGGGAGTCGGAGTTTCAATCAGCGACGGCAACTCCAACAACCGTACGGCCAGCGCCTTCGGCGAGTTCGAGGCCCGCAGCGAGCGGCAGCGTCTCAACATCCACGGAAGCTACAACTACGGTGACAACGACAGCGGCGTAACTCTGAGAAACGGCGCTGCGGGAATGAAGTATGACTTCTTCCTCACGCAGAGATTTTTTTGGTATGCCAGCGCGCTCTTCGAGCACGACGGTTTCCAGGACCTCAGCCTGCGAACAGCGCTCTCAACCGGTCCCGGTTATCAGTTCATCGACAAAGGCGACTTCAAGGGCGAGAACTTCCGCGAAATGCAGCTCTTTGGTGAAGCCGGTATCGCTTACTTCAGCGAAGACCACAAGAGCTCCCCGGACGACACGTTCGTGTCAGCTCGCTGGGCCGTCAAGTTCGACTGGCCAATCCTCCCGAAGCAACTGACCCTCTTTCACTACCATGAAGGCTACCCTGGCCTCGAAAAGTCCGAAGACCTTTATATCAACAGCCAGCAGGGCGTGCGGTTCAACATTTGGCAGGGGCTCGTCGCCACGTTCCAGGTCAACTGGAAGTGGGATAACACCCCAACGCCGGGCTTTGAGCGGTCCGATACCCTCTACCTGGTGACGTTCGGATTCAGCAAGGAGTTCTGAACAACGCCGGGCTTACGGCGGAGACAGAGGAGAAGGAACGGCGTCGTGCCTGTGGGATGGGGCCACGATCGGGCGTGCCGGAGATACTCTACGCGGCCATGATTGGGGCACCGTGGCCAACGCTCACCCACCATCGGCACCGGAGGCGCCCGGCGCTTGTCGAGCGCCGAGGAGAAAGTCTTCCTCCCCCCAGGGGCGTGTAGAATCCCGCCATGCCGAATCCCACTTTGCCCCGAGCGGTTGACGCGATCGTCATTGGCGGCGGCCACAACGGCCTGGTGGCGGCCGCCTACCTGGCCCGAGCAAAGCTGTCGGTTGCCGTTCTCGAGCGGAGGCACTTGCTCGGCGGCGCCGCTGTCACCGAGGAGATCGTTCCGGGCTTCAAGTTTTCCCGGGCGGCCTATGTCAACAGCCTCTTTCGGCCCCAGATCATCCGTGACCTGGAGCTGAAGAGCCATGGCTTCACCATGCTTCCGCGCAACCCGTCCTCCTTTACTCCGTGCGCGGACGGCCGCCACCTGTTCCTGGGCCCGGATTCGGCTTTGAATCACAGGGAGATCTCGAAGTTCTCCACGCGAGATGCCGAGGCGCTCGGGAGCTACGAAGCACTACTCGAGAAGGCCGCCCGCTTCGCCGAGCCGATCCTGGAGAAGGCTCCACCCAATCTTGGGGAAGGAAGTTGGATCGAGAAGCTTGAATCGCTGAAGGAGCTTGCGAGCCTCGGCTGGGGGGCTCTCAAGCTCGGGAAAGACCTGCCTCTCGTCCTTGAACTCTTGACCGCTCCGGCCCGCAAGGTACTGGATCGATGGTTCGAATCGGAGCCTCTTCGCGGCACGCTCGCAACCGACGCCATCATTGGCGCAATGGTGAGTCCGTCCACTCCAGGAAGCGGATACGTGCTCCTCCACCACGTCATGGGAGAGACGGACGGAGCCCGGGGTGTCTGGGGATACGTGCAAGGCGGCATGGGAATGCTCGCCGAGGCGATCGGAAGGGCTGCCCGGAAGGCCGGCGCGCAGATTTTCACCGGCATCGCGGTGTCTCGAGTGCTCGTCGAGAACGGCAAGGCCCGCGGCTGCGTGCTCGATGACGGCACGGAAATCCAGGCGCGCCTCGTGCTTTCGAACGCAGACCCGAGGGTCACGTTCCTCCAGCTGACGCCGAGAGAGTCCGTGACCGGGGATCTGGTGAAACGTATTGAGTCGATGGACTTCTCGAGCGCTGTCACGAAGATCAACCTCGCGCTCGACCGGCTCCCAAGCTTCAAGGCTCTCCCCGGCCACGATCCCTCGCCACAGCACAGGGGCACGGTGCACATCGTCTCCACCCTGGAAGAGATCGAGGCTGCCTATCGCGACGCCTGTGCCGGCAGGCCTTCGGCGCGACCCGTGATTGAAATGACGCTGCCCACCTCGCTCGATCCGAGCCTGGCGCCGTCGGGCAAGCACGTCGCCTCGCTCTTTGTCCAGTACACACCGTATCGCCTCGCCGAGGGCTCCTGGGACGACCCAGGCCGGAAGGACGCCTTTGCCGATCGTGTCTTCAAAGTCATCGAGGAGTTCGCCCCGGGCTTCACTCGGAGCGTGATCGCGAGAGACATCCTGAGCCCGCTCGACCTCGAGCGCATTTTCGGCCTCACGGGCGGCAATATTTTCCACGGCTCGATGAGCCTCGATCAGCTCTTTTGGTTGCGGCCGGCTCCCGGCTGGGCTCGCTACCGCACGCCCGTGAAGGGCCTCTACCTCTGCGGCTCGGGCGCGCATCCCGGAGGCGGCGTGCTCGGGGCGCCAGGGCGAAACGCCGCGATGGCCGCAATCGAGGATACCCGACGATAACGTCCTGGAGATGTTGAAGCCAGGCCAACGGACTGTCTTGCTACCCTCGACACGAGCAGATAGCCTTGACCTCAATGAGTGCGGTTGATATCGCCTGCATCTGGGCTCTGGCCGGCAGCAGTCTCCTAACTGCCCCTCCCGGAGCGAAGGAGAGACCCTGGTCTCTCGCACCACTCGTCCGACCGGCGGTGCCGGAGGTCCGGAACCGATCCTGGATCCGCAACCCCATCGACGCCTTCGTGCTGGCGAAGCTAGAGGATAGCGGGCTTACGCCGTCGCCGGAGGCCTCGCGGAGCGAGCTCCTGCGTCGAGCTTACCTTGACCTGGCCGGTCTCCTGCCGGAGCCGGCCGACGTCGAGACATTCGCCGCCGATGATTCCTCTGAAGGCTTCGAGCGCAGGGTCGACCGTCTCCTTGCCTCGCCCCAATACGGCGAGCGCTGGGCTCGCCACTGGCTCGACCTGGCCCGCTACGCCGAGAGCGAGGGCTTCAAGAGCGACGAGACGCGGCCAAATGCGTGGCGTTACCGTGACTACGTGATCCGTTCCCTCAACTCCGACAAGCCTTACGACCGCTTCGTCAGGGAGCAGATCGCCGGCGATGAGCTCTGGCCCGAAGACCCCGAGGCCCACGTCGCCACCGCGTTCAACCGCCACTACCCCGACGAGTCGAACGCCCGCAACCTCCTGCAGCGTCGCCAGGAGATCCTGAACGACATCACCGACACCACGGCGCAGGTCTTCACCGGTCTGACGTTCGGCTGCGCGCGATGCCACGATCACAAGTACGATCCGATCACGCAGGAGGACTACTACAGGCTTCAGGCCTTCTTCGCCAACGTGCGAGCTGTCGACGACATCCCGCTGCTCAGGGACGAGGAGCTCAGGCGGCACCGGGCGAAGATGGCCATCTGGGAGGAGAAGACCGCCTCGATTCGCGCCCAGATGGCGGCCATCGAGGAGCCGAGACGCAAGGACCTCGCAAAGGACAACTTCGACAGGTTCCCCGAGGAGATCCAGAACGCCATTTCGAAACCGGCCTCTGATCGCACGCCGATCGAGTGGCAGATGTACTATAAGGCCCTCCCCTACTTGAATCCGGATCTGGGCAGCATCGTGGGCGGGCTCAAGGAGGAGGCCAAGAAACGCTGGCAGGCCCTGAGCGACCAGCGGAGCAACTTCGCGGAGCTTCACCCGGGCGTGATGCCCATCGGCACGGGCATCGGCGACGGCGGCCGTGTGGCACCGAAGACCTACGTCCTCCCGGGCGGCCTCTACAATGCAGCCGATCGGGAGGTCGATCCAGGTTTTCCGTCCGCTTACTCCAGCGAGGCGCCTCGAATCTTTCCGCCCCCGGGAATCGAATCAAGCGGTCGCCGCACCGCCCTCGCCAACTGGCTGGCTGATGCCCGCAACCCGACGACGGCCCGCGTGATTGCGAACCGGGTCTGGCACTACCACTTCGGGCGCGGCATCGCCGGCTCGCCGAACGATCTGGGCCACCTGGGGGACCGTCCGACGCATCCCGGGCTGCTCGATTGGCTGGCCACTGAGCTTGTCTCGAGCGGCTGGAGCCTGAAACGACTTCACCGGCTCATCCTGACCTCGAGTGTCTACCGTCAGTCCTCGATGGGATCCACGCCGCCCGCTTCCGACCCGGAAAACATGCTGCTGTGGCGCTTCCCACGGTTTCGTCTCGAAGGCGAGGTGATCCGCGACATCGCGATGCAAGCGGCCGGAATCCTGAACCTTGAAGCCGGGGGCCCCAGCATCTTGCCCGAGCTGCCCCAGGGCACGGACGGCCACGCGCGTTGGAGCTTGACCACGGACAGTTTTGAACGTCGGCGTCGAAGCATTTACGTCTTCGTGAAGCGCAACCTTCGCTATCCGTTCTTCGAGGCTTTCGACATGCCAGACACCCACGAGACCTGCGGGCGCAGAAACGTCACCACGACTGCGCCGCAGGCGCTTCTCCTCCTGAATGACGCGCTCACCCTCGAATGGGCCGCCGCCTTCGCGTCACGTGCGCGGGCGGCTGCAACAGAGAGTCTCGAGAGCCAGGTGGAAGAATCCTACAGGATTGCCTATGCTCGGCGTCCGGGCGCCGAGGAGAAAGCTGAGGCCGCGGCCTTCCTCAAACGACAGGCGGAAATAGCGGGTGGCGCCCAGAAGGCTCTTGTGGACCTCTGCCACGTGCTACTCAACTCCAGCGAGTTCATCTACAGGAACTGAGATGACGCAGCGCAGGACCCACATCCCACTCCTCAGCACGCGACGCGAGCTCCTGGCTCGCTCGGGCGGCGGCTTCGGCGCGCTGGCGCTGAGCTATCTCCTCACCCGCGACGCCTTGACGTCTCGCACCGCGGATGCGGCGCCTCGGCGTGGCGTTCACCGCGGCCCCCACTTCCGGCCCAGGGCAAGGAGCGTAATCTGGCTCTTCATGGAGGGCGGGCCAAGCCACCTCGACATCTTCGATCCAAAACCGGCGCTCGAGAAGCTCGCCGGCCAGCCGATGCCTGCATCGTTCGGCAAACCGATCACGGCCATGGGCACGGCCTCGAACGCCCTCATGGGCACGAAGCGGAGCTGGAAGCAACACGGCAAGAGCGGCCTCTGGGTCTCCGATTGGTACCCACACGTCGCGAAACACGCTGATGACCTCGCCTTGATTCGATCGTGCTGGGCCGACGGACTCAACCACGTCGGCTCCGTCTGCCAGATGAACACCGGCTCCATCCTCGCTGGCCGTCCATCGCTCGGAGCCTGGGCGACTTACGGGCTCGGCTCAACGAACGAGAACCTCCCCGCCTTCGTGGTGCTTGCGGACGACAGGGAAGTCGTCGGAGGATCGAAGAATTGGGGCGCTGGATTCATCCCCGCGACTTACCAGGGCACACTTTTGCGCGGCGAAGGCACGCCGATCCTCGATCTCGCCCCGCCCGGCGGCGTCAGCCAGAAGGCGCAGAGATCCAAGCTGGATTACCTTGCCGACCTGAATCGCCGCCACGCGGCTGCGCACCGTGGCGACAGCGAGCTCGAGGCGCGAATCCAGAGCTACGAGCTCGCCTACCGCATGCAGGCAGCGGCGCCGGAGGCCGTTGATCTTGTGGGCGAGTCGGAACCTACCCAGGCGCTCTATGGGCTCGACGACCCCACGACGCGCAGGTTCGGCGCGAATTGCTTGCTTGCCCGGCGGCTTGTCGAGCGTGGCGTGCTCTTCGTCCAATGCTACTGCGGGAGCGGAAGCGGGTGGGATGCGCATGCAGACATGGAAGGCAATCACTCGAAGTGGTGTCGAGCGTCGGACAAGCCGATCGCTGGCTTGCTTGCGGATCTGAAGGCACGAGGCCTGCTCGACTCGACCCTGGTCATCTGGGGCGGCGAGTTCGGCCGCACCCCCTTCAACGAGAAGGGCAGCGGACGTGACCACAACCCGTGGGGCTTCACGATGTGGCTCGCGGGCGCCGGCGTGAGGGGCGGGCAAGTCATCGGTTCGACCGACGAGATTGGCCTGCGAGCCGTCGAACGGCCCGTCCACGTGCACGACCTCCACGCCACGATCCTCCACCTCCTCGGGATGGATCACCTGAGACTCACCTATTTCCACAACGGCCGCAATGAGCGCGCCACGGTGAACGCAGGCGAGGTCGTACGCGAGGCTCTGGGCTGAAACCCTTCTTCTCGAGACACCGAGGCGAGCAGCGCGTCAGGGGACTCGTTTGGGTGGGCTGACAGGGGCCCCCGCAGACGTCAGGAAGTGGGCGGGCCCTCGCCCGAGTTCCCAGTTGCAGTCCCGATTCAGTTCGCCTAAGCTGAGGCGCGGTCGATCGGACGATTGCCTTTGTAAGGACCGGAACAAATCTCCAAGGAAAGGAGAGGGCATTTCGGCCCAAGGTGTGCCTCAGATGGGTTTCGAGGCTCCGGCGACGCGAAGGAGGGTGTATGACTCCATTTCGGTTGACTCCGAGTTTGTACAGGCTTGCTTTCTTGCTTCTCGCTTCCTCGGGCCTCCACGCGCAGCCCGGGCCGAACTGCTTCCTCTCGAACTCGACAGCACCCTGGTTTCCCTGGGACGTGGGCGAAGTTTCCGGTGGGGCTTCACGCACCCTGGATCAAGGCGCTTACCAGCTCTGCAGCGTGAGCACCGGCTATGGCGCCACGGAAGACTCCTTCCGTTTCCTTTTCCAGCTCGCCCGAGCCGACTTCGAGCTGGTCGCGCGCCTCAGTGACCTGGGAGGCTCCAGCTTCGGCGGGCTCGACGCCCGCGCTCACGAGGGCTCCACGGAGCTCCACGATGCGCCCCATGTGCGGATTTCCGTCGAGACGTCCGCCGGCGGCGGGCTACAGATCGTCTCGAGCTTTCGGGACGTCCGGGGCGGCAAGGCCTCCAGCGCCAACACACAACCGGTCGCAGCGGGAGTTCCGATCTTCCTCAAAATCAGCCGCGAGGGCAACGTCTACAGTACTTCATTCTCGCGTGACGGCGAGAGGTACGAAGGACATCTGCGTGTCGACTCAACCGGCACGGACCTCGACACCCCGCTCCTGCGTGCTGGAATGGCGCAAGCATCCAAGACGAAAGACTCGAGCTCATCCGCCTTCTTCAATGGGCCGCGGATCGACATCACGGAGACGGTAGTGTCTCCACGGCTCTTGCGTGTGGCACCGAGCACGTCGCCCGTCGAGGGCGGCATCGGGGTGGTCATTACTGGATCCGGGCTTCAAGGGACAAGGCAAGTGACCTTGGCCGGCGTGCCGGCAAAGATCCTGAGGGTGAGCGACGCTTCCGTCACGGTGGAAGCCGGAGCCTCCAAGGAGCCGACACGCGGAGATGTGGCCGTGGAGACAAGCACGGGTTCCGAGGTGCTCCCTGATGCCTTTGTCTACATCGGCCATACTTTCGTGCGCGGCGAGTCGAACGGCGATGGGAAGTTCAACATCGCTGACCCGATTGCTACCCTCGAATATCTCTTCGTCGGGTCCAGGAGGCCCGTTTGCCTGGAAGCTCTCGACGCCAACGCCGACGGGGAGGTAAACATTTCAGATCCGGTCAGAAGCCTTGGCTACCTCTTCCTCGGAAATTCTGAGCTACCACCGCCTTTCGGGCGTCCCGGAATCAGCCCAAGGCCCTACATTCCCTGCGGCGCTCCGGCCGCGCCTCGAGTCCTCAAGAGCTCGCACGAGCTCGTGCGCGAGGGCGATATCGTGACTTTGAATGGGGAAGGCTTTTCGCAAAATCCTGCGGAAAATGCGGTCTTCTTTGGCGACTCCCGGGCAGAGACGATCAAGTCATCGCCCAGCGAGCTCATTGTCAAGGTGGGCATGCTCTTGCAGAGATCCGAGGTGGACATACGGGTCATGGTGGATCCTGGAATCTTCAAAGACTTCACCTGCAAGCCGACTCAGTGTCCCTTGATTCTGGTGGGACCGATCGACATCTCTGCGAGCGTTCTGAGGGTCTCTACCCTCCCCAGCGAGGTGACCGCGATCGCCGTATCTTCCCTCAACGAAAAGGGAGGCCTGACGATCAAATTCGATTCGAAGCGGATTGATTTCAGCCAGCCCGTGGCGTTGATGGGGAACGTCGTCCTCCCCGCAGTCCAAAATCTGTCGAGAGGTGGAATCGGACTCGGCTTCGAGCTCGCGGGGACGGGCAAGCTCCCCGGAGTGGCGCCTCCGTCGTTCGGTGAGTGGCTCTCCGAAATCGCGGAGAAACTCCAGGAGCGTCTCGGAAACGATTCAGCAGAAGTCCTCGTCGAAGCCGACATCCGCAACGAGTGCATCAACCTCCTGCCCAACAAGCTTCTGGCGAACTTCCTCAGCGAAAGCAAGGGGCGCGTCCTTGGGGGCATCGGCGGTTATCACCCGGGCCGGCCGCCGAAGGGCCAGTGCGGCGGGTTCGACCCGATCAACGACGAGCGCGACTTTGGCTGGTGCCGATTTTGCGAGCTGATTGCCAAGTGCAACGGGATCGAGAGGTGGCAGTACTTCATCCCGAGGATCAATACCATGAGCTCCGCAGGCGCGGCGCTGCCCCTGACCGATCCGTTCAATATTGCACCGGGCTCGAAGGATGTCCTCTACAACCTCCCCGCCTACTGCCACGTCCGCGACAACAAGCTCTGGAACCAGTGCAAGCTGCGCGATCTGGAGCTTCAAGGAAAGACTCAAGTCCCCCACTTCCCCAGGAGCGGGATCGTCGTCAAGACGGCGTGGCGCACGGCCGCGCAGTTGGTCGGCAAGGACTTGTCCAAACACTACAGCTACACTTACACAGGAAACGGCACGACCTACTACCTCACGGCAATTCACTTTACTACGAAGGACATCGACAAGTGGTACTGGGCCGATTTCTACATTCCGACCCCCGACGGCGTCGGCGGCTGCCAGGGTTCCGGAGCCGGCAGGCCGGCCTGCGTGACCGGTGTGTGGGCCAACTACCTCATGTGCACCAACATCCTTGAAGCCCAGACGATCTGTGGAAACTTCGAGTTCCCCGAGTGCGGCGTTGACACTTGCATGAACTGTCACTCTCCCTTCCAGGGCAACTTCGGCGGGGCGCACTACGGCTGGAACACGGGGAATCCACCGTCGAACGGCACGCTCGGCCTCGACTTCCTCTTCTCGCTCAACAGCGGTCCGTCTGTCATCACGAACGGCCTGTCCTTCGGCGACCCACCCAGCTCGCCGTGCAACTGATGTGCGGTTCGCCCAGGGCCTCGTCGCCATAACAATCCTGGTCCTCTGCCCGCTCCCCTTGAGCTGGCAGAGGACCAATGCCCTCTCGTCGTTCGAGGACGAAGGGAAGCGATCCATCGATGACCTGATCGCGGAGCTCGGCGGCAGCGACGAGGCGCGTGCGTTTGCGGCACTTCGCTCGCTCGAGAAGGTCGGCGCCGACGCCGTGCCCGGGCTTGCCCGGGCGCTCCGCGGCCCGAGCTTCGTGCTTCGCTTCCGGGCGGCACGTGCGCTCTCGAGCGCAGGCGAGAAGGCCCTGCCGGCGTTGATCTCGGCCCTCAAGGAGAAAGATGCCGTCGTGCGCTACCTCGCCGTGGAAGCACTCAAGGAAATGGGGGCGCAAGCGTCCAGCGCCATGGCAGTGCTCGCCCAGGCACTCGAGGACTCGAGCGAGGAGGTGCGCAGGAAGGCGGCGATGGCGCTTGCGGGTCTCGGTGAAGCCGCCGCCCAGGAGCTCAGGAAGCGTCTCGAATCGAAAAATCCGAGCGCACAGAGGCTCGCAGCTCACGCTCTCGAACGAATCCAGTCCGGGAGGAGCGCAGTCAACGGCTCTGACAGTGCGCCGTCTGACAATACTCCGAAGGCCACGGCGCCGCCGTCCTGGAGGGGCACCTGGAGCGGCGAAGCCTTCAGTAACGTGACTGCGGAGCGGGGCATCCGCTTCGAGCATGTCAACGGCTCGAGCGGCCTCCGATTCATGCCCGAGACCATCGGGGCCGGGGCCGCGTGGCTCGACTTCGACGGCGACGGATTCCTCGATCTCTACCTTGTTCAGGGACACCGACACCCCGAGAAGGCACTGGATGGGCCCGGCGGGCCTCGAGAGCCGACTGACGTTCTCTACAAAAACCTGGGCGGCAAGCTCTTCGAGGATGTCACCTCAAGGACTGGGATCAGCGAGCATGGCTACGGCATGGGAGCTGCCGTGGGCGACTACGACCAGGACGGACGGGCGGATCTGTATGTCACGAATTACGGACGCAACACCCTCTACCACAATCGCAGCGACGGGAGCTTCGAAGACGTGACAGAGCAGGCGGGCGTTGGCGCATCAGGTTGGAGCACCGCTGCGACCTGGGCCGACTTCGATGGCGACCATGACCTCGACCTCTTCGTCGTGCGTTACGTCGCCTACGACTCCCGAACGCAAGGAGCGTGCGAGACTCAAGCGCCAGGCCGCTCCAAGAAGCTCTCGACCTACTGCCACCCCCACCACTTCGACGGCGTGGCCGACGTGCTCTACCGAAACCTCGGCGACGGCACGTTTCGCGACGAGAGCATCGAATCGGGAATCACGGCCTCTCAGGGCCGCCTTGCGGGCAAGGGTCTCGGTGTGCTGGCCTCCGACTTCGACAATGACGGCGACGCCGATCTATTCGTCGCCAACGACTCGACCCCCAACACCCTGTGGCGCAACCTCGGAGGCTTTCGCTTCGAGGACGTCTCCTTCGAGACGGGCTTTGCGTTCAATACCGAGGGCGTGCCGCGAGCGGGAATGGGGATCGACCGCGGTGACGTGGACGGCGACCTGCGTTTCGACTACTTGGTCGCGAACTTCAGCAACGAGCCCGACACGCTCTACCTGAGTGAAAATGGATTCTTCATTGATGGATCGACGCAGAGCGGCATCGCAAGAGCGACTTTCTTGCCCCTCGGATTCGGTGTACGTCTCCTCGACTTCGACCTCGACGGCGACCTCGACCTTTACTGCGCCAACGGTCACGTCCTCGACAACGCCGCTGAAATCGTGCCTGGAGGCGTTCCAGGTTTCGGCCAGCTGGATCTGCTCCTCGAGAACGATGGCCGGGGTCATTTCGCGGAGGTCTCGAAGGCCGCGGGAGCGTGGTTCGAGCAGGCCCTGGTGGGCCGAGGCGTGGCCGAGGCCGACTACGACAACGACGGAGACCCCGATCTGGTGGTCACCAACTGCGGCGGTCCTGCCATCCTCCTCGAAAACCGTGCAGGCGACGAACGGAGCTGGATCGGCTTCGAGCTCAAGAGACGCAAGGATGCCCGGGGGCGCCAACTGCCCGTGACCGGCGCCGTCGTCGAGACCGCTGTGAGCGGTTGGAAATCAATACGCGGGGTAACTACCGACGGAAGCTTCCTGAGCGCTCACGATCCGCGGATTCGAGTGGGCCTCGGGGCGCGCAGGGGCCTCGTCACGGCGACAGTGGGGTGGCCCGGCGTGAAGGAAGCTCAGGTCTTCTCGAGCCTGGCGCCGGGGAGCTATCATGAGCTCCTCGAAAGATGACCCGCGTCTCCATTGCTCGCAAGTTCGGTCTGTGGGGCGGAGCCCTGACGCTCGCCCTCACGGGAGCCCTCGTCCACTGGCCTCGCTGGTCTTGGGTGGCTGCATACTTCTTGTCCATCAATGCCGTGACGTTCGCGTTTTACGGAATCGACAAGTCACTGAGCCGGCGCCGCAGCACCCCCCGCATCCCCGAGCGTACCCTCCACGCGATCGCGTTCCTCGGCGGCACCCCGGCAGCCATCGTTGGGCAGAAGATATTCCGCCACAAGACGCTAAAGGGCTCCTTCCGGCTGACCTTCTGGCTGATCGCCCTTCTCCAGGCGGGTCTCGTCGGGCTCTGGCTGTGGTATGAGGGGGTCCTGCATACTCCCCGGTGAGATTCTTCTGCGCACTCGGGCCCGGCCGGCGTTGAAGGTCTGTGAGCTACCTACCCCACGAGCTGCAAATGGTCACTTGCCCAACCCGGGCGGAAGCTGACTTCGCTGGCCTTGCCCCGGACTCGAAGCGGTACAATGCCATCGAGGTCCTCCCTGTTGGGATGGGTCCGCCTTCCAGGTACGGAAGCCAAGGGAATCGCATGGGTCCGGGTGAGCAGGAACCGCAATTCTTGAAGTTGGTCCAGGATCTCGCGGCGGGTGAACGGTCTGCCTTCGATGCCCTGGTGGAGTGGTTTTGGGACCCGATTTACCGTTTTTTTTGGAAGCGCGTCCCCGTTTCCGACGCCGATGAGCTGACTCAACAGGTATTTGTCTCCCTCTATCGCGCTGTGCGGAACGGCTCGGGGCCAGCGGAGACGAGCATGACCCACTGGCGTCGCTACATCTTCGGCTCGGCCCAAAACGCGCTCGCAAGTCACTGGAGGCAAAAGGGGCGAGGTATCCACGCCTCGAGTCTGGAGGCGCTTTTCCCGGATGATGCCCTGTGGCAAGATGTCGTACCGTCGAAGGCAGCCGACGTGGATTCCCCGGACCCTCTTGTGTTGGAGGAGCAGCGCATCGCCGTGCGCGATTGCCTGGGAGGACTTGATGAGATCTCTCGATCGGTGTTCTGGAGCCACTTCGCCGATGGACGTTCAAAGCGTCAGATCGCGACAACCCTGAAGCTGGCCGAATCGTCGCTACGCGACCGCATGGTGCGTGCCATGGGGGACTTGCGACTCTGTTTGGAGGCAAAAGGAATTGAGGGCGTGAATTGACATGACGACCGAACATGACGACTTCGACGACCCGGCGCTGGCGGCCCTCCTCCGGAAGTGGGGCCAGGCAGTTCGACGTTCCCCCAACCTCTTCCAGGCCCCGAGGGACCTGACCGCGTTGCACGGCGCGCTCGACCGAGTCGACGCCGAGCTTCAAGCCCGGGCGCCGGGCCTTCTCGAGCGCCTCAAGAGCGCGACGGAGGCGGCGGCCCGGTCCGCTGGCGATTGGATCGCGGAGCGAGTCGACGAGGCGCAGAGAGCCACCACACCGCTCCTGCGAGGGGCCCGCCTCGCCCTGGCGCACGAGGGCACTCTTCGCGGGGCCCACGAGACGAGGTTCAGGAGCGGCGACCGCGTGGTGATCCACTGGAGCCCCGAACGCGAGGCGACGGTCTTCGTCGCGATGCTCACCAGCGCACTTGTGCTCGTGCCCGTGAGCTCGCAGGCGAAGACCTGTGCTCCAGGGCCATCCCGCCTGGGACCTTATCGGCTTGACCAGAGCACGGGGACGGAATCCTTCGTAATGCTTGCAAGCGCGACACCCCGCACGGCGGACGACTTTCGCACCATCATCGATGAGGCGGCCAGGACAGCCCGGGCCAACGTGGCGTCACACGAGGCGACGCTCGAGGGCGCCCTTTCCGCTCTTCGCGGCCACGCAGAACTCGAAGTTCAGGCTTTGACCTTCGTCCATGAATCGTAATAATTTGACAAGGGTCCAAGATTCACCAGGACCGTCTGGAGTCCGGGTATGAGTCCAGCCTACAAGCACTCGTGGGCACTGGGATTTCTGTTTCTGCTGGTCGGATGCGGCCAGGTCGTCGCTCAGAATCCGAATGGCTTTATTCAAGCCGACCAGTGGGCCTGCCTGCTTCCGCTCCAGGCCAACGACTGCACGGGCGGGGGCGCTCACACGATGCTCGAAAATTGGGTCGCGCCGCACATCATCCGGCAAGAGAACCCGGTCGTCGGTACTGTCTGGAGCGACATTGACTTTGGTGGCACTGCGCACAGCCTCGAGTACCGAGGCGTGGGCCAACCCCAGTTTGTCGCCCTGGACCTCGGGCCCGACCCGGACGTCGTCGATTTTGAGAGCTACCTGGACTCCCGTGGTCTCGTGGATGACTTCATCCTGGCAATCGCAGTGACGTACGTCGAGAACCTCACCGGAGCTCCGCTACCTGTCAACGTTTGTCTCGCAAGCGACGATTCGATCCAGGTCTGGCTCAACACGGGCCTCATTGCAAACACAAGCACGTGCCGGGGACTCTTCACCGACTGCATCGAGCGTCCCGTCGCCGTGCTCGAGCCGGGCGTGAATCGCCTCACCGCGCTCGTGTGGGATGGGATCGGCGACTTCGCGTTCCGCCTTGCACTGACCACGCCTGATGGCCAGAAGATCACCACCACCGGAAACCCCCTCGTGCGCATTCTGGGCGCGACGACTGATCTCAAGGGTCCGAACTTGCCGGTCCTCACCCGAAGGGTCCTCGACACCGACTACTTCTGCCCGAGCCCGAGCCACGTGGTGACGCTTTCGGGAGCCAGCTTCGACACGAGAACCTCCTACCTTGTCTGCGAGGAGCTGCGCGCCACCGCGATGAGCCCCGCCAACGTCTTCGACATCTCCAGTGGCGGCACAACGAGCTTGCTTTTCCCGACTCCGCTCATTCCGCCGCCCATGCCGCCGGGAATCGACTTCTCCAACCACCGCGTTGTCGGCGCCGACCGGGGTGAAGAGAGCGGCACAACACAGACCATTCTCCCCCGGGAGTATCAGTCGACGAGCTCAACCGGCGGCGATATCTGGGAGGGGGGTGACAGCTTTGAGTTCGCGTACAACCGGATAGAGGGCGACTTCGATGTCTCGGTCTGCATCCTCTCGAGGAAGCACTCGACGGGCCAGGGACGCTGGGGCAAGTTCGGCCTCATGGCGAGAGAGACTCTCGAAACTTGCTCCCGTTTCACCATGATCCAGGACCACCTTCCCGACCTCCAGGACGCCGCCCGGGTGGCTGGCAGGCGCTTCCACCTTGCATGCCAGAGCGGCGGCCTCTTCGAGGCACCGATCGCGGGCACCGTGCCTCACCCCCTCTGCTTCCGACTCACCCGACGCGGCACGGTGATCCAGGGCTGGCACGCCCACACGCAGGCCATGATGGATGGGCGCCTCGATCCGCGGGATGACGCGAACTGGACTCAGGACCACGCCGAGGACTGGGGCCAGAATGCCCCGCAGAGACTTCTCGTCGGCTTCGCGAACAGCGAACACCACTCCAGTGGTGTGGCGACGCAGACAGTACGGTTCAGAGCGCTCGTGCTTGATGGAGAGCGTCTCGAGCCGCCGTTCGAGACGGATCCAGTGGGCGTGAAGATCACCTGGCAAGTGCCCGGCAACCTGTTGGGGAACGGGGTTCATTACTCGGTGCAACGTCCCCCGGGCACTTCCCTGCTGGTCACCGGCCGCGCCGGTACCGCCGAAACGGATGGCCCTCGGGCGCTTTATTTTCAAGATCTGCCGACAGGCCCCCTCGGCGTCTTTCAAAACTCACACAATATCGGCAGGGGCGGCCCCTGCGCGCCCGGATCGATCTCCCTGAACACGAACGGAACTGCGGATCCGACGGACGACGTCTACACGACCCTTGGCGGAGGAACGACGATTGGAAACGGTGGCGATCAGTTTCATTTCGTTTACGAGGTTCTTGAGGGGGACTTCACAGTTGAGGCTCGCTTCTCCGATTTCGACCTTGCGACGGGGAAGTTCGGCCTCATGGCCAGGTGGGATTGCTCGCCGGAGTCAGCTTACTTTTTCACCTTCAATCAAGCCGCGAAGGACTTGACCTGCGGCAGACCAGGACCCAGGATCGGGCTCCGCCACAAGACCGGCGGGCAGGGCGGTGTCGAGGAACCCAATTTCATCTGGTGGCAGGACGTCTTTGGTGTCGAACCGCTTGCGGCTTCCTGCAACCCCGTCTCGGTGGACCCGAGGGTCCAGGTGGAGGGCGACTCTCGAAACCTCGCGCCATGGCTACGACTCGTGCGGAGGGGCAACTCGTTTTACGGTTACGCTTCTCGGGATGGGAGCCCGGGCTCGTGGCGTGCGCTGGGCTCGTTTGCGTGGTACGAACCACCCCGGACGATGCTCGTCGGCGTCGCCTCAAGCTCTGAGCTCGGCTGCGAGGCGCAGGTGATCTCCTGGGACCGCTACTCGCGCGGCTTTCCCTCGCCCATTGTGCCCAAGTACGTTGAAGGGGAGGTCGTCAAGCCGCTCGGGAGATTCGACTTCGACGCCGACCTCGAAGGCGACTGCCCTGTGGGCTGGACGTGCACCAGCTCAAGCGCTACGTTCAAGCCTAAGGTTGTTGAGAACCGGCTGCGCATCACGAACCTTCGCAACGACCCTCAAGGCAGCGGCCAAAATGCCGCGACTGCTGCCTACTGGAACCGTCCCCTCGACCTCAGGGGTTTTTTCCTGCTCGAGTTCGACGTCTTCGCCAGGTACAACGCTCACCAGGCGGGCGATGGGCCGGGCGGTGCTCCGGGTCACGGGCTCACGCTGTTCCTGATGGGTATCGACAGGGCGCAGAAGGACAATCCGGGCCTCCTCGATTTCCGGCGCGGCGACGCTGCCGATGGGCTCGGCTTTGCGAAGATCAATCAATCGCGGGACGAAAGTGTCCTGCGCACGGCCGATGCTTCACGCAACAGCATCGCGGTGGAGATCGATCTGAGGCACACGAGCGAGGTCGTGAACGACGGCGATGGCGTCAATGTGTCCGGCTGGGATCCGATCGCGGGCCCTCTCGGCACCGGCACGGGACCGTATCACGTGGCAGTCGATGCGAATGCGACCGTGCACAGCCTTCAGCGCAACCTTCAATTCGGGGTGCCCGACGATCGCCTGCCGGATGTGTTCGATCCGGAAGGAATTCACGTGCAGGTGCTCTATGACCACGGGCACGTCCGCGCCTGGCTGCGCCCCAACCGTGGAGGCGGGGGCGGAGGCGGAATCGGCCCTCCAGGCGGCACGCCCGTTCTCGACATCGAGACCGAACCCGTGGAGGAGAATGCCAGCGAAGGCTACGTCGGCTTCTCGGGAGGCACCGGCGAAGAGACCGTGATCCTCGAGATCGACGAGCTCAACGTCGGCGGGGGTGGCATTGCGGACATCGGGGACTTCATCCTTTTTTACAGGGCCGATGCCAACGGGGATCGCGAGACGGACCTCAGTGACGCAGTCACGGTGTTCGGCTGGCTTTACCTCGGTACCCGCGCCTTGCCTTGCCATGCTGCCGCCGACGCCAATGACGACAACAAGGTGGATGTGTCAGACGGAATCTTCATCCTCAACTACCTCTTTCTGGGCAATTCGACCCCCCCAAGCCCTGGCCCAGTCGAGGGGCAGACGGGCTGCGGCCGCGACCCGATTCCACCCGTCGAGGGTCCGTTTCCCTGTGACTCCTATCCCTGCTGAGTACCACCCGCCCGTCCAGAGGAGATACTCCGCCACCGATTCCTGCCCCGCGGCACCGAGAGCACGATAATCGTCCCGCCGCTCAGGAGACCACAGCGCCGGAGCCGTCCGACGCTCCATCAGGGGCCGAGCCGATCACCCGGGCCGAAGAGCACAAAGGCGGCCCAGTAAAACGGGTGATCGAAGGGCAGGTCTTCGCGACTGACACCTCCGGTCAGGTCGGCCGAGTCACTCGAGACCGCCGATTCGTCACAAGCACCTCGAGATACCCCGAGCAAGCCCAACTCGCCGATGTGACGAGCCGCCTCCTGGCGAGTCATGTTTCGCAGCCACCGCTTCGCTTCCCGCAGGGCTTCGGACTTCGCGAGGCGGCGCACCAGGATTCCCTCGTAGAACCTCGACATGAGCAGCGACGTGGCAACGTCGTCAACCTTCCAGAGGCTCACGAGGACACTGCGCACTCCAGCTATGAGGAATGTTTGCACGAAGCCGATCGTGCCTTCTCCGCCAAGCCCCTTTCCCAGCGCCGTCTGGCAACCACTCAGGACGACCAGCTCCGCGTTGAGGCTCCACGTGCGCAGCACTTTTCCCGCCGTCAGACTCCCACGGCAAATAGGGCGGCCGGAGATCGCTTGCTCCGTTGGATCGAGGAGCTGATCCTGCGCCAGCAGGAGCTCGGAGCGGAGCGGAGCGGCGTCGTCGACGAGCGCATGGACCGCGAAGTGAAGGTAGCGATAGGTCGCGAGCCGACCACTCTGCGCGAGCCGGTCCAGAGAGGCTTCGCTGGCGTCCGAACCGATCAGCTTGTCGCAGCGTCCCTTGGAGGGCGAATCCAGGCTGCGGGCGATGCAGTCGATCGCCTCCGCCTCGGCCCTTGCTCCCGGAAGTGGGCCCAGGCCGGAGGAGAAGGTGCCCCCGGGTCCCGTGGCAGGATCTCCCACGACGAGGACCTCGGGCCCGGGGCTCGCGCGAGGGCTCACTCCTGATTTCGTAAGGGCGCCGAGCAAGGTGCCCGAGGGCGCGTAGGTTACCTCGTATTTTTCCGACAACGCCTCCAGCGGAATCCCCGCCATGGCGTCGATGGGAACGACGATGAGCTTTCGAACAGGGTGAAATGCCTCCTGCTTTTCGAGCAGACGCTCCAGAGGGCTGAGCCTCTGCTCGCGCAGCTCATGGAGGAGACGGTCAAGCTCCCCTGCGCTCTGTCCGTACGGCGGGCGCGCAAGCAGATGACGGACTCGATCCGCCAAGTTGTGGTCTTCTGGTCTCCATGCGCCCTCCTGGCCTCCTCCTTGAATCGCCACGCAAAGAGGTTCTCCCCTCGCCGGCAGGACAAAAGCCCACGATTCTCCGATGGGATGCCGGGACAGAGGCCTGTGAGGCAGATCCAACCAAACCACCAGGGCGGTGCCGACCCGGAGCCGCGACTGGATCCGGTCCACGGAGTGAACTTCACCCGCAGCCGTGCCGTACCTCCCTGACAGCTTCTCTTCAAACTCGAGAAGCCGCGTTCTTGCGACTTCGGCCTCGCGAAGGTCTTGAGACGTTGACGCCGCGTGCCGCACGAGCTCCGTGCGCAGGAGCTGGAGCTGCGCTGCCTCCTCGGAGTCGAGCCGGCGGTCTCGGCGTGCGGCGACCTCGTCCAGAAGCCCTCGCGCGAGACCACGCTCCAGCGCTGCCCAGGCCTCGCCAACCCTTCCGCACCTGGCAAGACAGACGGCCCACCTCGACAGGGGCGATCGCGCAAAGCCAACCGCCGCCCGCTCGAGACCTTCGTAGCTCACGTAAAGTCTGGAGGTCTCGAAGCCCTCGGCTGCAGCGTGCAGCAGCTCCTCGGCCTCCATGAGCCTTCCTTGCGCCAGCAGCATCGCTCCGAGGACATGTTGCGCTTCCACTGTCTCCACGGCCGAAGCGCCGAGCGTGTGCAACCGAATATCGAGCGCCTTGCGAAGGTAGGACTCTGCCTCGCCGAGCTTTCCCTGGGCTTCGAGAATCACTCCCAGCTCGACAAAGCCCGCCGCGGAGTGGAGGTGCTGATCTCCGAAGGTGCCCGAGATCATCTGAAGGCCCTCGATCAAGCATTCATGAGCGTCGCTCAACTGTCCGCGAGCCCGCAAGCAGCGTGACAGCGACAACCTCACGCTCGCAGCCTCGTAGCTGGATTCCCCGGAGACCCCGCCCAGGCAAGTGACCGCTTCTCGATAAAGAGGCTCTGCCTCCGAGAACCTCTCCTCTGCGCAGAGTATGTTCGCCAGGCGGTAAAGGCATCGACTTCTCTCCATGTCGCGGTACTTTCCAGGCTGAATTCGGCAATCCAGGACGGCCCGGAGGCATCTTTCAGCATCTTGCGGACGGCATTGATCCAGAGCCAGGAGCGACAAGTTCGTAAGAGCGCGAATCGACTTTTCATGCTCCCTGCCGAGCAGCCGTTCGAATACCTCCTGTGCCCTCCGGAGAAGCACCTCCGCCTCGGCCAGCCGGCCCTGGACCCTGAGCAACAGCCCCAGGTTGTTGAAACTTGCCGCCGTCTCGACGTCCCCTACACCCACGGCGTCACGACGCAGCGCAAGGGCTCTTCGAAACAGAGACTCTGCCTCGCCGAGGTTGTCCCGTCGAAGGCAATTGTAGCCCAGGCGGTCGCACACCAGTGCCACTTGCGTTTGCTTCTGAGGCAACTGCGGCTCTGCGAGCTGAAGGGCTTCACGCAAGAGCGGCTCCGCCTCTGCATGGCGATCTCCCTTGTATAGCACCTCGGCCTGTTCGAGCAGATCCCGAACACGGTTCTCCGCTGGCGTCGAAGGCATGGGGTTGCTCGCTGGCTGCATGGATTGCAATCAACCTCGACAACGATTGTAATCGAGACGCACTTGAAAGCGTGTTTCAGATGGCCTCTCGGTGCGAGCGGCGACACGCGCCCTCCCTGGCGCCTGGGGGGCGCCACGCGTCTCCGGCGCGGCACTCGCCTCCGTCGGAGGACCGTGCGGCGGGGCCCAGTGGTGGCTCACGCTCTCAGTGCTCGAGCTGTCTTCTGGCTGCCACGGCCGAGACGCAACGGCCGTCAAAGTCACCTTCACGCTGCCGAATCACCTCGAGGGGCTCCACCAGCCGCGGCAGCTCACCAGGCGTGAGGAGAAACGTCGGGTTCGTGGGCTTGCCACGCCTTGCCTGATCGAGAGTGAAGGTCTCGTAAAGGAGAATGCCGCCGGGCTTGAGCGCCTTCAAAATCACCGGGAAGAGCGGGCGGTGGAGATAGTGGATGACGAGGATGATGTCGTACAGAGTGTCGCCAAGATCGGCGACGCCTGTCTCGAGGTCCACGACTCGGGCATGGACTCGTACCCGAGTTTGCGCAGCAATCGCGGCGATTTCACTCACCTTCTCCGCGTCGACGTCGAAAGCGTCAACCTCGAGCCCAACGGCCCCCAGGAGGAACGCGTGACGCCCCCCTCCGCACGCAAGGTCGAGCGCCCGACCGCTCCGCGGGAGAAGATCGGCGTTCTCGACAAGCCACGAGCAGGGTCCTGTACTCGAGAACGGGTTTGCCGGCGCGTGATCACGAGGGCCGCTCCACTCCGACATCCCTCCACGAAGGTTCAGGACTCCCTCGAAGCCGGCTCGAGCCAGGTATCGTGCAGCAAAGGCGCTCCGGATGCCGTGCTCGCAGACGACCAGGATCGGCTTGCCTTCCCTCGAGAGTGTGCCGAGAGCGGTGGGGATCCAGTCGACGGGCAAGAGCATGGCGCCCGGGATGTGGCCAAGGCCAACGAACTCATCCGGCGTACGCACGTCAAGGCATCGGACCTCGCCCCGGTGGACGAGCCACTCGGCCTGGGCAGAATCAATATCGGTGGGGTCGGACTGCGGGTCGTTTGACAATCGGCGGCATGATAGCATGCTCGCCATGTTGATTGGCGCGCACATCTCCACCGAGGGCGGCCTCCACACGGCGCTGGACCGCGCCGTGGAGGAAGGCTGCGACGCACTCCAGATCTTCACGAAGAACAAGGGCGCCTGGGCAGCAAAGCCGCTCACGGACGAGCAGCTCCAGGCCTTTCACGACCGCGCCAGGGCCACGGGCCATAAACCCGTCGTGGCTCATGCAGCCTACCTGATCAACCTCGCATCCCCGGTAAAGGAGCTTCGTGACAAGTCGACGGAGGCGCTGCGCATCGAGGTGGAACGCTGCGAAGCGCTCGGCATCTCCAGCCTCGTGCTGCACCCCGGCTCGCACGGAGGCACCAGCGAAGAGGAAGGGCTAAGACGCGCGGCAACTGCACTCGACAGGGTCCACCGGGCGACAAGAGGCTTCCGAACACGCATCCTGCTCGAGACATCGGCCGGACAGGGATCGTCGATCTGCGTGAGCTTCGCGTCGATCGGAAACCTGATCGATCGACTGAGGGACCCGGAGCGGCCAGGCGTCTGCGTGGACACCTGCCACATCTTCGCTGCCGGTTACGAGCTTCGGACCGACGAAGGCTACCACAGATCCATGACCGAGCTGGAAGAGCACGTCGGCAGCTCCCGGGTGCTCTGCATACACATCAACGACTCCAAGAAAGAGCTGGGCACGCGAGTCGATCGCCACGAGCACATCGGAGAGGGCTACCTGGGCGCGGAGGGACTGCGTCGAATCCTGAACGACGCGCGCTTCGCCCATGCACCCTTCATTTTCGAGCTGCCGCCCGAAAACGGCAGGATACGAAAAAATCTGGCAGCACTCCGCGCCCTTGTGAAGCGACCGCGAAAAACCAGGAGCATCACATGAAAGCAGACACCCCATTCCTTGAATCCAACGCTGTGCTCCGAGATGGGGGATCGATCCACCTTCGGGCCCTTCGGCCTGATGACAAGCCGCGTCTGGCCGACCTTTTCGCCCGCATGAGCCCGGAGTCCGCCTATTTCCGGTTCTTCCGTTCAAAGCGCAAGCTCACGGAGCTGGAGCTCGAGAAGTTCACGACGCTGGACTTTGTCCGCGACGCCGCGATTGTCGGCACGCTCCGGGATGATGGCGAAGAGCAGATCGTCGGCGTGGGTCGCTACTCTGCAATCGGCGAGCCTGGAGCCCCGCTCCAGAGAGCGGAGATCGCCTTTGCGGTGGACGACAAGCACCAGGGGCGTGGTATTGGCACTCTTCTACTCGAGCGTCTGGCTCCCATCGCTCGCAAGAACGGTATCCGTGAGTTCGAGGCCGAAGTGCTCGGGGAGAACAATCGCATGATTAGCATGTTCGCAACGAGCGGATTCCTGGTGAAAAAGTCGTTTGAGGGCGGCGTCTTTCACGTCTCATTCCCCACGGCCGAGACAGGGGGTCAGGAGGAAGCATCACACCAGCGAGAGCGTCATGCGGCCGCCATGAGCGTGCGGTCTATCCTTGAGCCGAGGAGTGTCGCGGTCGTGGGCGCTTCCCGCATACCCGGAACCATCGGTGCGACCATCGTCGAAAACCTCAAGCGTGACGGTTTCAAGGGCCCCATCTATCCTGTCAACCCGAAGGCGAGCCAGATCAGCGGCTTGACCTGCTACCCCTGCGTGAGCGCCATCGGGTCGAGCGTCGACCTCGTGGTCATTGCCGTCCCTGCACCCGCCGTCGAGGAGGTCATCATCGACTGTGCCAGGGCCCACGTGCGGGGGGTCGTCGTGATCTCGGCAGGCTTCGCAGAGACCAGGGGTGACGGGCTGACATCGCAGGAGCGGCTCGTCTCGCTCGTGCGAGGCGCCGGCATGCGCATGGTCGGTCCCAACTGCATGGGAATCTTGAACACAGCCCCCGAGGTGTCTCTGAACGCCACCTTCGCCCCGGGCCAGCCCCCGGCGGGCAATATCGCGATGTCCTCGCAAAGCGGAGCTCTTGGCATCGCCATCCTCGACTATTTTGAGAAACTCAATTGCGGGATCTCGTCCTTCGTCTCGGTTGGCAACAAGGCCGACGTCTCCGGCAACGACCTGCTCGCCTATTGGGCCGAGGACCCCCGCACGCAGGTCATCGTGCTGTACCTCGAGAGCTTCGGAAACCCCCGCAAGTTCGCGCGAGTCGCGCCCGAAGTCGCGAGAAAGAAGCCCATTGTCGCGGTCAAGTCAGGACGATCCGCCGCAGGAACACGGGCCGCTTCAAGCCACTCCGCGTCACTTGGTAGCCTCGATGTTGCCGTTGATGCGCTCTTCGAGGACGCGGGCGTCATCCGCACACGCACACTGGAGGAGCTCTTTGACGTGGCGGCACTACTCGCCACGCAGCCGGTGCCCGCCGGAAATCGAGTTGGAGTAGTCACCAACGCCGGGGGCCCGGGCATCCTCCTCGCCGATGCCTGCGAGGCGCAGGGCCTCACAGTACCAGTCCTCGGCCCGGACACGACCCTGCGGCTCAAGGCATTCCTGCCAGCGACGGCTGGCCTGGGAAACCCCGTCGACATGATCGCCTCGGCACCGCCCGAGCACTACGAGCGCACGATCGAGGCCATGGGCAACGACCCGGGCATGGACTCCATCATCGTGATTTACATACCCGTTCTGGCGACAAATCCCGACAAGGTCGCGGAGGCGATCGCAAGAGCCGCGGGTAAGGTGCCGTCCCACAAGCCGGTGCTGACCGTATTTCTCTCGTCGCAGGGAGCTCCCGAAGTTCTGAGCCGGGGCCCCAGGGGCCGGATCCCCAGCTTCACGTTTCCCGAGAACGCCGCCATGGCCCTTGCAGCAGCCTTCCGCTACGCTCGCTGGCGAGAAAAACCGCAGGGAACGTTGGTAAAACTTGAGCCAGCTCGCGTCTCCGCCGTCAGGGCCGTTCTGGATCGGGTCCTCGAGAGCGCCAGGGGTGAGGCCTGGCTCGAGCCCGACGACCTTGCCACCGTGCTGCGGGCTGCTGGCATCGACTTCGCAAGCGGCGAGGCAGTCGTTCCGGCAACGTCGATTGGCGTCGCGGAGGCCACGGAACGGCTCGGCTTCCCGCTGGTCGCCAAGGCCATCGCTCCCGGCCTTCTTCACAAGAGCGACTCCGGCGGCGTGCTCCTGGGGCTCCAGTCCCCCGACCAAGTAATTGCGGCGCTGTCAACCCTCAGGGACCGCATGCGCAAGGCGGGCCTTGAGCTGGAAGGCGTCTACTTGCAGCGCGAAGTGCGTGGCGGAATCGAGGCGCTCGTTGGGGTGACGTCGGACCCGACATTCGGCCCCCTCGTCGTGTGCGGAATGGGCGGGGTGCTCGTCGAGCTTCTGAAGGATGTCGCGTTCCGTCTGCCCCCGGTAAGCGACGTCGATGCCGAGGAGATGCTGGAAAAGTTGCGCTCCGAGAAGCTACTGAAGGGCTATCGCGGCGCTCCGCCCGGCGACCGCCAGGCACTCGTGGGACTCATCCAGCGAGTTTCAGCGCTGATTGACATTGCACCCGAGATTCTTGAACTGGACCTGAACCCGGTGAAGGTACTCGCACCCGGTGAAGGTGCGATCGTGGTTGACGGGCGGATGCGCGTGGCCCGGGCTTGAGGCACGTTGCAAGCCTCCATTCAGTGGGATCGAGAGCCGAAGAAGCCGCGGGCGATGGGGCGGATCTCCTCGCCGGTGATGAATGCCGTGGGGTCCACGTCGTCCACAAGGGAGCGAACTGCAACCATGTCGCCGCGCCGGACAACACAGCTCACGATGTGAACAGGCCCGTCCTTTCCTGAGCCCGCGATGAGCGTGACAGCGTGCCCCGCCTGGCGCAGCACATCTGCGATGTGCTCGCCCTTCGTCTTTGAGAAGACCTGGAGGTGCCTGAAGCCCAGCGCCATTCGCTCCTCGATCGTCATGCCGACCAGGATGCCGCAGGCGAACCCGCCGGCGTAGGCGAGGATATTCCACACGTTGGTGACGCCCCGGACCACCCGGGCGATTGCAACGACCACGATCGCCGCCTGCATGAAGCCAACCAGTGCCGCCAGCCACTTGTGCCCCTGCATCGTGAACATGAGGCGCAGCGTGTCGAGCGTCATGTCCGACAGACGCAGGAGGAAGATTAAAAGAGCGCCAAGAAGCACCGATTGAGTACTCACCAACTCCGTGTCGCCGCCATATCTGTACGCGACGAACCAAAAGCAGAGGAGAAGCGGCAGGACGAGGATGATCAGGAATCGGGAGTTGGCCATGGGTTCCTGTGCAGAGAGAAGCTGCGCATGCCTCTTTCCTTCTTCGGCAGAAGTGGCGTAAAAGTTTGGCTTGTTCTCCCCGGAAGCTCAAATCGAAGCCTCACCTGAGAAACCATGAAAGTACTCTACCCCGTAACCCTCCTGACCATTTCGAACGTCTTCATGACCGTTGCCTGGTACGGGCACCTCAAGTTCAAGGACTCCCCCCTCTGGAAGGCCGTGCTCGTGAGCTGGCTGATCGCCTTCGCCGAGTACTGCTTTCAGGTGCCAGCCAACCGCCACGGGCACGCAAACGGGCTATCGGGCGCTCAGCTCAAGGTAATGCAGGAAGTCATCACGGTCATCGTGTTCTGCTTTTTCTCCGCCACGTACCTTGGCGAAAAGCTCAAGTGGAACCACTTCGTCGCGTTCGGGCTGATCGTGGCCGCGGTCTTCTTCGTGCGAAAGGAGACCTGACAGAAAATCACACCGGGATATTTAGCCGATGAGTCCTGTGGGAACGACTTCGATCGACGCCCCGTGCGTGAAGCGCGGGGGAAGCAGCCTCGATTCTCCCGTCGGGCCGCAGGAAAGCTCGATCGAGCGAACCCCGTTGCCTCGAAGAGCCCAGACGAGGTCGATAGCCGCGGCATCGAGCTGAAAACGCTGGCTGCCCTCCAGGGGTGAAGGAACGGGCTCGACTCCCACCAACGCTCGATACCGCCTGGCGCTCGCCGCAACGTCCATGGTATCCACGGTTACACGGCCAATTCCCGTCACGCCGTTTTCATGCGAGCCAGCGGAGCCTCCGGGCACGCGAAGGCTTCGGGGCGTGACGTCGGCGCAGAGGAAGGGGAGGTCAAAGCCGTTCGGCAGAGCCAGCTCCCAGGCGATCTCTACGCCATCGGGCCTCGACCGGCCGCCAGGAACTGGGCCCAGGAGCTCGATGTCTCGCTCCCTGGCTCCACGGAGCGCCGCGGGAAGGTCATCGGGTGCCAGCGCGAAGTCGACCAGCCCCTCCCCGCGAAATCGCCAGCCGGACCAGCGATCTGCCGGTCCGCGGAGGTCGCCGGGGCGCTTCTTCCATGCCAGGAGCTCGAGGTAGCTCCCATCCGCGAAGGGGATCAATGCGTTGTGAGTCTCGCCGGAGGCGTGCGCGCCTCCGTAGAAGACATTGAAGCCAAGGCCGCCAAAATCCCAGGACGCTTGAGCAAGGTCTCTCACAACGAGGACGACGTGGTCGATGCGGTGCATGGAAACAACAGGATACTCCACGAAGGCGAGGGGGGAAACTTTCACAGAGGAATGCCTCCACCGGTAGTGTCGGTCACTCGAGGCAGATGTTTCGGAGCCTCGGGTATTCCAGCACGAGGCTGGGTGGCACGTCGACCTTCGCGCCCGTGATGAGCGACATTAGCTCCAGTGTGTTGGCCACCTCCTTGCCCCGGAAATGATTGTTGGCAACCACCGTGATCGACTTGGCATGCTGTCTGAGTGCCAACAGCCGAGCCTGGATGTGCGCCAGCTCATCCGGAGAGTAGAAGTAGTCGTAGGTTTCATCCCGGCCGGCCTTCTTGTCGAACCAGGCTTTCCGGTTGCGGCCATGGAGACGCAGGTATCGGTGGACGCCGACTCGACACACTTCCAGGCTGAAGGAGTCCCGCCCGAGAGGCATGTCAAGATTCGCCACGGTGACGCCCAGCGAGGCGAGGGCTTCGAGGGCCGCAGGTGCCTGCCAGGAGTTGTGACGTAACTCAACCACAATCGGCGCCGAACGGGAGTAGAGGTCCACCAGCCGGCCCAGGAGATCTCGGTTCGCGTGCGTGTCGGTGAAATCCCAGCGAAATTGCGCCAATAGCTGGCGCAGGCGGCCGGCTTCGATGAGCGGCGCGAAGGCATCGCGAAACATCTGCGCCCCCGACTCGCCCAACTCGCCTTCGTGCGTGACCGTACCGGGCACCTTGGCTGTGAAGAAGAAGGCTGGAAGCTGCTCCGTCCTCCGCAGCCAACCCTCAACCATTCTTGAGGTGGGGACGCGGTAAAAGCTCGTGTTCACCTCGATAAGATCGACGAAGCGGGCGAGGTAAGAGAGCTGGTCAGCCGTCTTGAGGCCTGGCGGATAGACAATGCCGCGCCAGTCGGGGTAGGACCAACCGGCAACACCGAAGTAAGCAGACAAGTCCAAGCGGAGTCTACCGAGGATTCTCGAGCACGCAGTAAGCGTTATACGTGCAAAGGTCCATGAGCATGGGCAACTTCCTGAGCGCAGAGAAGATCCTGGGGCTCGCGCCCGTGCCACGGTTCGTGTCGAAGTAAAGGACGCGAAGCCCTGAATTCTTGATGATCCGCTCGTAATCCGAGAATCCGAGCATGTTGAGGCCCAGGTCGCGGAGCGAGCGAGCTTGCTTCTTCTCATGCTGGTTGTTGAGACGCACGAGAGTGTTTGCAAGCACCAGGTGCGCCCAGGGGACACGCGCGAGCGAACTGCCCAGGAGCCCCCAGTGGCGCAACAACATGCGGCGGCGGTCGTGATCGCCGTAAGGACTCGGGTACAGGGGTCCAAAGCCGGAGTAAATGAGACCTCCAGGTTTGAGGCGTCTTTTCATCTCCGCCAACATCAAGTCGAGGTCAATGATGTGCTCGAAGGTGTCCTTCGACAGGATGCAGTCGAACACCTCTGCGGGGTAATGGCGCAGGTGGACAGCGTGAAACTCGAGGCGCTCTGCGAGCTCGGGATAAGTCTCCGCGATGTGAGCCTTCGCAAACTTGATGGCGCTTTCGCGCAGGTCAATCCCAACTACACGCCGCGCCCCTGCGGCCGCCGCCTCCACACAGAGGCTCCCGTATCCACAGCCAACTTCAAGAACGCTCTGACCTTCAAGGCTCGGTGGCCGTCGGAAGCGAGACCAAAATCGTGGGTTTTCCCGCTGGCTTCGTTCGAATTTCGTCTTGTTCGCCACAGTTGTGGTTGGCACCGATCTATCCTCAGCTACGCGGATACCCTTCAAGGGTTATACCGCACGCGGGCGGTGATGAGACCTTTTGCAGCCTGCGAAAGGTTGCGGCTGCTCGCGCCAGAGGCGCCCGGCGCCCATCAGGCGCCGAGGAGGGGGTTTGCGGCGAGCTGGCGGCTTCCGAGAGCCTGGCCCGGAGGCGCACGCGCAGCGTGCGACCGGAGGGGCCGCGTGTCGTTGTTGCCTCCACCCTCGCTCCGCTCGGAGGCGAGCCGTCGTGGGGGAGGGTCCGCCGCCCCCACCAGCAGAAACGAGCAGCAGACTTGAGATGGTCTTCCTCTGCCCATTCGGAATGTCTCATGTGTGGGCGCACGAGGTGTAGTTTAACTCCACGGTCACTGCACACCGCAAAGAAATTCTTACGGAGTGGACTTCACACGCTCAATCCGCACGCTACCCACAGCCTGCACGTCAAAACGGAGGGCACCGGCGAAAGTTGCAAGGGCAGTCGCAACCTGCGTGTTGTTCACAAAGATCGCATAGTGAGTGTTCGGCAAAGCTCCAAAGATCAGGTGGCTCGTCTCGGGCCGGCGATTGGGGTATTCGTAGACATCCGGCAGACTCCCGAAGTCAAAGAGAATCGTCCATTGCGCCAACTCGCAAAGCTGCATTGGCCCCACAACAAAGGTCACGGCGCTTGCGGGGGCGGCATCCTCCGTCTCGGCAGGGTAGAGGGCATGCAGGAAGCGGTCCTCACGACTCTCGACCGAGGGTGAAACCTCAAGTCGCCACGACCCGGACTCCTCGTTTTCGCGAGGCGAGCGGCTCGGCGGGTAGTTCTTACCGTCCACCCAGTACTGCATTCCAGGTCCTCCGACAGGCGTGAGGACGGCCGCGTCAGGAGCCAGCGTGAAGTGAAACATTTTGCCTTTGCCGGTTCCACTCAGGACAGTGACGAGTGGCCCCTTGATGAGGGGCTGCATCTCCGTGTGGAGGAGGTACGTTTTCTTGAAGCTGGGCTTGGTGGAGATGACGTCGTCGAAAACGAGCATGACAGGGCGTTCCCAGCCGTTGACTCGCTTGAGCCAAAGAAAATGTCGCAGGAAGCGCTTTAGCTTCTTCCTGGAGTAGGCCGCGCCCCCACTGCCAACTGTGTAGGAGTAATCCTCGGCGTCCTCATGACGGGTGATACCTCCCAGGCGGTAGCCTGCTGCCCGGTCGATCGTGTCCTCTGCCCTTGCCGGCCAGGCATTCTCGACATCCGTGCCCTCGGCAAGCCAGCGTTGGCCGCCATCGTTCGCGTAAGTGCCTCCGTACAGTTTGAACTCCTCGCTCGGGTCGTACACGGTGATCGTGTTGTGAGCAACACTACGGGAGTAGTAATTCCTGTAGTGCTCCGAACCATATTCGTCGTAGATGCCTGTGTCGAGGGCCAGCCCACCCTTGAAAAAGAGTGTAAAACTGCAGTTATCACGATGCGTGTGGCCGAGCGTGTAGGCCTCGGCGGATCGAAAGGCCGCCAGGGTAGCGTCTCGCTTCCAGCTCTCCTTCATGATGACGACGCCAGCATTGCGAAAGTGTCGGACCGTGGGGCCCGAAGGCGCAGAAACCTCAACGTCGGGATCGCTCCAGAGGATGTCGAGCACGACGTGCGGGCCCCAGACAGGAGTCTCTTCCAAGACTTCTTGCGCGAACCACTGACCCAGTGAGTTGCCATATTCCCTGGCAAGCAGCTGACCGAAGTGCCGGTCCTGGAAGTTGAGCCCGTTGAAGACGCGGTTGTCGCCCTCGCGCAGAAAGGTGTGGTCACCTCTCATGCCGTGGACGAACCAATCCAAGAGTCCCTCGCACCAGGTTCGCTCCGTCTGGAAAAGGTCTTCGCCCGTCGCCGAACGCCATGCGGCGAAGAACTCCAGCTCGAAGGGCAGCGCGTAGGTTGTGTACCACCAGCCCTTTGAGCTGCCCCCGTCGGTGCCCCCGAAGCGGCGCCAGGTCGCAAGAAAGCCGTAACGGTAGTTCTGCACCACCTGTTCGAGGAGCTGGTCGGCCTTCGGGGATTCGCCTTCAACAGCAAGCAGGCCCAGGATCAGGGACTTGTGGTTGCCATGGCTGTGGCCAGTAACGAACTCGTCGTCGCGATTTTGCGACTCCAGGTCGTAACAGCTTCGAAGGAGCCGCGAACGGATTTGCTCTTTGACCTGCTCGGGCAAGGAGTCGTGCAGCCAGTCGTACACGTAGGCCATGGCCTCGATACTGCCACGGAGCTCGCCGCCAACTCCATTGTCGGCGATGTGGGTCGCCAGTTGGATCGCTCGTAGACGATAGCTCGGGTTGTCGCTCAGAAGAGCCGCAAACGCGAAGGCTCTCCCGTTTTGGTCGACGTCGTCATCCTCGGCCAGATTCTTGATCGGCAAGTCGAGCCGCGCGTCGCACCACTCCGTCAGCTCGGCCCAGAGCCAGTGTTTTGCCGCCCTCGGGCTGATCGATCGCCGAATCTCGACCAGATCCTTCTGCGTGAGGAGGAGCCTCGGCCGATCCCGACGAACCGTCGATTTGGGGGTGTCGTGCGTTCGAAAGGACTTCACCTCGGACACTGCCTTCAAGCCGTCCTCCGTCTCGGACTCAGCCTGATAGAAGTATGTCGAGAAGGGCTGCAAGTCCCTGAGGAGCACCTGGTGGTAGAAAACGCGCTCGGTGACGTCGACTGTCTTGTCGAGAGTTTCGGCGGTCGTTCCGTAACGAATCTGGGTCGAGGCGCGGATGGGCGACTCCCAGCTCACCATTGCGCTTGCCGGCGTGAGACTCACGGCCTCGAGGCGTCGCAGCGTCATTCCTGTCATCGGGTCGCCGCAGGGCGTCATCAGGGACGGCAACGGAACGAGGTCAGGGCCATCCGAGAACAGGAAGAGGCTCAAGTAGATCGCGTCGGAGTAGTCGAGACGCTCGTCGCCGTTGACGTCGGCCACGATCCTGCAAAAACCACTGTATTCACCCCGTGTGAGAAAGCCAAAGTACTGCACCAAGTCAGAGAGGTCGATGTTCCCATCGTTGTTGAGGTCGCCGCGCTCGCGTTCGGCCGCCGAGACGAGGCCAGGCGTAGCAATCACCAGGAGCAACTGGGAAAGCAGACCCAAGGCCAAATTTCTTATTGCAGAGCAAAATAACCTCGAGGTAGCTATTGGCATACCACTCACAATTTCTTACGAAAATCCTGGAGCCAGCGCGGTCTGCTGCAAGAAGGTTGTCATGGAGGCGACTTAGCGCTTGACACCTCCGATGGACAGCTATCGCGCTCTGGCTGGCAACCAAAACGACTTGAGACACACGCGGAGAAGGGGAATAAGAAGTGAACCCGGCAGCTTGAGGGTTATTCCGAGACCAAATTTTCCTCTGACACGGCGCGGACTGAATACTGCAAGAACGTGTCTGGGCGCCATTCTCCGGTCTGATTTGAATGAGGCAAGCTCCAAAAATGAAATCCTTCCGAGACCTGGCACGATTGCATATCGTGTGCACGGTCATGATTGGGAGATCCTGGCCAACGCTTCCCCACCATCGGCGTCCTCCAGGGCGACCGGGGTGGGAGTCCCGACACTCGCGGAGGCAGCGGAACCGCGAAGCGGTCGCCGCCGAGGGTTTTGCAGCGAGTTGGCGCAGCCGCAAACGGCTCGGGGGAGAGCCGGCGCCCAGCGACAGCGGGCGGCTCCCGAGAGCCTGGCCCTGAGGCGCACGCGCAGCGTGCAACCTGAGGGGACGAGGCCAGGCGGCAGGTGTGGGGGAGGTCTCCCTCCCCCGCGAGGAGTCCACATCTTTGCAGTACCGTCCGTGCTGGCCTGGGTTTGAACCAGAGAAGACTCCCCAGCCGCCTTCCTTTTTTTGTCACGGAAAAGAAGCCCCGGAATATCAGATCCCGCCGCTCCTCCGTCAAATCGCGTGCGATGGCGAGTCGACCGCCCCAACCACCGCTCATTTTGTGTTCTTTGACTCAGCGGCAGTGACATCCGAGAGCGCTCGTGCTAATATTCAGTGCAATTCGAGAAACTTCACGCACAGACTATAGACCCAAAGCCCGCCTCGCCTGCCGCCGAGATCACCATGACACTCAGTGAGCGTTCCTCTAAACCCTCAAAACCGCCCTTTGTCCCCCCGACAGAACGGTCGGTTTCCGAAGAGCCCCCGGCCGCCGGCCCCTCGAGCACTGGCCGTTCTGACGGAGAGGGTCCCAGGAAGCTCGATAACCGTCTGGCGATCATTCAGGAGATTTGCCTCGCACTCAACTCTACCCTTGAACCCGGCCGGCTCATCGAGCTGATCCTCGATCTCAGCATCCGCTACACGGGCGCCACGACGGGCTCGGTGATTCTTCTTTCGGACGATCGCCGTCTCAAGATCGTCGCCTCCCGGGGGCTTGGCGCCAACGTTGGGGAAGAGGTTGTGCTGAAAGTCGGTCAAGGCATCACGGGGTGGGTGGCGCTCCACGGGAAGCCCTTGAACATACCTGAGGTGGGTCGCGACTCTCGCTACGTCATGGTCAAGGAGCACATCCAGAGTGAGATGGCCGTGCCGATGGTGTTGAACCGCAAGGTCATGGGCGTGATCAGCGTCGACAGTACCCGCCCCGGCAATTTCACGAGCGAGGACGAGCAACTCCTCACAATCGTCGGTACGCAGGCGGCGCAGATCCTCGAGAATGCAAAGTTCTTCGACAGACTCCAGCGCAAGGTGCGTCAGGACGAGACCCTGCTGGAGCTCAGCCAGGCCCTGGGCTCGGCGCTGGACCTCGAGGAGCTCTTCAAGAATGTGATGGAAATCCTTTCCCGCAGGAATCAGCTCACGAGAGGCTTTCTGGTGCTGGTCGACCCGGAGACTGAGGAGCTGTCCATCGAGGTGGCCTACGCGTTGACTTCGGAGCAGATCGCGAAGGGAAAGTACCAAAAGGGTGAAGGCATCATGGGAACGGTCTTTCGCACCGGGAAGCCTTACGGAGCGAAGGACATCAGCCTCGACCCTGCCTTTCTCGGCCGCACGGGCGCAATACACCCCCAGGAGGAGCAGCTCTCTTTCCTTGCCGTGCCGATCCTGCTCGAAAATGCGGTGGTCGGCGTGCTTGGCGCCGTGAAGACGTTCCCGGGCGACTCCGAGTTCGACGAAGACCTGGACCTTCTCCAGATTGTGGCGAGCACACTGTCGCAGGCCGTGAAGATCTACAGGGGCGTGGCCAAGGAGAAGGAAGCGCTCGTCCGTGAGAACAAAATGCTCCGCCGCGAGCTCGTGACTCGCTATCAGTTCGACAATATCATCGGCTCCAGCCCGGCCATGCAGAAGGTTTTCGCGATCGTCACGAACGTGGCCCCGACGCGCTCGACGGTGCTGATTCGAGGCGAGAGCGGCACGGGCAAGGAGCTCATCGCGCACGCGATTCACTTCAACAGCCCGCGGAAGGACAGGCCTTTTGTACGTGTAAACTGCGCCGCCATCCCGGAGCAGCTCCTCGAAGGGGAGCTTTTCGGGCACTTGAAGGGTTCCTTCACCGGGGCGGTGTCGGACCGCAAGGGCAAGTTCATTCTCGCTGACGGCGGCACGATCTTCCTCGACGAGATCGGCGACATGAGCCAGCAGCTACAAGCCAAGATCCTTCGTGTGCTCCAGGAGCGAGAGGTGGAAGCTGTCGGCGCCGAGTCCGCAGTCAAGGTGGACGTGCGAATCATCGCCGCGACACATCAAGACCTGGAGCAGCTCATTGCGGAGAAGAAGTTTCGGGAGGACCTTTACTACCGCTTGAACGTCGTCCCCATCTCGGTGCCGCCGCTCCGGGAACGGCCCGAGGACATCAGGGTCCTGGCAGAGCACTTCCTCGAGAAATTCCAGAAGGAAAATGGGCTCCGGGATCTGAAGCTGTCTCCCGAGGCCCTACGAGTGCTGCTTCGCCACTACTGGCCAGGCAATGTACGGGAGCTCGAGAACGCCGTGGAGCGGGCTGTAGTTCTAAGCGATGGGGAGTTGATCCTGCCTGCTGACTTCCTCGGAATCCTGGATCGGCCGATGACGACCGCCAGCCGTGAGGCGAGGCTGGCACCCATGGGTCCGCAGTCGCTCACGGAAGCCGTCCAGCACTACATGGACGGGCTCTTCGGCTCGCCACCGCCTGACGGTGAAATCTGGGACAAGACCATGACCGTCGTTGAGGACGTCTTGATCCGGCGCGCTCTTACCAGGGTGAAGGGCGTACGCCTCCAGGCCGCCGACCTCCTCGGAATCCACCGCAACACTCTGCGAAAGAAACTCGGCGACTTCCAGGAGTAGAGAGCAACACCACCGTCCCGCACAAAAGTGCGCCAGGCGCACTTGTCCGGATTGTCAAATGCACACTTCTTGAGCGGGCACGGCCTTCAAGGCAGCCTTCTGACTTCTTTTTCGCATGGCGACCAGTTTGCAGTAGAGCTCGTGCGTTCTAGCGCAGGGGTGTCGTCCTCAGGACCCCCGGTCCGTGCAATAGCACGGTCTGGACGGCGACGACCTGCAGTATTCAACCCCCGAACTCGGGTGTGCGACAGCCCGTCCGAGGGAGGGGGGATTTGACGGCAGTTTCCTGAAAAGCCCAGGGTCGCGGTACCTACCGGATGATCCCCATTCTCTGCCCCACGAGGTAGGCGCCGGTGAGGTGCGGGATCAAGATGGCGATAGCCATGAGTGTGGCAGCTCGGCCCATCGGAATGGCGAAGACCTGGGGCAGGAAGCGGAGACTCAGCGTTACATAGAGCGCGAGGACGGTGAAGCCGGCAATACCAAGTCCAGTGGGGCTTCGAAGATAGCTCTCGAACGTGGGAAAAAGCTTCGTGCCAGGCGACGCGGCGGGCTCTGTGCCCAGATAGACCATGAGAATCGCAACCCCGCCTAGCACAACCAGCGTTGCGAACGTCAGAGATTCGGTGAGAAAGATTGCCCTGAGGGATTTCTTGAGCGAGGCTTCCTTGACGAACGTGATGTTGGCCGCCAACCAGACGAGGATTCCCTGGAAGATGGCGTGCCCCAGAAACCCGCCGAAGCCGAGGAGCAGAGCCTTCTCAACCGAATGACCGAAGAGCGTCTTCGAGGAGACGCTCGAGGCGAGGTTGCGCCAGACGGCTAATCCACCGGGTTGGCTCGATCCTTCGTTGCCGGGATCCGCGGCGATTTCAGTGGCCGGGCGAGCTTCGGGGTCCTCGTCCTGGCCCTCGAAGGAGCCGGTCCCAGGATCGAGAGCATAGTTTTTCCTCGGCGGTGGGTCGCCCCAGGAAGCGTCGCGAGGAGGGATGTAAATTGTCTCACCAATCCGGAGGGGGTATCCCTCCGCCGGAATCCAGGGATTGGCTTCCCAGATACGAGTCCACTCGATCCCGTTCCCGTAAGCCTGCTCGGCGATTGCGAAGAGACTCTCACCTGCTCGCACCTTGTGGTTGGTGCCAGGTCGGACTGTCTTGGGCCCTGGCGTGCCAGCACCGAGGGTCAAGTCGCATCCGGATAGAAGCCATAGACTGAGAACTATCAAAATGTTCCGCATTCCTCTTTAGTTTTCGGATGGATTCGAGAAAGAATTGAGAGGAAGTAGATTCGAAGTCGCCTTGATTGAGGCTTTGCCTGTTTACCGGAACTCTTCGTCGTTGATTTCCCGACAAGCCTCGGCACCCCAACATAAGGACTCGTCGCCCATGTCAAACAACGCGCTCTTGATCCTTGCCAGCGGCAACGATCGCCCCGGAATCGTGGATCGCATTAGCGGCCTCGTCTATGAGGCCGGCTGCAACCTCGAAGACTCCCGAATGGGAATTCTCGGCGGCGAGTTCTCGCTGATGGTGCTCGTCACGGGCGGCACGGAATCTCTCAACAAGGTCCGGGCCGACATGCCGAGCCTCGAAGAGGAGCTTGGACTTTTCGTCAAGCTCAAGGAAACGGTCGCCGGGCCCGAGGCCAGGCGGTTCTCGCCGCCGGCGATCCTCTGCCGCATCGATGCCGTTTCCATGGACCAGCCAGGCATTGTGCACAAGCTCAGCCGGCTGCTTGCCGTGGAGCGTGTCAACGTCGCACGTCTCGACACTACTCGGTCCAATGCCCCCGTGACCGGCACTCCCATGTTCTCAATTGAGATGGACGTCGAGGTGCCTCAAGGCGTCTTGATTCCTGCTCTGCGGAGCCGACTCCAGGCATGGGCAGAACTTGAGAACATTGATCTCGACCTCCGCGTCGAGCGGTGAGGAATCCGTCAAGCGTGAAGGCCTCCCGCTGGGTCGTCTCCGCGAGACACCGATAGAGCCCTGAGCAGTGAAACCTTCTTCTCCTGATGCGATTGCATTCGAGCCAAAATGTCGTCGAGAAGCCGTACGGCCTCCAGGACGTGAGGGCCCTTGTTGAGCATGACGCACTCGGCCCGCTCGCCCATGGCTGCGTCGGTAATCTCCGCCCGCGATGGCTGGCCCTTCTTGTTCAATGTCTCAAGTACCTGGGTGGCCCAGATCACAGGAACGTGGGCAGCCTCGCAGAGCCAGAGGATCTCCTCCTGGACCTCGGCGAGGCGCTGGTAGCCGCATTCGACCGCAAGGTCCCCACGTGCAATCATTACCCCCACTGGATCGGTACGAAGCGCGGTCAAGAGCAAGGCAGGCAGCCGGCCAAAACCCCGCCGTGTCTCGATCTTGAGAATGATCCCGAGGTCTCTTGTCGTGCGCTTCTGGATCTCGGCCTGGAGCTGCTCAACATCCTCTGGCCGGTGGACAAAGGAAAGCCCGACGAGGTCGCCATGCTCGGCCACGAAATCCAGGTCCGCAAGGTCCTTGGCCGTGAGAGCCGGCAGCGTGAGGTGGCTCTCCGGCAAGTTGATCCCCTTGTCGGCCCTTAGCTTCTTCCCTGGCGGAGGCGCATTCAAAATGCGCACGCACAAGGCCTCTGGACGGACCTCAAATACAAGCCCGGAGATTTTCCCGTCGTCGAACCAGATTTTCTCCCCGGGCCTCACGTCCAGGAAGATTTCCGGGAGGGTGCAGGGAATGCGCGCCTCGCCAAGGATGTGCCCCTCGGCATCTCGGTGAAGAGGGGTTCCCGGGGTTGGATCCCGGGAAAGGATCAGGGCATCCCCCGTCTGGAGTTGAAGGTGCTGCACCATCGGCGCCAACGCCGACAGTCGTGTCGAGACGAAGGTGGCGGGCTCCGCTCCACCCTTCTTGCGCTTGACTATCAGCTCCGTCTCGCTCGAGACGAACGCGGCCTTGTCGCACTCCGCCCAAATCGACCGACTTTCGGGGTTCATCAACCGCAAGCGGCGCACTTTCCCCTGGAGATCGACAAGGCGTACCCTTTCCCCGGGCTGAATTTGCGCTAGCCACTGTGCCTCCACGGGCAGCGCCTGGTCAGCTTCGGGAGGTGCCGGCTCGGGAGCATCGGCGGGCGTCAGCCAGATCCGGGCGGGTGCCTCGAACTCCCCGGTGGTAGTCAAATGCGGCCTCCAGCTGCCCACGCAAGGCCCAAGCTCCAGGGCGCCTGTCCGCAGTTTCGGTCCGGCCAGGTCCATCAAGATTCGGCATTTCCGACCGGTTTCGTGGCAGGCACGCCGCAGGCTCTCGATCATCTGTCTCCAGGCGAGAGCATCATCGTGCGCACAATTGATTCGCATGCAGTCCATGCCATTGTCGACAAGCCCTCGGATGAGACCGGGGTCCCGGGAGGCCTCGGAGGGCATTGTGACCATGATCCGCACCTTTCGACCCGAAGGAGACGCGGTAGATTCGCCAAAGAGAGCGGTCGTTCGGGCCTCTATCGCCGCACGGCCCTCATCGTGGGAAGGGCCGGGAGACCAGCCATCCGGAAGCACAAACTCGCGGCCTTCCAGACGGAAAAGAATGCGCAGCACGGCATCGAGGTTGGCCGCCACGTGGGACTCTGACCTTCCGAGAGAGGAGAGCCCGTAGGCACTCAGGCGATGCTGAAGCAGACGGAGGTCTCGTCGACGAAGCGCCAAGTAGTGGACGAGGTTTCTGGCGCCGTTCCGTCGAGCATCCGGCACTTTGTCTACCAGGGACTTGTACTCAAGTTCAAGGCTTGGAAGGCTCTCTCGAACCTCGAGTAGTTCTGCGAGCAATGCAGAGGGCTTCTCTCTTGCGCTCATGGAAGCCCTACCTTATCACCCCGGGCGCCGGGCCGTAAGTTGGGAAAAATGTCACTCGACGGCGAAGCCTCCGCCCGTTTCACCCGGCAGATCTTGCCCGCCCGCCGACCCAAAAAACCGCCATGTAGAGACAGCCTGCCGCCCCCAGGACAAGCGTAGCGGTGCCCAGCAATAGAGGCAGCAACACCACGGCCGCCTTCTGCTCCTCGGTTGCCGGGGGCGGCCCTGCCGTGGCGCGGATCAGCTTTGCCTCCACAGCCTCCAGCCTCCTCCAGTGCGAGTAGGACGTTGCCGCGCCCACCAACACCGCCGCCAACCCGAGGCCGAGAAGCAGGCCGGTCACGTGGCGTCTGGCGGGAATGGTGTGAAAGATTGCAAGCAGGAAGACCACACTCGTGGCGACCGCAAGTGCTCCCACGAGCCACCCCGGCCAGCCATTGTGACAAAGGTCAAGGCTCAGGTCACGTTCCTGATAGAACCGAAACTGAGCACTCTTTATGTAGTCCCAGAAGGCTCTGTGGCTCATTTGAGGTGCCGCTTCTCAAGAGCCCTGACCTTCTCGAGCCGGGCAACGTGCCTCGGCTCCGTCACGGAGAAACGGGCATTCAAGAATGCCCTCAGGACCTCCTTGGCCAGTTCGACCCCGATCACTCGCTGTCCGACGCAGAGCACGTTCATGTCATCATGCTCCACGCCCTGCCGTGCCGAGTAGGTATCGTGGCAGACGCCGGCCAGGACGCCAGGAATCTTGTTTGCGGCGATGCACACTCCCACGCCGCTGCCGCAAACAATCACACCCCTGTGGACCTTTCCGGCCAGAAGCGCGCTGCCAACCGCCTGGGCAAAGTCGGGATAGTCCGACGGTCGTGAAGGATCGTGCGTGCCCAAATCGAGCGTCTCATGCCCCAGAGCCTTCAGCTCCTTCAGAAGCTCCTCCTTGATCTGGAAGCCGGCATGGTCCGCAGCAATAGCAATCTTCATGGGCGCTCTTGAATCCTCCAAGTTCCTGTCGAGGCAAGAGCATTATTCGCGCGGTCGCCCGGAGGCTCCAGCAAATTTCGGAAAGCCAATAATCCAGTTCGCATTATCGCAAGCTTGCCCCCCGCCCGGGCAATCGGTACGCACTCAACAACATGCAGGCTGAAACCCGTGTCACAGCACCGCCCCCGCAAGAGCGGGCCCGACTCTTTCGGAAAGCCAACGCCTACGACGACATCCAGGTGATCCTGTCGAGGGCTCCGCTCAAGGGTCTCTGCCTCGATTTGCCGGCGGGACGCGGAGTCAACTTCCCCGGCATACGAGCCGCCGGCTTCAAACCCATCGGCGCCGATCTGTTTCCAAGAAAGACGAAGGGCCACGGCGCGCCGGCCCTGAAGGTCGACATGGAGAAGACGCTCCCCTTCGCAACGGACAGCCTGAGCGCGATCCTCTGCAGTGAGGGGATCGAGCACAATTCGCGTCAGACCGACTTCCTGCGAGAATGCGAGCGCGTCCTCAAACCCGGGGGCACTCTTGTCGTCACAACCCCCAACATCGTGAGCCTCCGCGCCCGCGTCGCCTATCTCCTCTCGGGGCAGTTCTCGTTTCGAAGGAAACCCCTCAGCGAGGTCACACAGCTCTGGCAAGGGAAGTACCTTGGCCACGTGCATCTCGTCGATTATTTCAAGCTTCGTTTCATGCTGCTCCAGACGGGTTTCGAGCTGAGAGAGGTCACGACGGCGAAGTACAGTCTGTCATCGCTCGCCCTGGCGCCGTTTCTTTACTTGCCCGTGTGGATGGCAACGACGCGGATCTTCAGGCGCAGCCATTCGGAGCACAAAAAGGCCTGCGACGAGATCCTCCAGCATGCGCTTTCAGGAGATCTCCTCTTCGGGAAAAACTGATCGTCGCCGCGGTCAAGCGCCGCCACCTGTGATCATGCAGCGAGCCGGTCGTATCCAAGGTTCTTCAGGATCTCGTAAACGCTCTCTGCGATGAGCTTGACCTTCAGGTCGCGCACCTGATCGAGGACTGGGCCGAAGAAAACGTTCGCATCCTTCGAGGGGTTGTAGTGGGGATTGCCCTGGGCATCGAAGCCGACGGGATAGCCCTTCTGTGCATCCTTGTACTTGCGAATGAGCTCCGAGCGCTCCAGAAGTGCCGGCCCGATGGCCTGCGGGATATAGCTCCACGCGTTCATGCCAACCACACCCAGCGCGCCGAGCCGGCGCTGCTCGGGCACCGAGAGTGTTCGAATTGACGAGAACCCGTGCACGATCAGACGGTGCCCAACGCCCAGCTTGTGAATCTGCTCGAGCACTTGCCACTGGACGCCCACTGCCTTGGCGTGGATCGACTCGGTACCGATGTTCGGAACGACGAGGTCGAAGCCGGTTCTGTCCAGGTACTCAACGATCTTGTGGGGATCCGTGAAGTCACTTTTCTCAAGCCCCTGTCCGCCGGCAGCCACCTCCTCGAGACAGCCTTCGAGCACCTTGCGCCGTCGGGAAACTTCAAGGAGCTTCTTGTAGGCGATCGAATGCTCGACGTTGCGATCGAACGGCGAATGGGTATCGTCGAACATGACACTCGAGAAGAGATCGAGGAACTCGGGCTCCCGGAGCAATTCATTTTGCGAGACGATTCCACCGGGAAGCGTGTGGTGACCATGGTCATAGTGATGGGTGACGTGGACGTGGCCGAAGTCGCTGTCGGCAGGATCTGTCAGGATCTCCAGGAAGCCCGCGGCGAGACGGCCGTTCCTGAAGCAGCGGCGCCGGTACTCGGCGGGGTCGCCGCCTTCCGAGGGAAGCCTGTGATCGGAGCTCAAGTAACGCGGAAGCTGCTGCATGATGTAGTGACCGACGGTCGCGAAGATCCCGATTGGAACTTTCTTGAGGCCACGCTCGCGCCCGAAACACGCGGCACCCCGGACAATCCCCTGAATTTGATCCGAGTCGCTATAACCGATGCGGGCCATGACGAGGTCCCTGTCGGCGCAGAGCTTGTAGAGGTCCTTGACAGCGTCGTATTCGCGGATGAGTGGCATGAGAGCTCTTTCAGTCAGTGGACTTTGCCGCATCGACCGGGTCTCGAAACCCGATGGCGAAGACGGCCAGGGTAACCGCAGCACCGAGGCAGGGAATGATCCAAAATTGCAGCCAGTCCCTTTGCTGGAGGGCGGGGAGGGTCGCAAGGCTCTGTTGAAGGGTGGCGATTTGCATCTTGAGCTGCGCAGTTTGCCCTGCCCCAGGCTCGGGGCTGGCTTGCGCTTCAAGCTCGGCGACTTCTTGCCCAAGTCTCTTGAGCTCGCTCAGTTCCGCGCCAGCCGAGGCTTCAAAGAGCTTGCCCGCGACAACTGCCCCGATGAGCATTCCCAGGCCGAGCGTCACGAGGACGAGAAATCCCTGGGCCTGGCCGCGAATTGCCACCGGCACCTTCTTGTCGACATAGATCTGGCCGGTCACGAAGAAGAAGTCATAGCAAATGCCGTGGAGCAGGATTCCACCCAGGATCATCCACTCGGCTCCATCGGCTGCTGCCCCGGCGAAAAACCCATAGCGGACAACCCACGCCAGCATCCCGACGAGGAGCATCCACTTCACACCCAGCCTGGCAAAGAAGGGCGGCATGAGCAGCATGAAGAAAACTTCGGAAACTTGCCCGAAGCTCATGTTGAAGCCCGGGTCCGAAAATCCGGCAACCCCGACGTAAACCGGAGCGTAGGCATAGTAAGCCGAAAGCGGAATACAGATGAGAAAGGAGCTGATCACGAACAGCGCAAAGGAGGGGCTCCGAAGCAGTCCAAGCGCTTCCAGACCCAGGATGTCTCGAAGCATCGCCTTCTTGCCCGCCGCGGGAGGCGGCGTGTGCGGCAGCGAAAAACTATACGCGCCGAGAAGAACCCCCGAGCCGCCGGTGACATAAAACTGGAGCGCGTGTGTGTCCGCCTTGAGGACCTTGCTCACGAGAATGCCGGCGGCGATCCAACCCAACGTTCCAAACACACGAATCAATGGGAACCCCTTCTCCTGCTCGGTCATGTTGTGAAACGAGAGTGTGTTCACGAGCCCCAGCGTGGGCATGTAGCAGAGCATGTGAAACTGAAGCAGCGCAAGGAAGGCCCCCGAGCTCTGCGCTTCGCCCTCGGCGAACCGTGGCGCCAGAAACATGGCCACTGAGCCCAGAAGGTGCAAGGCGCCGAGCACGCGCTCGGTGGCAAAGAAACGATCCGCGACCATTCCGAGGAAGAACGGCGAGATGATCCCCGCAAGGGGGCCAACCGTATAGGCCCAGTAGATCGCATCGGTCATACCCACGCGGGCCATGTAGTTTCCCACGGTCACGTACCAGGATCCCCAGACGAAGAACTGGAGAAACATCATCACCGAAAGTCTCGTGCCGATCGCCGCCATTCGTGGTACCACCACGCAACCTCGTCTCTCAACAAGTCTGTTTCCATGAAACTACCGGAAAGGAACGGGCGGCATTGTACGCCTCGCGGCCAAGATTGGGACATCCTGGCCATCGCTCCCTCACCCTCGGCACCTGAGGCGCCCGGCGCTAATCGAGCGCCGAGGAGGGGGAGGTCTTCATCCCCCGCATGGAGAATAGATCAACTGGCAGTACCCACTTCAATCGGAACGGTGGAATCGCCACCCTGAGCGAGCCTTGATTTTCGCGAGAAAAAAGCAATCGGGCTCGACGGCTCCGTCCAGGCACAGAAAACCTCGCCTCAAGGGCCTTACTGCGCTATCCTCTGCTCCATGACCCGCTGGACAAACGAAGATGAGTTGACGGCGTTTCTCGCCGCGCACACGTCAGGGATCATTTTCAAGCACAGCACGCGGTGCCCGATCTCGGCAGCGGCCCTCCAGGAGCTCGAGGCGTTCGAGCGAGAGGAGCCAAGAGCAGCCGCGTTCCTTGTCCTGGTGATCGAAAGCCGCCCACTTTCAGACGCGATCTCCGGAAAGCTCGGGATCCCGCATGCGTCGCCCCAGGCGCTTCTTGTGCGCGACGGCGCCGTCGCGTGGCACGCGAATCACTGGGAGATCTCGAAGGAAGCACTGAGCAAAGCCTGGCGAGGTCACGCCGCGGCCGTGAACGACGCCTGAGCGGTGCGCGACAAGCTCCCGGGCGCCGAGGAGGCGGCGGGAGGCAAGTAGCACGAATCACGTGGGCGTATATTGGCTCCCCATGAATAAAGATCTTGACCCCCTGGGCAAATTTCACCTCACGGGCCGCTGGAAATAATCTTGCTGCGCCGCAGGGAGGAGTTGACCATCACCAGCTCGCCGAGGTTTTCCAGCGTCAACAGGCCGACCAGCCTCCCGTTGTCCAGTACCGGCACTGTCGTGCAAACGCCCTGGCGCAGCACCTCAAATCCCTTCTCCAGGGGGTCGCTGGCATGGACCACGGTGCAATCGCGACACATGGCGCTCTCCACGCTGGTTTCGCGGCCAACCTCGGCCAGCGCCTTCACCAGGTCATTTCGTCGGAGAATTCCGACAACGCGATCACCCTCGAGCACCGGGAAATCCTGTTGCGAACCGGCGAGCAACTCCTGAATCGCAGTGGATAACAGGTCGTCCGCTGCCAAACTGCGAAAGTGTGTCATCATGGCGTTGCGGACCATCAACCCCTCAATGAGGGAGCTCACCTCCACCATCTGCGCTTCCGCCTGCGCTCCGAGATAGACGAACAGCGCAATGAACATGAGCATCGGGTTGTAAAAAAAACCGAAGATGGCAAAGAGTATGGCCATGGCCTGGCCAACTTTCGCGGCGATGGCAGTTGCGCGTGGACGACCCATGCGGCTGGCCAGGAGCGCCCGCAATACTCGCCCACCATCCATCGGAAAGGCCGGGAGTAGATTGAAGGCGACCAGCAAGAGGTTTACCCAGAGGAGGCGGACGAAGAAGTGGCCTTGAGTCAGCTCGACCCGAGACAACTCGCCCCACCCCACCAGCGCGATGACAAGAGCGAAAAGAATCCCTGCGATGACGACGTTCACCGCGGGCCCGGCCAGCGCCACCCAGAGCTCCTGCATCGGTTTCTCCGGCATACGCTCCAGCCGCGCAACGCCCCCAATGGGCAGGATTGTGATGTCGCGCGTGCGGATTCCATAGCGTCTCGCCGTCAACGCGTGACCCAGCTCGTGCAGCACGACGCAACCGAACAGCGCCAGGATAAACGCCACGCCGCGTAGCGCCGCCAGCAGGTCTTCTCCCTGACCGAGTTGCCCCATGAAAATCCATCCGACGAGGATCAGGAATGTCCAGTGAAGGAAGATGCCTATGCCAGCAACGCTGCCCAGCCTCAAGGACCATTTCATGGAAGCATAGGATGCCAGTCAGCCGGCCCGACAGGAAGCCGGTCCTTCTGACTCGGCCGAGGAGCTTGGCCCGCATGGACAGCGAGGGGTCCCCTCAAGGTTGCAGACGGATCGCGTCGGCACAGGTCGAGAAGCCCCCGCCTTGCACTGCACTCTCCCCCCGTCCGCGCCTTGGCCCGGGGACGGCGCGGAATACCATTTGCACCTTGGTCCACTCAATCGAAGGAGGATTATTCACATGCGCCTTGAAGAGATCATGACCACGAATGTTGAGACTGCGGCTCCCGGCGATCAAGCTGAAGATGCGTGGCGGCGAATGCGCGACAGTAGAATTCACCACCTCGCCGTGGTCGAGGGCGGCAAGGTCGTCGGTGTCATCTCCGGGCGGGACCTGGGCGGCCCCCGTAGCTCCGCGCTGCGAACAGACAGGACTGTCCGTGATCTCATGACCCATCGGACTGTCAGCGCGAAACCGACAACCACGCTTCGCCAGGCGGCGAATCTGATGCGCGGGTACAGCGTGGGCTGTCTTCCAGTACTCGACGGGGGACGTCTTCGCGGCATTGTGACCGTGTCCGATCTCCTCGAGCTTCTGGGCCGAGGAGTGGAGCGGCCAGTGGAGACAACCCAGCGCAAGACCTTGAAAGACCGCGGGCCCCGGCGCAGGCCGGGCGCGCCAAGGTAGCGGGAAATAATCAGTGAACTGAGGAATTTTGCCCCCAGCGAGATTGCAAGGCTCTCGGCGGCTGCGAGTGTGAAGGGGCGGATTGCGACCGCCTGGACGCAAGCGTTGAGGAATGTGCCCAAATCACTCGCGCTGCCCATCACCCTGAGCGCCTCGACACTGGGCGTCGTCCACATCAGCCGGCGTGGCAATCGTGGATTTCTGGGTACAATCCGCCGTCCAGTGGAAACGTTTCGATTCCTCTATCCCTACCTTCGGCCTCACTGGCGAGGCTATCTTCTCGGGCTCCTCCTGGTGCCCTTCAGCGTGGCCGCAGGCCTCTCGACTCCCTACCTGGCGGGAGAAGCGATCCGAGTGCTACAGGACCCCCATCGCCAGCCCGGTGATCTGGAGAGAATTCTCGGCTGGATCCTGACCCTGAGCGTGGCCGGCGGCGTGGGCCTCTTTGCCGTGCGCTTCTGGATCATCGGTGCCTCGCGAAAAACGGAGTTCGACCTCCGCAACCACCTTTTCCGCCATCTTCAAGGCCTGGATCAGCTCTACTTCAAGAGCGCCCGGACTGGCGACCTCATGGCTCGAGCCACGAGCGACGTCGAAAGCGTCCGCACGGTCGCGGGCCCCGTGATCCTCTACACTTCTCGTACGATCCTTCTGCTGGCCGTGGCCATGCCGCTCATGCTCTCGGTGAGCTGGAAACTGACGATCTGCCTCATGATCCCACTTTCACTCCTGACGCTGGCTGTAAGAGCGGTGGGGCCCCGAGTGCACGAGGCGGTGCTCAAGTCGCAGGAGACGCTCAGCGAGCTGAGCTCGGCGGGCCAGGAGAACTTTGCCGGTGTGCGGGTCGTGAAGTCCTACGCATTGGAGGACGACGAGATCCAGTCGTTCACGAGGATCACGAAAAGATACCTCGAGCGCAACATCGCCCTGGCAATGACGGCGGCGTGGATGGGCCCGATCATCGGAGGAGTCTCGGACTTCTCGCTCGTCTCGCTGCTCTTGGTGGGCGGCACGCTCATGCTCTCCAGCGAGCTGGACCTGAGCGACGTGATCAAGTTCGCAGGCTATCAGTCGAGCCTCTTGTGGCCCATGATCTCGATCGGCTGGGTCGTGAATCAGTACCATCGCGCCGGCGCCAGCGTGAAACGGCTAAAGTCGATCTTCGAGATCGAGCCGCTCGTGCGCGAACCCGCGGAGCCACAGATGCCAGAGGGCTTATCGATCGAGGGATCGATCTCGATCCGAAACCTCACCTTCTGCTTCGCGGAGGCGAACTCCCGCCGGCGTCCGGCGCCCCCAGATTCCGGGACACAAGTCGTGGGAGGTCCCGCGCTCTCGAACGTTTCGATCGAGGTGCCCGCGGGCAAGACTGTCGGGATCGTTGGACGCGTTGGCTCGGGCAAGTCGACCCTCGTACAACTCATCCCGAGGATTTACCCGCCTCCAGACGGTGCGATCTTCATCGACGGGATCGATGTGAATCGCATGGCGCTCTCCACACTGCGACGCGCGATCGGCTTCGTGCCCCAGGAGAGCTTTCTTTTCTCCCGTACAGTGACGGAAAACATCGCCTTCGGGACCGAGTCTTCCGAGCCCGAGGACGTCTACGCGGTCGCAGAGATCACCCGCTTCTCGAAGGATATCGACCAGCTCCCCCATGGCTACGAGGAGCTTGTGGGCGAGCGGGGGGTGACTCTTTCGGGGGGCCAGAAGCAACGGGCGGCCATCTCCCGCGCGCTCCTCGTCCAGCCAAAGATTTTGATCCTCGACGATGCGCTCTCCTCCGTCGACACACAGACGGAGGAGGAAATCCTCAAGAACTTGAAACGCGTGACAAGAGGCCTCACGACGATCATCGTGAGTCACAGGATCTCGAGTCTCCGCCACGCCGACCGCATCTACGTACTCGACGGCGGCAAGGTAGCCGAGCAGGGATCTCACGACGAGCTCCTCGCCCGGGGCGGAACCTACGCCGAGGTGCATCGGCTCCAACTGCTTTCGGACGAGCTGGCGAGCCTTTGATCTCGAATCGCACACACCATCGATGACGACGCCAAACCCCTTTCAGGACGAAGTGATCATTGGAAAGGCTTTCGATCGAAGGCTCATGAGCCGCCTTCTTTGGTACGCCTTGCCTTACCGCACTCCCATGGCGGCGGTCGTCTTTCTCATCCTGTTGGTCACCACACTCAGCGTCGCGGGCCCCATCCTGTTCGCAAGAGCCATCGATGGCCCGTTGAAGCAAACCTTCACGGCCGTCTCGCCCGAGAGGACCGCCGCGCTCCGGGATCTCCTCGGGCTCGGCGGGCTCTTCGTCCTCGTCTCGCTGTTGCTCGTGGTCCTGCGATACTTCGAGGGGGTGATGATGGCCAGCGTCGGCCAGAAGGTCATGAATGACCTGCGCCTGGAGGTCTTCAAGCACCTGCAGCAGATGCCGCTTGCATTTTATGACCACAACCCGGTCGGTCGGCTCGTCACGCGCATCACAAGCGACATCGAGGCCCTGAGCGAGCTTTTCACGAGCGGCGTCGTGACCTTTGTCGCCGACATCATGGTTCTTGCCGGCATCACGCTGACGCTCCTTTGGGTCAACACGACGCTGGCGCTGGTCACGCTCTCGGCTCTTCCATTCCTCCTCGGAATCACCTTTGTCTTCCGCTACAAGGCACAACAATTTTACCGGGAGCAGCGGGGCCACATCGCCCACCTGAACGCGTTCACGCAGGAGTCGATCCAGGGGATCGGCATCATCCAGGTCTTTAACCAGGAAGAAAAAAACTTCCGCCAATACTCGGCGATCAACGGCGCTTACCTCGACGCGTTTCAAAAGACCGTCCTTGCTTACTCGCTCTACTTTCCAGCGGTCGAGGTGATCAGCACGGTGGCTCTCGCCGGGATCCTCTATCGGGGCGGGGCGCTCATCGAGGCCGGAGCGATCACCTTTGGAAACCTTTATCTCTTCTATCAGTTCCTCGGCCGATTTTTTCAGCCCATCCGGGACATGGCGGAGCGGTACAACGTGCTACAGTCGGCCATGGCCGCCGCCGAGAGAATCTTCAAGCTGCTGGACACCGAGGAGGGGATGCCCGTCAGAACGCGGTCGATTCTGGCGCCGTATGAGAAGCCAAAGGTCGCGTTCCGGAACGTGGAGTTCGCCTACAAGGACGACGAGCTAGTCCTGAAAAATGTGAGCTTCTCGGTTCAGCCCGGCGAGATGGTAGCCATCGTGGGCGCCACCGGGGCGGGCAAGAGCACGATCATTGGCCTCCTGAGCCGGTTCTACGATCCTGCTCGAGGTTCCATCGAGGTGGACGGCGTCGATGTCCGCGAACTGGACAAGAGCGCGCTCAGGAAACGCATTGGCGTTGTCCTCCAGGATGTTTTTCTTTTCTCCCGGACCATTCGGGAAAACATCCGCCTCGGCGATTCAAGGATCTCCGACTCGAAGATCGAACAGTGCGCGCGCCACGTCAATGCCTACCGGTTCATCGACCGGCTTCCAGACGGTCTGGACCAAGTGCTCAAGGAACGCGGAGCCACCCTCTCGGCAGGCGAAAGGCAGCTCCTCGCCTTTGCCAGGGCGCTCGCCCACGACCCGGAGATCATCGTCCTTGATGAGGCCACCTCCAACATTGACACCGAAACCGAGCTCTTGATTCAAGACGCCCTCGAGAAGCTGCTCAAGGGACGCACCTCGCTCGTTATCGCGCACCGTCTCTCGACGATCCGCCGCGCGGATCGAATCCTCGTCCTTCACAAGGGCGAGATCCGCGAGAGCGGCAGCCACGCCGAGCTCATTCAGCAAAAAGGCATCTACCACCGACTCAGCCAGCTAGGGACTAGCTCCCTTTCTTGATAGAGAGACAAATTCGCATGGACTCCCAACAGATCGAAATGCTTCTGCGCGAGGTCGGCCGTTACCAGCTCGAAGGCTACCGCAAGCTCCAGAGCGCTGACATCCAGGTGAAGGAGGGGAGCTCTCATGGGCTCTCCGTGGTCACGGAGTACGATCTGGGGAGTGAGCGACGCGTCTTCGACTTCATCTCGCAGCATTTTCCGCAGGACAGCTTCATCGGCGAGGAACACGGCAACGTGCTGCGCGACCCGGAGCGCTACTGGGTGTTGGACCCAATTGACGGGACGAGCAACTTCACGCAAGGAATCGTCTACTGGGGCCCCACCCTTTGCCACTGGGACAGCCAGGGGCCAGCGGCAGGCTGGATCTACCTTCCAGCGATCGACGAGATGTTTCACGCGCGCCGGGGCGAGGGTGCATTCCTGAATGGCCAACGCATCCACAGCTCCAGGGTGACGGAGTACAGCGACCTGTGCACTGTGGCAACGACCTCCCGCCTCCACCGGCGCCTCCGGCTCACCGTCCCGGCCAAGCATCGAATCCTGGGGAGCCTGATCGTCAACCTGGCATACCTCGCCACCGGCACATTCGCCGCCTGCTTTGCACGTGCCAACGTCTGGGACGTCGCGGCAGGAATCTTGATCGCGAGGGAGGCGGGGGCCGTGGTCGACTGCAGACCCGCACTCGAGACACTTTCTCTCGCGCGCATCAACTCAAAGAACCCCATCTCGCTCACTGTTTTTGGACGCGCCAACGAGGTCCTGCCTTCGCTGGAGCAGTTCCTGATTCCGGTAAGTTGATCATTTCGGACCCCAAGACCACAGTTGCAGCAACATTTCTTGGCTGGTATTTTTGAGAGGTAGTTTCTTGAACCTGCGGCATATATCCAATGCGTTGGATTGGACCCGGCTTTCTGGCCGGTGAATTCGCTTCGCCGATTTTCCACCAAGGATATTGCCCCGGATCTTACGAAGAATATGGTGACTCCCCGGAGAGCGCCTCGCCGTGTGCCTGAACACCCAAGATACCGTGTCGTCCATGAGGGATTGCGGGAAACAGGAAGGAAATTCGTCCGTGACTCATTTTCTCTGCGACCCGATGATTTCGAAATACTACCTTTCCGAACGCAAAGCCATGCTGGACCACCGGTACTACCTCTCGATCTCACTGGGCCGAGAGGCCTCGGTCCAGGAGGTCTTGCTGAGCTGGGAGTCCGGACTCGGGTCCGACTGGCGCCGCGACAAGATGCGCCGGGACTGCGCGGATCAATACCAGGAGATCCTTCGTCACAAGTGGCTACTGAGCGAGAACGCAGGGAGGGACGTGGGCGAGGAGTTCGCGGCCCGCGACTGGGTCCTGAGACATGCCAGGGCCTGGCGATGCTGGCGAGAGCAGGCTTCGTAGGCCCACACGCAGGAGCCCGGGTAGGCAGGCCTGGGCACCGGCTTCGACGGGCCTTGCTGCTGGGGGCGACTCTCTCCCTCGGGCTCGGACTTTGCGCCACAGCTCCGGCCGAGCTACGCGTCCTGGCAGTCGGCATCAGCGCCGACTCCCGTTGGACCGAGCTTGAGGCGCTGCTCGAAGGACGCGCGAAGCTCACCCCTGGGGGCTTGAAGTTTGAAGCGGAGGCTCTCGCAAACACGGACGTGATCGTGCTAGCACCCCCGGCGGCAGCCGGGCTCGAGGCCGCAGGCGAGCGGGGGGTGCAAAGGCTCGCGGAGGCCGTGGCAAGGGGATCCGGGCTCGTGGTCCTGGGCGCCAGCACCGCCACCCTTTCCCTCTCGGGCGCCTACGACAAGCTTCTCCTCCGCTCGCCGAAACCCAGGGATGCTGCCCCGGCACTGGAGCTCAAGAGTGCCGCTATTCTCGTGCGGGACCAGAGCCACTCGATCACACAGTGCGTGAGCCACCTTCTGTTCGAGAAAGTCCGCAAGACTCACGCCCTTCCAGGGCAACTCCCGGGGACACCGCTCGCCTATGCCGTCGACAGCGCCTCGCCGCCCGGGGATCCGAGCCCCGTATTGTGGACGCACCAGACTGAGTCCAGTCGAGTCCTGGTCTTGACGCTCGAGCCACGCCCCGAGTCAGGAGCCTTGCGGGAGCGAGCGGCGCTTTGCATGCTCGTTGCTCGATCGATCGAGTGGGCCGGAGGCCGCCAGGTGACAATAAGAATTCCGCCCGACATGCCACTCCTTGCCGAGCAGATCCCGCTGGCCCAGGAGAGCCGATTCGCCGCCTTTCCGGAGTCGGTTGGCTACTATCTCGGTCGAGAGATCGCCCCCGTCATGGGATTCCAGGCCGCGGACTGGCTCGAGCGTCAAGATCGCGAACAGACCGAGCAACCCGAGAGAGTGCTCGACGCTCTCGCCATTGCCGAGGGCTCGACCGTTGCCGACATCGGCGCCGGCACGGGCTACTTCGCGTTTCGAATGGCGAAGCGCGTCGGCCCGAACGGCAAGGTCTACGCCACGGACCTGCAAGAAGAGATGCTGAGCCTGCTGAGGATGCGCCTCAAGAAAGACGGCGTGAAAAACGTCCTTCCCGTCCAGACAACGGAGACGGAGACCGGCCTCCTGAACGACTCGGTCGACCTCGCCCTGATGGTCGATGTGTACCACGAGCTCTCAAGGCCAGCGGTGACGGTCGACGCCATCCGCCAAAGCCTGCGAAGAGGCCAGGAGGGTGTTCGTCCCGGCCGCCTTGCGCTCGTCGAGTATCGCGGCGAGGATCCGTCGGTGCCGATCAAGTCGCTCCACAGGACGACCGTGCAGCAGCTCAAGGCCGAGCTCGAGCCCCGTGGCTTCCGGCTGGTGGAAAAGCACGAGTTTCTCCCCCACCAGCACATTCTGGTCTTCGAACGCCGCGAGTTGCTTGCGAACGCTTCGCAATAACGCATCATGTTGCCCCATGAACCGCATGGAATTTCTTTGCATCGCTCTTTCGGTCCTGGGTGTCTGGATTTTGCCGTCAAGCTTTCCGGAGGCGCTGGAAGCAAGTTTGACCCGCCTCCACCTTCCGGCCGATCTGGCGATCCTCTACTTCTACGCCATGCTTGTCGGCTCGGCCGTGAACCTGCCCGTCTGGCGCTTCGAGACAAAACGCTTCGTTTGTGCTGACCCTCTCTCGGTGCTAGGCCTCGAAGGCCTCTTCCCACACTGGACAGAGCTAAGAAAGCGCTGCGTCCTGGCGTTGAATCTGGGCGGCTTTGCGATCCCGGGCGCCATCGCGATCTATGAGTTGGTGCACATTGCAGCAGGGGACAATCCACACCGGGCGCTCATCGCGGTCCTCCTGGCCTCCTGCGTGAACGTCGGCGTGTCCTGGAGGCTCGCCAGGGCCGTGCCCTGTGTGGGCTTTGCCGTGCCAGGGCTGATAACGCCGCTCGTCGCTGCCGCATCGGCGCTGCTCTTGAAATCAAGCGACGCCCCCCCCATCGCGTTCGTGGCGGGTTGGCTGGGTCCAGTCCTTGGCACCGGGCTCAAGCTCCACACCTTGAAGGATCACCCGACAGCCACTGCCAGCCTCGGCGGCGCGGGAACGTTCGGGGCCGTGCTCCTCAACTCAGTCGTCTCGGCATTCCTGCCCCCGGGTGCGCCGGCGTAAGGCTACAAGAGAACGGGTTTCATCCCCAGGAAGCTACCGCCAGCACCCCCCGGAATGCTCCAGGAACCCTTGAGGACGCCATCCTCCTGAAGCTCGGCTTCCACTTTCACTTCCACCTCGCCTTCATCCATCTTGTAGAGGAAGGAAAATTCGACCTTCTTTCCCGCGACCTTGCCACCCTTGAGCTCGGCCGCTCCTCTTGAGGTATGGGTCTTGCCCGAGACCTTTTCGCCATCAAGCGCCAGCTCGATCACGATCGCCTTCTTGCCTCCCGGCGTCTCGGCAATGGCGTGCCACTTGCCGCTCAGCGCCTTCGCAACCAGTGGTTGTACTGTCTTCCCTGCTGGAGACGCCGCCACGGGAGAGACCTCCCTCGTGGCGGTCCAGTCGCCCGAAAAGTCAGCGTCGCGGGTCTTCCAGCGACCCTCAAGCTTGTCCGGCTTCCTGAGCTCGGCCACAATGCGAAACGAGACCTTGTTTCCTTCGATCGGCAGAGTGAGCTCGAATTCGAGCTTCTCGCCATCGAACGAAACCTTCTCGAGGACAATCGTGCCGAGCTCACGGCTTGTCGACGTGCCAGTGAGCACCCCACTCTTCTCTGCCAGCTCGAGTGTCGACGGAAACTCCTTACCGTCCGTGTTTATCGACACCACACTCCACCTACCAACAACCGCGTCGCGAGAGATGGCTCGCGTGATGACCGCCGGGAATGGGCTGCGACCGCTCACCAGAAGCTTCCCCTCGAATGTCCAGGCGCTCTTCTTCTCCAGCTCACAGGCACAGGCCTCACCGGCTTCCAGCTTCACCTCAAATTTGAGCCACCCGCCCTCGATGGAACCGCCTTCGAAGGCGTCCTTGCGGCCGCCGCGAGGAGTGATCAGTTCGCCCGAAAACTTGTTTCCATCCTGTTCCAGGACGAGATCGTACTCCTTGATCTGCTCCTCGATCTGGATCGAGAATTTCCATCGTCCGGAGATCGAATCGTCCGTGAAGGCAGAGCATGGGTGGCTGAGACAGGCCAGGAACGACAGGAGGATCCAGGGCGATCGAATTGGCTGGAGCACGGAGTTCTACCTCTTCGAAAAAGTGCTTGGATAGCCGGCAACGTACGGATTGGACTCCGCACGGCCGTGACTGGGACACCTTGACCAAGGCTCACCCACAATCGGCGCCTGAGGCGTCCGGTGCGGGGGAGGTTTTCCTTCCCCCGCAAGGAGTATACCTCGCGCGCCCACACGTGAGACATTCCGAATGGGCAGAGGAGGACCAGCTCAAGTCTGCTGCTCGTTTCTGCTAGTGGGGGAGGCGGACCCTCCCCCACGTCGGCTCGCCGTCCGAGCGGGGTGAGGGCGGAGGCAACAACGCCACGCGGCTCCGCCAGCTCGCCGCAAACCCCCTCCTAGGCGCCTGATGGGCGCCGGGCGCCTCTGGCGCAAGCAGCCGCAACCTTTCGCAGGCTGCAATAAGGTCTCATCACTGCCCGCGTGCGGTATATATAGGAGAGGCGCTTCCGATCCGTCTACGAAAACAACACACTCCGACCTCGAGAAACAGTGCCCCAAAATCTCCGCTACAAACTCCTTCTCGAAGAGCTACGAAAAGCCTTTCCCCAGCCGGTTTCCGACCCCATCCACGACGCCTACTTTGTCTACTCGATCTCGAGCGCCCTCAACAAGGTCGACGCCCTCAAGAGCCAGGTGCCGATCCTCGGGGAACCAGCCGAGTCGCTTTCCAAGGAATTCGAACGTGCGACGGAGCGGCGCGTCCCCGAACAGGCGACATCCCCAAAGGAAGTCATCGAAAAGCTCGCGAAATACCTTGAAGGCATGATTGTCTTTGGCCACCCCAGGAGCCAGGTGAACGTCATCGGCGTCAGCTCGATCCCAAGCATCGTCGGCGCCATGCTCCCGACGCTCTACAACCCAAACCTCGTCTGGGACGAGAACAGCCAGCGCCTGGCGCTCGCCGAACTGGAGGTGACAGCCATGGCGTCGGCGCTGGTGGGCTACGACCCGGGCACGGCAGGCGGGGTGTTCACCTTTGGCGGGACTGGAACGGAACTCTATGCGATTCGGATTGGGCTCGAGAAGGCTCTTCCAGGGTCGATGAAAGAAGGGGTTCGGGAGGATGCGGTCATCTTCGCCTCCCGGCAGAGCCACTACTGCAAGTCGAGCATCGCCTCGTGGCTCGGACTCGGGTCAAGAAATGTCGTCGCGATCCCATCGGGGCGTGACAACGCGATCCGCATGGACCTGCTCGAGCCAGCGGCGAGAAAGCACGTCGAGGCCGGCGGCAAGATCGCTGGCTTCATCGCCACAATGGGAACGACCGATGCCTTCGGTCTCGACGATCTCGAGGCCATGGTGGCGCTGCGCGATGCTCTCGTGCGCGACTACCACCTCGCCTACCGGCCGCACGTCCATGCCGACGCCGTGATTGGCTGGGCCTGGAGCGTTTTTAATGACTACGACTTTGAAGGCAATCCACTGGGGTTCCGCCCACGCACCGTACGGGCGCTCTCGGGGGCCTCCCGGCGCATCTCGAAGCTCGCTCTCGCCGACTCGCTCGGCATCGACTTTCACAAAACGGGGTTTTGCCCCTATATATCTAGCCTCTTCCTTTCGCGGGACCGCCAGGACCTCAACTTGCTCTCCCGCGAGCCGTCTCTGATGCCGTATCTTTACCAGTTCGGCAGTTACAAGCCCGGGATCTTCACGCTCGAGACAAGCCGGAGTGGATGTGGACCCATGGCAGCCCTCGGAAGTCTTGAGCTACTGGGAAAGGAGGGCTTTCGGGCTCTTCTGGGACACCTGGTTGAGATGGCAGAAGCGTTGCGGGAACAGCTCGAAGGACACAGTGCCACCGCTGTCTTGAACGGGGAGAACTTTGGAACGGTCACGCTTTTCCGGGCGTATCCCGGTGGGGTCGACACCTGGACGATCGTCGAGAAGGAGCGCTCGGACCCCTCTTTTCGTGAAAAGCTTCTCGCCCACAACGAATACAACCGTCAAATCTATCGCCACGTGCATGAGGAGGCCATGGCAGGTCGGGGAGTCATGATCAGCCTGACTGAGAACTACCGACACACAGAGTACGGCGAGCCAATGGTCGCTCTCAAGTCCTTCATAACTTCGCCTTTCGTGAACGAGGAAGGTGTCGAGCTGGTAGTCAAGAACGTGCTCGAGGCGAGAGAAAAAATAGCGGGACAATAGGACGAGGTTGGCATATCCCTGGGATGCCAGCACCTCGGCGTAGGAGCCTGTCGAACCTGTGACCGCAGGGCAGGGCTGCCTTTACTTGACGACCTGCAATTGGCTGATAGCCTTTTCTCAGGGGCGGCTGGCATATTCACTGCGTCTCTGACTCCTGTGAGAGGTCCGTTATGCCCGATCCTGCCTTGCTGCAAGGCGCCAGAAGCTCGCCATCAACACTCTTGCTGGTGCTCGCGTCGCTGCTTCTGACATCACAGGTGGCGGAAGCAGAGGAAATCGGGGCGAAAACACTGGAAGAGGTGTATGAGCCCAAGGTTCGCCCGCTCCTGGCTCGCTACTGTGAGAAATGCCACAGCGCGGAGCTTATCGAGGCAGACGTCGATCTGTCGTTATTTCCGAGTTGGCTGGACGTGCGCCGGCACCCGGAGACCTGGCAAAAAATCGGCGAGATGCTCGCGAGCGGCCAGATGCCGCCCAGGGCGTCTCGCCAGCCGACCGATGCCGAGCGATCGCAACTCTTGGAGTGGGTGCGGGGCTTTCTCACGTTCGAGGCCAGGGCACGAGCCGGAGATCCAGGACGCGTTGTCCTCCGCCGGCTCAGCAATGCCGAATACACCTACACGCTTCGCGATTTGACGAGTGTCGGCTCACTCGACCCGGCGCGTGAGTTCCCCGTCGATGGGGCGGCGGGTGAAGGCTTCACCAACACCGGCAACGCGTTGGTCATGTCACCGTCGCTCGTCACGAAGTATCTGGATGCCGCCAAGGAGATCGCTGCCCACGCGGTGCTGTTGCCAGATGGCTTCCGCTTCTCACCCGGAACAACAAGGCGCGACTGGACGGACGAGTACCTGAAACAGATTCGTGAATTCTATGGCAAATTCACCGAACCTCTGGGTGCCGAACAGGTGAATCGACAGGGAAACTCCTTCAAGATCAATGACGGTGGACGCCTGCCTCTGGCAAGATATTTTGCTGCGGCACTCACCGAGCGAGAGGCATTGGCGACGGGCAGCAAGACCCTGGAGACCGTTGCACGCGAACACGGGCTGAGCGCCAGGTATCTTGCCACCCTCGGAGCTAGCCTTTCGAGCACAGAGCCTTCGCTCTTCCTCGACGGTCTTCGCGCTCGGTGGCGGGTGGCGAAAACGAGTGATGCGGCAGCACTCGCCGAAGAAGTCACTCAGTGGCAGCAGGCTCTCTGGAAATTTGGAAAAGTGGGTCATATTGGCAAGATCGGCGGACCGAAAAGATGGCTCGAGCGCGTCGACCCCCTCGCCACCAAGTACGATATCCGAGTCAAGATCCCAGCGGTGACGGAACATTCCGAAGTCACGTTGACTCTCGTCGCGAGCGACGCGGGAGATGGCAACGAGCACGATTTCGTTGTCTGGCACCAGCCCAGATGGGTAGCGCCCGGCCGCCCCGACCTGTTGCTGCGCGATGTACGCGAGGTCACCCGCGATCTCTCGGTACGTCGCGAGGGGATGTTCCGCGATACGGCCAAATACCTGAGCGCAACCGATGAAGCCGCCGGAGCGCAAGGCAAGGTCGACGTGGCCGAACTCGCTCGAAAGCACGGGATCGAAGCCGGTGTGTTGCGGGCGTGGCTTGACTACTTCGGAATCGGCGAGAAGAGCGCAGTCCAGGTCACAGGGCACTTGACGAATGCGCTGAGCAGTGTCGCGGGTTATGACTTCGTCAAGGGCTGGGGCAGCGCAGAAGCGCCAAACGTTTTGGCGAACTCGTCGGAACAGAGCGTGCGCATTCCAGGCATCGTGAAACCGCGGAGCCTTGTGATTCACCCATCCGCGAAGTTGCAAGCCGTGGTCGGCTGGCGCAGCCCTGTGACGGCAACCATCCGCGCCGAAGCGAGGGTTCTGCGCGCACACCCGGACTGCGGCAACGGTGTGACCTGGTCGCTCGAGCTCCGACGCGGAATGACGCGGCAGCAACTGGCCACAGGAAACCTGTTGCTGGGAACTGGAGGGGTACAAGTCGGCCCCGTGGAAGACCTCTCCATCCACTCCGGCGACCTGGTCTCGCTGCGGATCGGTTCACGCGAAGGAAATGCGTCTTGCGACCTGACAGAGATCGAGTTTCGGCTCGTCAGCTCGGGAGAGGGCGGCAAGACATGGAATCTCACCGAGGACGCGTCCTGCGACATTCTTGCAGGCAATCCTCACTCCGACCGTCTTGGCAATCAGGGCGTGTGGCATTTTTACACCGAGCCAGAGACGGGAGACGCCGGGAACGGCGCCGTCATCCCCGCAGGTTCACTGCTAGCGAGATGGCAAACGGCCAACAGCACCGAGGAGAGGCAGAGAATCGCTGCCGACTTGCAGAAATTGCTCACATCCGGGCCACCATCAACGAGCGACTCTCCCGATGCGGTGCTCCATCGACAATTCACCTCGCTCGGTGGACCGCTACTGAACTTGATGCTCCGAGACCGCGCCGCGGAAAGGCAGAGCGTCGTGTCGCTGCCAGGCGATCCACGCGGAAATCGAGCGGCCGGTGAGGCCAGCTGGGGCCTGGACCCCTCGATGTTTGGTAAACATCCGATCGGCACGACAATCGACGAAGCCAGTCTTTGTGTCAGAGCCCCCTCGGTGATCGAGATGCGTTTCCCCGCAGATCTCGTGGCGGGCTGCGAATTCGTAACAACTGGCGAGCTCGACAAGAACACGGGCGCCGAGGGCAGCGTGCAACTGGATGTGGCAGCGAGCAAGCTGGAATCGCCGCCCGTCCTTTATCCACGAATCCCGATTCTCACCCAGGAGGAGAGCCGCGCGCGAAAGCGCGTCGAGGAATCGCTGGAGGAATTCCGTCTCTTGTTTCCGGGAGCCCTCTGCTACACCCAGATCGTCCCGGTGGATGAAGCCGTCACCCTCACGCTGCTCCATCGCGAAGACGATCACCTCGTGCGACTCATGCTCAAGGAGGAAGAGCAGCATCAACTCAACCAGCTCTGGGACAAGCTACGTTACGTCAGTCAGGACGCGCTGACGACGGTCGACGTCTTTGCCCAGCTGATGGAATTCGCAACGCAGGACGCCGATCCGAAGGTCTTCGAGCCTTTGCGACAACCTATCAACGACAGGGCTGCTGCTTTTCGGCAACTCTTGATCGACACCGAGCCCCTGCAGCTCGATGCCCTGGTCGCCTTTGCGAGGCGCGCTTACAGGCGATTCCTGACGGAAGCGGAAAATCGTGAGCTCCGTTCCTTTTACGGCAAACTTCGAGCAGAGGAGATCCCGCACGAGGAAGCGTTTCGTCTCACGCTATCGCGGATTCTCGTCGCCCCGGCATTTCTCTACCGGCCCGAAAAACCTGTTGAGGGCACAGGACAGGGGCCGGTCTCTGACTGGGAACTGGCGAATCGACTGAGCTATTTCCTCTGGTCGTCGCTGCCGGACGAAGAGTTGCTCCAGGCTACGGCGGCTGGTCAGCTCATGAACCCCGACACCCTGGCACTACAGACGCGACGCATGCTTCAAGACGCAAGAACACGACGGCTGGCGACCGAGTTCGCCTGCCAGTGGCTTCACATCTACGATTTCGACCATCTGGACGAGAAAAGCGAGCGGCATTTTCCCACATTTGTGAGCCTCCGCGGGGCGATGTATGAGGAGTCCGTCCAGTTCTTTACCCACTTCTTCCAGCTCAACGGCTCCGTGCTCGACCTCCTCGATGCGGACTACACATTCCTCAACGAGGAGTTGGCCAAGCACTACGAAATTCCCGGCGTCAGTGGAACTGTGTGGCGGCGCGTCGACGGAGTGAAGAAATTTTTGCGTGGTGGAATTCTTGCTCAGGCGACTACCCTCTCCAAGCAGTCGGGGGCATCCCGCACCAGTCCGATCTTGCGCGGTAACTGGGTCAGCGAGGTGTTACTGGGCGAAAGGTTGCCACGCCCGCCGAAGGGCGTTCCACAGCTTCCCGAGGACGAAACCGCGACCGAGGGCCTGACCGTTCGACAGCTCGTTGAAAAACATAGCAGCGACGCAAAGTGTGCCGTCTGTCATCAGCGCATCGATGCCTTCGGCTTCTCGCTGGAAGGCTTCGACGCCATCGGCCGACGGCGCGAGAAGGACCTGGGAGATCGGCGCATCGACACCCACGTGACAGCCATGGACGGGGCACAGTTTGAAGGCCTTTCTGGCCTGCGCGGCTATCTGCTCAGCGTGCGCCGCGATGCGTTTCTTCGACAGTTTTGTCGCAAACTGCTCGGCTACGCGCTGGGTCGGTCCGTCCAGCTTTCCGACGAATTGCTCCTGGCCGAAATCGAATCCGAGTTGAAGGCAAGGGACTATCGCGTCGTCTCGGCCATTGAGGCCATCGTTCGGAGCCGGCAGTTCCGTGAGATCCGTGGCCGGGATATGGCGTATAATGAATAAGAGGTTCGATTAGAGAAGTTGTTTTTGGAGCCACTCATGACCAGCCATAAATTCTCCCGTCGCACAATGCTTCGAGGCCTCGGAGTCTCGATGGCATTGCCTTGGCTCGAATCCAGACTCGTCTGGGGAGACGAGCCTTCTGGCAATCAAAAGACCAGTGAAGCTCCCGTACGGCTTGCGGTGCTTTTCGCGGGCAATGGATTTCATGGGAAGGAGTGGTGGGCCAAGGGCGAGGGCAAGAGCATGGAACTGGGGCAGGTGCTCGGGCCGCTTGAGCCCTTCAAGGAAAAGATGCTCTTCATTCGCGGGCTCTACAATGCCGAGGCGCTGAAGGGAAACATTCACAGCTCCCAGACCGGCAATCTCCTTTCCGGTGCACCTCTCGCTTCCGGTGGAGACATTCGCTCCGGAACCAGCGTCGACCAGCTGCTTGCGCAAAGCTACGGCCGCTCGACCAAGGTACCCAGTCTCGTACTGGGGTGCGAGAAGGCGAACCCGTCTGTCCACAAGAACTATTCCATGCTTTACAGCTCGCACATCTCCTGGAGCTCGCCGACAACGCCGACCCCCCTGGAGGTGTATCCTGCGTTGGCTTTTGATCGGCTCTTCAAGGACAAGGTGGGGCGTGGCGACAAGAGCGTGCTCGACGCGGTGCTCGCGGACGCCACAGATCTTCGCCGTCAAATCAGCACCAGCGACCAGCGCAAGCTCGATGAATATCTGGACTCGGTGCGAGACGTGGAGCAGAGAATCGAGCAAGCCGGCAAGCAGGGAGAGTTGCAAGGTTGGCGACCGGCTCTCGACAAACCGGATATCCCGCGCCCCCCAGAAGGCATTCCCCAAAACATCGCCGATCACATGCGGCTCATGTGCGACATCCTGGTGCTTGGCTTTCAGACCGATGCCACGCGAATCACGACTCTGAAGCTGAACAACGACCACTCGTCACTCCGCTTCCCCAACCTTGGTGTGGATTACATGATTCACCATTTACTGTCGCATTCCGACACGGCCGATTGGCTGAAGGTGAACCAATTCTTCGTCGAGCAGCTCGCCTATATCGCCCGCAAGCTCGGCGCGATTCAGGAAGGGGAACGAACGACCCTGGACAACTCGTTGCTGCTGTTCTGCTCAAGCATGTTGACCGGAAGCCACGACGCAACACAGTTGCCAGTCGTAATGCTGGGCGGCGGCGGCGGCCGAATCAAGACCGGTCGCGTCCTTGATTATCGGGACAATCCCAACCGCCAGTTCTGCCGCCTGCACTTGTCGATATTGGACAAAATGAAGGTGCGCGTCGAGAAGTTCGGCGACGCGACCGAGCCTCTGGCAGAGGTATAACATACCCCACGCGGGCAGTGATGAGACCTTTTGCAGCCTGCGAAAGGTTGCGGCTGCTCGCGCCAGAGGCGCCCGGCGCCCATCAGGCGCCGAGGAGGGGGTTTGCGGCGAGCTG
>SXIK01000001.1 GCA_005772855.1 Planctomycetia bacterium | reverse complement strand
CTCGCCGCAAACCCCCTCCTCGGCGCCTGATGGGCGCCGGGCGCCTCTGGCGCGAGCAGCCGCAACCTTTCGCAGGCTGCAAAAGGTCTCATCACTGCCCGCGTGCGGTATAAAAAGAAAAGGCAAGGGAACTAAGAGACTGGTGGTTGGTGGAGTGATCTCTTAATTTTACGTGGTGGTGGACAACCTTGACTTTTCAAAAATTTCAGAACCTCAAATGCTCTGTTCGGTTTGGAGGCTCACATCGCCCTTGCGTGTTCTTGAACCACCTGAAGCATTTTCTTCTATTTTTGCTCGACACACTTGGCCGAGCTTTCAATTCCACATTCAGTTGCTTGGAGCTGCGGGCACGGATCTATTAGCAAACAATTCAAAATTATATTGCCATTTGGAGCTGCATGCTACCTGCTGAAACACGATCACGGCTACCGTGCCAACAAAACTCTTTTCGAATCATGTGGGCAGCTATTGGCGCTGTCAAGCCAGGAAAGTAGACAAAACCAACTTGTTTTGGTGTGTATGGGCTCTTTTTGTGTGTTTTGTTGGCTGCCCTGGCTTTGGATCGGCAACTTATGACCGTCAACAGCACTTGTCCGAAGTTGTGGGCGTGGTACCCACGAACCACCCGGTGAACTCGAAAAGCTACCCGGATAGCACGACCTCGAGCATTACGGGCAGCTTTGAACCTTGGGAGCGAGCGCTCTTACCAGAGCCTTGAGGAGGGATAGCTCATTTCTGCCGGAGTCGCCTGTATTCCCCCAGGAATTCGCGGACGTCGTCCTCATTTGCAGGCGCCCCGGGACTTGGTATCTCCCGCTCGAGAAGGCCGGTTGCGAAGACCTCCTCCAGAAATCGGGAAGGCTGGCGCGGCCGCGGCTCCCCGTAAAGAAAGCGAGTGCCTGCCTGCGTGATGGTGAGCGATTGCCGGGCTCGCGTGATGCCAACGTAGAAGAGCCTGCGCTCTTCCTCGATTCCTGAGTCACCCTCGGCGGCCGATCTGCGGTGGGGGAGGAGATCCTCCTCGACGCCAACCAGGAAGACATGCGGGAACTCGAGTCCCTTCGCGCTGTGCAGAGTCATGACGGTAAGGCCGCGCCGCTTCTCTCCCTTGTCCTGCCGCGACTCTTCCTGGTCCAGTGCCAGGGCCTCTAGATAATCCGAGAACTCCCCCGAGGGATTGAGGTTGTGCCATCTTTCCACCCAGAGGAAGACCTGCTCGACAGAGGCCCATCTTGCCTGGCGGACGAGCGGATCGGTGTACAGATCCGTGACGGCCTCCTTGTAATTCGCCTCAAGAATCAACTCACGTGCCATGACAGAAAACTCCCGACGCTCGAGTCTCTCTCGAGCCCGGGAAAACAGATCCCTCAGATGGGCGCACGCTGTGCGCACGGATTCCGAGAACTCCCCCTCACGATCTGCCACGGCAGCCATGGCCTCGAGGAAGGAGAACTTCTTGGCCCGGGCCACTGCGTCGATCTTCTGGATCGTGACAGTCCCAAATCCGCGGCGTGGGACGTTCAAGATGCGGAGAAGCGACAGGTCGTCCGCCGGGTTTGAGGCCACTTTCCAGTAGGCGAGCACATCACGGATCTCCTTGCGATCGAAGTAGGATTGGCCGCCGACCAGGGTGTACGGGATGTGCCGCAGCCTGAGTTTCTCTTCAAATGCACGGGCCTGAATTGCGGCGCGGATGAGAATTACCAGGTTCTCAAGGGGCGCTTGCTCCGCTTCCGTCAGCCGAACAAGTCCCTGGATGACGAAGTCGACCTCCGCCGCTTCGTCCGAGAGGGTGACCCATCGAACCTTCGCGCCTTCCCCCAGAGTGCTTCGCAAGGTCTTCTTGCGACGCGAGAGGTTGTTGGCGATGACCGCGTTGGCCAGATTCAAGATGGCGGCTGTCGAGCGGTAATTCTCTTCCAGCTTGACCACTCGTGCTCCGGGAAAGTCCCGCTCGAACCCGAGGATCTTGTCCATCTCGGCGCCCCTGAAGCCATAGATGGACTGATCGTCGTCTCCCACGACGCACAGGTTTCGCTCGGGGCTTACCAGGCACCGGAGGAATTGGTACTGCGCGCTGTTTGTGTCCTGGTACTCGTCGACGAGTACGTAGCGAAACTGCCTCTTGTACTTGAGCGCGATCTCCTCGTGCTTCTGAAGACAAATGACGGGGAGCAGGATGAGGTCGTCGAAGTCGACACAGTTGCGGTCGCGAAGGCCGCTCTGGTATCTCTGGTAGCACTCGGCCAGCAGATGCTCCAGGTCATCCGAGGCCGACTCGAGCACATCCTCTGGCAGGATGAATTTGTTCTTGGCACGGGAGATCGCCGCCAGGACGGCCTTGGGCTCCACCGGCGCCGCGCCGCCGCGGATGTCGCGAAGAATTGTGCGAGCCAGTGAGAGCTGATCCGAGGAATCCGTGATGCTGAAGCCCGGTCGATATCCGATGGCGGCATGTTCAACTCTCAAGATTCGAACGCCGAGGGAATGGAAGGTCGAGATCGTCATGCCCTTTTCCTTGCCACCGGTGAGCTTGTGAACTCGCTCCTTCATTTCACGGGACGCCTTGTTCGTGAAGGTGACGGCGAGGATTGACTCGGGTCTTACGCCACGACGCAGGAGGTTCGCGATGCGGTACGTGATGACCCGGGTCTTGCCCGTCCCTGCTCCTGCAAGGACCAGGAGCGGACCCTCGGTAGTGGCTACGGCCTCACGTTGCGCGGCGTTGAGGTCCTTGAAGAAGGTGTCTTCCATGGGAGAGATAAGATTCCAGAAACAAAGAGAGTCGCGGAAGTTCGTGCCCGTATCTCGGTCGGTTCAAGCTGTTCCTTGTCCGAGTCCGTGGATTCTTCGCTGTCAAGGCCTGGTGCTGCGCTTGCCCAGGAGGGGTTACCGTCGGTCCATCGGCACCCAGTGTGCCTCTTGCGGGCCGGTGTAGACGGCGCGGGGGCGGATGAGGTCGTTGTCGGCGTATTGTTCAAAGAGATGCGAGATCCAGCCCACGACCCGGCTGCACGCAAAGATCGGCGTGTAAAGGTCCGGGGGGATGCCGAGGCAGTAGTAGGAGGAGGCGCTATAAAAGTCCACGTTTGGGAGGATGCCTTTCTTCTCGAGGACTAATTTCTCGAGTTTCTCCGACATCTCATACCAATGTGGCTGCCGGGTCAGGCTGCCGAGTTTCCGCGAGAGTACCTTCAAATGCTTTGCTCGTGGGTCGCCGTTCTTGTAGACCCGGTGACCAAAGCCCATGACCTTTTTCTTCCGGTTGAAGGCAGCCTCGAGCCAGGGCTCGACATTGGTCACGGTCCCGATCTCCTGCAGCATCTCCATCACGGCTCGATTGGCGCCGCCATGGAGCGGGCCCTTGAGCGTACCGATTGCCGAGGCGAGTGACGAGTGCATGTCCGATTCTGTGCTCGCAGTGACTCGCGCAGCGAAGGTCGAGGCGTTGAGCTCG
>SXIK01000218.1 GCA_005772855.1 Planctomycetia bacterium | reverse complement strand
GGAGCCGCAAACGGCTCGGAGGGAGCCGGCGCCAGCGAGAGCTGGCGGCTCCCGAGAGCCTGGCCCGGAGGCGCACGCGCAGCGTGCGACCGGATGGGCAGCGTGGCGTTGTTGCCTCCGCCCTCGCTCCGCTCGGACGGCGAGCCGTCGTGGGGGAGGGTCCGCCTCCCCCACCAGCAGAAACGAGCAGCAGACTTGAGATGGTCTTCCTCTGCCCATTCGGAATGTCTCATGTGTGGGCGCGCGAGGTATAGTCCTCCTCTGCCCATTCGGAATGTCTCACGTGTGAGCGCGCGAGGTATAACAGCCCGTTGAGCAAGAACGCTCCAGGCCGTCGGCGTCGCGTGGACAGGGAGGGCTCGCCCAATACGCGACCAGGCGGGTCTCTCCCGGAAGGCCCTTCCCATTCCCCCCACCTGCCTTATGATTTCGGCGGTTCAGGCTCGACGGGACGCGGTGGAATCTGTCAGCCGGACCTCGAGAGGAAACCAGAGTCGCACCGCCCGAACCGTTTGACCCAGGCAGTTTGAGCATCGATCGATTGCCCGAATACGACACGGAGCTGCACAAGTGACGACATCCAATGGCCCAGAGCGAGGAGACGGCTCCCCTTCCGAAGAAAACACCGACCCCAAGTCCGACGGCAGACCATCGAACTTCATCGAACGTCTCATCGAGGAGGATAATAAGACCGGCCGCTTTGGTGGCAAGGTGCACACCCGCTTTCCTCCCGAGCCCAACGGGTACCTCCACATTGGACACGCGAAGTCCATCTGCCTCAACTTCGCCTTGGCCATCAAATTCGGTGGCAAGTGCAACCTGCGCTTCGATGACACAAATCCAACGACCGAGGACGAGGAGTACGTCCGGTCCATCCAGGAGGACGTCCGCTGGCTCGGCTTTGACTGGGAGGACCGTCTCTTCTACGCATCGGACTTCTTCGAGGAGCTTTACGCGTTTGCGGTCAAGCTGGTTCGAAAGGGAAAAGCCTACGTCGACAACCTCTCCGCCGACGACATTTCACGCCACAGGGGCAGCCTCTACGAGCCCGGCAGGGAAAGCCCTCACCGGGAACGGAGCGTGGAGGAGAACCTCGACCTCCTGGCGCGCATGAGGAAGGGAGAGTTCGACGAGGGGACCCACGTGCTCCGGGCGAAGATTGACATGGCTTCGCCCAACCTGAACCTACGCGATCCCGTGCTCTACCGGATCCGGAAGGCCGCGCACCATCGCACCGGGACAAGATGGGTGATCTACCCCCTCTACGATTTCGCGCACGGTCAGTGCGACTCGCTCGAGGGCATCACGCACTCGATCTGCACACTTGAGTTTGAGAACCATCGGGCGCTCTACGATTGGTTCTGCCAGGAGCTTGAGATCCATCACCCGCAGCAAATCGAATTCGCCAGGCTCAACCTCACCTACGCCGTCATGAGCAAGCGCAAGCTCTTGCGGCTCGTCAAGGACAGTCACGTCCACGGCTGGAACGATCCGCGCATGCTCACGATATCGGGCCTGCGCCGACGCGGCTACACGCCGGAGGCGCTCCGAAGTTTCTGTGACGAGATCGGGGTGACAAAGTTCAACTCCGTCATCGACATGGTAGTGCTCGAAAACGCGCTGAGAACTGATCTGAACCGGCGTGCGCCGCGCTTCATGGCGGCGGTGCGGCCACTGAAGGTCGTCGTCGAAAACTACCCGGAGGGTCAGTCCGAGGAGGTCGAGGCCATCAACAACCCCGAGGATCCAGCCGCCGGCATGCGCAAGATGCCGTTTTCACGCGTCCTCTATATTGAGAGGGATGATTTCATGGAGGATCCTCCGAAGAAGTTCTTCCGCCTTGCCCCGGGCCGAGAGGTGCGCCTGCGCTACGCGTATTTCGTAAAGTGCACCGGAGTCGTCAAGGACCCGACGACGGGCGAGGTCGTGGAGGTGCGCTGCACGTACGATCCCGCCACGAAGGGAGGCGACGCCAGGGATGGACGCAAGGTGAAAGCCACCCTGCACTGGGTTTCGGCGTCTCACGCCATTACAGCGGAAGTGCGGCTGTACAACCATCTTTTCAGCGCCGAGCACCCCGAAGATGTTCCCGAAGGTCAAGACTTCCTCGTGAACCTGAATCCCAACTCCCTCGAGGTCTTGCCGAATGCAAAGCTCGAGCCAGCCATCGCTGGAGCCGCTCCGGGCTTTCGGTGCCAGTTCGAGCGGCTCGGTTACTTCTGCGTGGACACGGACTCGAGGCCAGGCAGGCTGGTGTTCAATCGCTCGGTGACGTTGAAGGACGACTGGTCGAAGATCCAGAAACGCGACGGCGCGTAGGGGTCTTTCCCGGACGAGCATCCTTCCAGAACTCAGGGCATGACTCTGCAGCCGAAGCGGTCAGAACACCGGGGTTTCTCGATACGTGCCCCACAAGGCCTTGAGCCTCTCGACAATATCGCCCATGGTTGCGCCAGCCTTTACCAACTCGATGGTTATGGGCACGATATTTTGAGACGGACTTTTCGCCACTTCGACCAGCTTGTCGAGTAGTGAGTCGACCAGTGCTTGGTCACGCTCCCGCCGCACCCGCCGAGTCCGTGCAACCTGCCGCTGCGCAGTCTTCGCGTCGTAGGGATGGGTCGCTATGCGCGCGTTGTCGTCCTTCTCGACGTACTTGTTGACACCAATGACGGGCTTCTCTCCCGACTGCTTGCGCAACGCCGTCTCGTAGGCGAAATCAGCGATCCGCTTCTGAAACCAGCCTTCCCCGGTCACTGCGCTGGTGCCGACCACCGGCACCTGCCACTCGGACCGCGGAGTTGTGTGTGGACCCAGGGTCAGCATCTGCTTCAGATCCGCGAGGGTCCGATGCGCGTCGCGGCGGTCGCACTTCGACACCACGTGAATGTCAGCGATTTCGAGGATCCCCGCCTTGATCGCCTGCACCTCGTCCCCAAGCCCTGGCGCTGACACCACGATCGTGGTGTCCGAGGCCCTGGCAATTTCAACCTCGTCCTGTCCCACGCCGACCGTCTCGAGCATCAGGGTGAAAACAAGGCCCAGGCGCTGCCGTTTCCAACAGCGATGCCTCGCTCGGTGGAGCAAACTTTCGGCGGTGGGTAGCTCGGCTTCGGTTCGAGATCCAGCTCGAAGAGGGTTCGGATGGATCCGTTCACGGGGTCGAGCAGCATCGCAACCGTCTTCCACTCCTTCGCCTTTTGATTCAAGATGACAATCCACTCGCCCGAGGGCGCAAAAAGCCGAGAGCCGCCATAGGCGACGCTCCCGTCCGCCACCTGCACCTCCCAGAGCTTCTGGCCAGAACGGCTCACACGCACGAAGTGGAGATTCTGTGCCGTTTTTCCCCCGACATGATCCCGGGCGCTGTCAGGATCGAAGCCCCTGGAGGCAGCGATGACGAGGTCGCCAGGCTCGCCGGCCTGTCCCCCGAGCTCGAATAGAGCCACTGGAGACGCGCTGTCGGGAAACGGAACCGACCAGCGAGGACGGCCACTCTGAAGCGATCGGCTCATGAGCTTGCCGCCAGGCTCGCTTGCAATCACCTGACTTGAATCGGCATGGGCCAGTGCCAGCAGCCCGCGAGGCTTCGCGTCGCGCCACAGGAATCGAGAGGCCGCGCCTTCGTCAAGGGGCAGCCCCGCCAGCATCGGCAAGAGCCGCACCTGAATGCCCGCCTGTGAGTCCGTCACGATCGCAAGGCCCGGCACCAGAATCGACCGCCACGGCGGCGACGAAGCTGGAACGTTGAGGCGAGCCCGGCTGCGTGGATCCCGAACGATAACAGACGCCGGGCGCGCGCATTCCAGCGTGATCAACCCGCCGGTCCGCACTGGCTGCCCCGATGCAGTCGTGTCGGCCACCTCGTCCCGGAACACCAACCGCCCCGTGTGGCGCTCGAAGACGAGCAGAGTACCGTTCGGCTCTGCCACCATCGGGTTACCCTCTTCGTCAAAGGACGCGCACGGAAAGTAGTTGGCACCCTTTTCGGCCGCGGCCTTCGCCTCCGGCCTCAAACGTTCTCTACGGGTGATCATCGTGTTGCCGCGCACAATCCGCACCGTACGCTTTTCACCGGCGTTCGCCGCATCCTCGCGTTGGTCGAGGGGGTGCCGGAGCGAGAGCCAGAGCCTCGCCTTCTCGGGCTCTCCGACAAGACCCACCAGCTCGGTGAGTCCAAGGCGGGTGAAAACCAGGGTTCGGTCACCCCTGCGATGCGCCATGGACGGTTCAAGGACCGAGCCAGGAAACTCTTCTCGGGCCTCGGTCAGGTTGGGCGTTTCGGATCGCTCATGCTTCCAGAGCACCTTGCCGTCGTCGTCGAGAAGCACTAACTTGCCCTCCCTCGCGATGAGCATTCCCGAAAGCGCATCGGAGCCCGGGGCGGTGCTGACCAGCTCGGCGCCTTTCGCCTTGCCAAGAAATCTACGCGTCCATGGGGCGCTCACGTTCCATGATCGGGGTGGAAGCGAATGCTCGCTGGCATCGACCGTCGTCTCGAACCGGAGTGAGGCAAGACGCGCATCTTCCGACGACAGGCGCTCGGCAATATTCTCTGTGGCGACTGAGTCTTGCGCTGCTCTCGCCATGCCGAAGAGGCTCGCGCCCGCAAGCGCCGACGAGCGCGAATGAGAGTGCTTGAGCCAGAGTCCCTGAAGCCGTTCCAGCGGCCGCAGGGATTCAACCGCATTCTTGACGGCACGAGCGACTCGCTCATCCTCGTCTGGCCGAGCCTCTGCTCGATCGCTGGTGGCCAGAGATCGCAGGGACTCTGAGGCGTACGCCTCAACATCGACATAAACCCCGTGCGGAGAGAGGAAGACGTCGTCAGGAGACGCATCATCCACGGCTTCACGGTAGAGTTTCACGGCGTCTGCGACTGACTCCTTCTCCAGGAGCTCCGCTGAACGCATTACGAACGCCGTGCGGTGAGCCTTCGACGGCAAGAGGTCAGGCTCCGAGAGAATATGCTGGATGAACTTGCGGTCCTTCGTGCTCGACACCGCCTCCTGGGCAATCTGCAGGAGCTCGGAGCGCAGCGAGTCACGGATGGTGTCCTCGCTCGTCGAGGCCAGCAACTTCTTGAGGCAATTGAGCGCTTCGCCGTGGTTGCCAAGCGCGTGCGAGACCATCGCCTTGCGAAGGAGTTGCCCCCGAATCTCGAACGAGCCCAGCGATGCCAGCGTCTCCTCGTAGGCCTCGAGCTTCGCGTAACCCCACGCAGTGCCAAAGAAGAGCTCCCCTCTCGAGAAAAAGAGGTTCCCGGGGCTCGGGTCCAGCAAGCGGTCATCCCAAATCTTGACGCGCTTCAGGAGAGTGCCCTTCCCGGTGTCCAGGAGAAGAATGGAGCGCTGGAGTGCGACGTGGATTCGCCCCGAGGTCACGATCGCCCGGCCCGTCGGCGGCCCAAGGGGCTCACTCGTCCACTCGGCAGTACCTTCCCCGAGTAAGTAGGCCGTCACGCGCCCGGCCTCGTCGATCTTGTAGACCTTCGAGCCATCGGCTCCCACAAGCGCGTGGTACCCTCCGAGGAAGCGCTTCGACCAGACAAGCGCGCCCGTCCTGGCCTCGTAAACAAGAAGACCATCGGCATCGAATGGTGCGGCGATCACCTTGCCCGCGCTCAGGATCGGGTGTCCCGGTGCCCACCGCGGGCTGTTGGGGGTGAGACGGATGTTCGAAGGATACCTTGTCTGCCAGAGAGTCTCACCCTGAGCCGTCACGGCAAAGACAAGCCCCTGACCGGGGGCACCGACGACTATTCCATCGGATGCAGCGAGCGCAGCTCCATGCGACATGCTGTTGCCGATGAGCGCGTGGCACTCCGGCGCGTAAGTATAGATACGTTTTGACCAGAGGAGCCTGCCCGAACGCGTCATGCCGACCGCATGAAAGCCCTCGTCGGAGGTCGCGGGCACGACCACCGCGTCGCCCTTGCCATCGACGACGACCGGGGGCGCGACGAAGGTAAGGGCGCGCAGCGCCTCGTCTGGATCCTCCGCTCCGCCGCGTTGCCAGAGCCTCTGTCCGGTGACTGTGTCGTAAGCCCGCAACAGATTTCGACGAAAGCTCAGCTTCCCATTCTGCATCGACGCTCGACCCGGTTTGTCAAGTATCACGACCGCGCTGGGCTGTCCCCCAAGCACCGTGAGCTGCCAACCGCCGACATCACTGAAGTATCTCCAGGAGTCAAAGAGGCCGCCGGACTTGGAGTCCACATGGGTCTGTTCATCCTCGGGCACGTCCGTCTCAACCCGCCAGCGCACTTCCCCCGTCACGCGATCAAGAGCGATCAAGTCCTGGTGGCTGCGGCCCATCACAAGGTCTCCCCAGAAGACAAGCTGCATCGGCGCATAAGCGTAGTAAGCGTTCTTCGCAGGCACGCTTGAAGTTAGCGCTCGGGGATTAGTCAAGGGGTGAATCCAGCGCGCGTAGCCTCCGGGCCGCCACTCGGCGTCGGGCGAAAGCTCAAAGGCAGCATGGTCAGCTCGGCCGAGCACGCAGGTGCCGTCCAGATTAACTCTCGGCGCGCCAGGTGCCGGATTCGTGTCGGCCAGCTGCGACGACTTGCGCTTCTCCTGCCAGATGGCGAGGCCTTCCTGCGGGAGCTTCTCGATGCGCCTGGAGACCTCCAAGCCTGCGGAGGTGAAGCGGATGTGATCGGTGGTGAGGAAACGATCGCCTTCAGCATCGACTCGAGGAAGCGCCGCGGCCTCCCGAGCCGGACCCAGCACATGATTCAGAATCTTCACAGCCTCTTTCCAGTCGCGCGCCTTGATGGCCTTGTCGGCGGCAGCAAGCTCCGTGGCCAGAGCGTCGTCGACTCTCGGCTGGGAGAAACCCTGATATTCCAGCGGCACTTCCGGGGCAGCGGAGACATCCTGGCCCTCGGGGGCAGCCCTCAGGGGCGGCCGCTCGTCCTGGGCGACGAGTGAGCCACAAGGACAGGCAAGGGCCAGCGAAAGACGAAGCGCAAGGGAGGCCAGGAACGAGGCGCTCATACAACATCTCCGGACGGGGGTGAACCCGTATCCTAACAGCACCTTGAAAAAATCCGCGCTACTTGCGCCCGGCCCCAGGGCAATCCCCGCAAGGAGGGAGACCTCCCCGGCACCGGCTGCCTTGCGGCGTCCCCTCCGTCTCGCGCTTCGTGGGCCAGACCACGGCGGTCGATAAGCGCCGGGCGCCTCCGGTGCCGATGGTCGGTGAGCGTTGGCCAGGATGTCCCAATCATGGCCTCGAGGCGTATATACTGCACGCGGGCAGTGATGAGACCTTTTGCAGCCTGCGAAAGGTTGCGGCTGCTCGCGCCAGAGGCGCCCGGCGCCCATCAGGCGCCGCGGCGGGGGTTTGCGGCGAGCTGGCGGAGCCGCAAACGGCTTGGAGGGAGCCGGCGCCAGCGGGAAGCTGGCGGCTCCCGAGAGCCTGGCCCGGAGGCGCACGCGTAGCGTGCGACCGGAGGGGCCGCGTGTCGCGGCCGTCGTG
>SXIK01000217.1 GCA_005772855.1 Planctomycetia bacterium | reverse complement strand
GGCGGTATCGGCATGAATCTCACTGCGTCCGCCTACGTTTTCATCCTTGAGCCGTGGGGGTATCCAGCCGTCGAGGCCCAGGCGATCGACCGCGCGCACCGAATTGGCCAAGAAAAGAAGGTTTTCGCGTACCGCTTTGTGAGCGCCGACACGATTGAGGAACGGATCGCTGACTTGCAGGAGTCGAAGCGTAAACTGGCGGACGCGATCGTCGCAGGCGACGAACATGTAATGCGGGACTTGACCAAGGATGACCTTGAGGTGCTTTTCAGTTGATCGCGGGCCGAAGCAAGCCTCAAGATTCTCAAGCTTTGGCCTTCTTCAAGTTCTTTGTGCCTGCGCTTTCCTGGTCTCGTGCGAAGAATTCGCGGACGAGCAACCTCCGGGGAGCGCAACTGTGGAGGTCCTTGACGGCCTCGGACGCAAGGTGCGAGCCACCTTGCCGGCCCGCCGTGTGGTAACACTTGGCCCCAGCAACACCGAGGCCCTCTTCGCAATTGGAGCAGGCGACCAGATGGTCGGCCGGGATGACCCCTCGGACTTTCCTGCCGGGGCCCAATCGTTGAAGGCCGTCGGATCGGGGCCGGCGTTGGACCTTGAGGCCATCGTCGCCCTCAAACCCGATCTGGTGCTCGTCGCTCAAATCTATGGGCCCGAGCAGATCAGGACGCTCGAAGGCCTCAAGGTCGCCGTCTTCCTGGTGCGCAACCCGACATCCTTCGCCGAACTGTACAGCACCCTGCAGACGCTCGGCGGGCTGACGGGGCGTGAGGCGGAGGCCCAAGAGCTCGCAGCCTTGCTTTCCAGGCGTGTGGAGGCGGTCCTGACGCGGGTACGGCAAGCCACGACTCGCCCCGTCGTCTACTACGAACTTGACGCGACCGACCCGATGCAGCCGTGGACCGCAGGCCCCGGCACTTTCCTCCATCTCCTCATCGAGCTGTCGGGAGGCCGCAACTTCGCCGAGAATCTGGATCAACCCTTCCCACGCTTGAGTGCCGAGACGATCTTGCGGGGCAATCCGGATGTGATCGTCCTGGGAGACGCTCGGTACGGGGTCACTGCCGCGACGGTACGAGGACGAGCTGGTTGGGCAAGCCTCACCGCGGTGAAGCGCGGCACCATTTACCCCTTCGACGACAACCTTGCTTCACGCCCCGGCCCCCGCCTTGTCGACGGGCTCGAGACCCTCGCAAAGCTGCTCCACCCCGAGCTTTTCGCGGCTGACGGTGACGCCCGTTGAACCGCTCCAGGGCTCCCTACACCTGGCTCGTGCTGGCACTCACTTGCGCCCTCGGCGCAAGTCTTGGACTCGGCTCCGAGTGGGTCTCACCTGTTGACCTGGCGAGACTCGTGCTCCAGGCAATCGGGCTCGAGTCCGTGGATCCCACACTCGAGCAAGACAGGATAATTCTCTGGAGCCTGCGCATGCCTCGCGCGGCACTCATGGCGCTCGTCGGCGCCTCGCTCGGATCGAGCGGCGCTGCGTATCAAGGTCTTCTGAGGAATCCGCTGGCAGACCCGTACCTGATCGGCGTCGCCCCGGGAGCGGCGCTCGGGGCCGCCATCGCGATCGTTTTCCTGGGGCCAACGACGACGCTTGGATACATGACCGTGCCCGCATGCGCCTTCGTGGGAGCCCTGGTGACTGTGGCCGTCGTCTACCGCATGGCCCGCGTCGGCAACTCCACGCCCGTAACAACTCTCATCCTTGCCGGCGTGGCCGTGGGCGCCTTCGCGAGCGCAGCAACCTCATTCGTGATGCTTCTGAGGGAAGACCAGATCGGGCGTGTGATCTATTTCCTCTGGGGCGGATTCGGACTGGGAGGTTGGCAGCCCGTCCTGGCGCTGTCGCCCTACGTGTGCGCCGCCGTGGGCACGCTGATTCTCTTCGCTCGACCGCTCAACGCGCTTCAGTTCGGGGATGAGCAGGCGAGTCAACTTGGGCTCGACGTCGAACGCTTGAAGCTGGTCTTGATTGCCGCCGCGACACTCGCCGCCGCCGCCGCCGTCGCGCTCACAGGAATCATCGGCTTCGTTGGGCTAATTGTCCCACACGTTCTCCGCGTCCTTGCGGGGCCAGACCACCGAAGACTGATCCCGTTTTCGGCGCTGGGTGGTGCCACGTTGCTTCTTATGGCCGACACGCTGCAGCGATCGTTGCCCATCCTGAGCCGTACTCCGGTGGGCGTCGTCACCGCGGTGCTTGGCGCTCCACTCTTTCTGGTGCTACTCAGGCGAAACCAGAAGGCGAATTGGTGAAAACAGGGCGCCACAACCCGGCAAACGGCTTCGGAGGCGCTCCATGACCCTGCTCCGCATCGATTCCGCCACGTTCGGCTATCCCGGACGCCCGGTCCTCAAGGATGTGACTCTGGAGGTCCAGCCGGGAGAGGTGGTGGCACTCATCGGTCCCAACGGTGCTGGCAAGTCAACGCTTCTCCGGGCTGCAAGCGGGATGCTCCGACCCTCGACGGGCAGAATATTGGTGGAGGGAGACGAGATCGCGAGCCTCACGTGCCGTGAGCGTGCCAGGCGCATCGCCGTCGTCCCGCAGGCCGCCCATGTGCCCGAAGCTTTCGAGGTGCTCGAGACCGCCCGCCTCGGACGCACGGCCTACCTCGGCTGGCTCGGGCGTGAATCGGAGGAGGACGAGGCGGCGGTGCGTGACGCAATGCGACGCACACAAACTCAGGGGCTCGAGTCACGGCGCCTCGGCGAGCTGTCCGGTGGCGAACGGCAACTCGTACTGATCGCCCGGGCACTGGCGCAGAAGGCTCGATGTCTACTCCTTGACGAGCCAACGGCCCACCTCGACCTGCGGCACGAGACCACTATTCTGAAGCTCATCAACCAGCTGGCGCATGAGGACGGACTCGGGGTGCTGATAGCGCTCCACGACTTGAACCTCGCTGCCCGTCACGCCGATCGCGTCGCATTGCTTGCCAGAGGGCGGCTCCGCGGGCTCGGCCCGCCCGATCAGGCGCTCACCGAAGAAACGCTCAGCGAGGCCTACGACGTTCCGGTCAAAATCTTCCGGGACCCATCCACCGGATCGCCCGTAATCTTCGCTGCCTCAAGGTAGAAGCGCTTTCCGTCCCAGTAGTAGACGTCCACAGCCGCGTCGGCGGCGTCCAACTCTCTCCGGGCCGCCGCCAGCACGAGCTGACTCACCTCACGAAACTGAATCGGGCCATTCACCGGAGCTACCAATACACAGCGGGGATGGGGGACGGCAAACATTGCGCCCACTGCGCCCACCGTCCCATTGAAGCGAGAGAGGAAATAGACGCTCGCCGAGGCAAGTTGGCTCCGGGAACGAATTGCGATGGCCGCGCGGCCATCGCCCAGGTCAATGCGGTCCTCGGTAAAACTGAGTCCGGAGCGAGTATTCCTCAGCGCCACGCGAAAGAGCTCGGACGGAGGCCGATCCCAGGCAAGAAATTGCGCCCTGGCGACTGGCACCGGTCGCCCCTGCTCGGATTCCAGCAAGAGAATGGTGGGCAGCCGTTCAAGGTCTCGTCGATAAACAAGTCCTGGCCGCGGACTCTTCTCCAAGAAGCTATCCGCGAGCTCGAGGCTCAAGGGGGCAGCCAGGAGCCGGGGCTCGAGGCCGGCCTGCTCCATCCGTGTCGCCGTTCCTGAACGCTCGGCCACTTCAAGGCCCTCGAAGTGAAGGCTGACGACCTCCTCCCATTCCCACGGCCGCGCGTTCACACACTTGCGAACCAGCTCGTCAAGCTGTAGCCGATGTGCGCTTGGATCCAACAGATCCAACTTCTCGCCTCGCACCGCGAAGAAGCGCCCCAGCAGCTCGCGAAACCGGTGTTCCTCCGCTGGCGTCATGGAACGTGGACCTTCCATGAGCCGGGAAGGGATTCCCTCTTCCTGCTCCCCAGACGAACCAACAGCGCCGGAGCAAGAGCCCGAGGGAGCAGCAAAGACTGACCTGATGGATCTGAGAAAGCTCATGGGGGAGGCAAAAAGCTAAGGCAAGTCCTGGCGACGAGCAAGCAGGAAGTCGGGGAAGCTGGGACGCCGAGAACGCTGCGGCACGAGGTCGTTCAGCGAGCTCACCCGGTCTCACATCACTTCACCTTGCCCGCCGTCACGCCCGGTGAGTCGTCGGTGCGGAAGGGCGTGGCGGGGAGACCCTCGCGGCTGTAGAGGTTCACGACAGGGTTGTCCGCCCACCCATAGCGTACGGCGACCGGGTCGGCGACTCCATCGGCCCAGAGCTCCACCTTGTCCGGGGCTACGATTTTCGCCTGCGCCCAGACATACGCACGGTCGGCCCCGGCAATCGCGAAACCCTTCGGTTGCGGCACATCAAAAGCCCTGAGACCCCCTCCAACCTTGTCGAAGGTGACGATGATCTTGCTCCCCTGCTTTTCCATCGACTTGTAGGCCGGACTCTGATGCGCGATCTGAACACCATAGTCTCGCGCAAACGCCCAGCGGACGAGGCGCTTCGCGACAGTCTGCTTGTTGCGCGGGTGGATGTCCTGACTCTCGCCAGCATCAAGGATTACCGCTTCACCGGTGCCGGGGACCCGTGTGAGGGTCATCGTCTGAGCCTCCCGTAGCTCGGCCCAGGCACTTTCCGAAGGCTCCGGCTTCTCGGCCATGAAGTCGGCAAGCTGGACCCAGTAAAACGAGAAATTGCCAATCCCCCACTCTTCCCGCCAGGCCTGGATCATGAGCGGGAAGAGATCACGGTACTGGTAGGCGCGACTCGCGTTGGACTCACCCTGGTACCAGATCACGCCCCTCAACCCGTAGCCGATCGTCGGCTTTAACACGCCGCAGTAGATGTTCCCCGGGCGTGCGTTGCCAGACATCTTGGTATCTTGTGGGCGAGGTGGGCCATCCTTGCCCTCAGCTTTCGCCTTTCGCACTGCAGCGTTCCAGTCCTCCAGCTTCTTGCCAAAGACCGCCTCCTGCTCGGCCCAGGAATCCAGGAGTGGCTTATACTTCACGTCCGCTGCCAAGAGATCCCTGCGGATCCAGGCTTCACAGGCGGAGCCACCCCAGGCGTTGTCGATGAGTCCCACAGGGACATCCAGCGTCTTGTGAAGTTGGCGGCCAAAGAAGTATCCAACCGCCGAAAAGTTGCGCACCGTCTCCGGAGTGCAGACTTCCCACTTTCCGTCGAAGTCCTTCTGCGGCTCCTGGGTGCCTACTTGAGGCACAGAAATGAAGCGGATCCGGGGGAACCTGGCCGCAAGGCTCTCGAGATCCGCGTCATTGGAGGCCTGTACATCCCACTGCATGTTGGACTGCCCGGAGCAGATCCACACTTCCCCCACGAGAACGTCCTCGAGCGTCACCGTGTTCTTCCCCTTGACCGTCATCGTATGCGGCCCGCCTGCCGGCATGGAGTCAAGCAAGACCTCCCAGCTTCCGTCGGCTCTGGCTTTTGCGAGCTTCGACTGCCCGGCAATGACCACCGTCACTTCCTCGCCCGGGTCTGCCCAGCCCCAGATGCGATCGCCCCTTCCCTGCTGGAGCACCATGTGGCTCCCGAAGAGGGCGGGAAGTTTCACATCGGCAACGGCAGTCCCACCCATCGCGAGAGCTGCGAGAACCGACACAACAGGCCCGAAGGACAGTTTGAAGGATAGTTTCATGTAAACACTCGTTTGAAAATGTTTGAGGAAATCGACTCCACGACGTGTCAGTTCATTCGATGCAAGGGTGAGCGTCCAGAATTTTCGGTCTAGTTCCCTGGGTCCCACTTGTCCCTTTGGCCCGACTTCGGCGCCAGGGTACCCAGGTGCGAGGTGCTCACCAGTGAATGGCCAACCTCAATCGGCGCGCTCCGCTCCTTGCGGGAACTTACCCAGTCAAGAAAGTTCTCGAGTTGCGTCTTCGTTCCGTCACCGTCTGACTTCACAAGGAGCTGAGGGTCCGGAAAGCTGCTATACCTCGCGCGCCCACACATGAGACATTCCGAATGGGCAGAGGAAGACCATCTCAAGTCTGCTGCTCGTTTCTGCTGGTGGGGGAGGCGGACCCTCCCCCACGACGGCCCGCGACACGCGTCCTTCCCCTCCTCGGCGCCTCTGGCGCGAGCAGCCGCAACCTTTCGCAGGCTGCAAAAGGTCTCATCACTGCCCGCGTGCGGTATATCTTCGGTCGGTTTCTCACCCCGGAAGACCATCTCACCGCCCGTGAGGGAGCAGTGCATTGTTCCACTGTGGACGACGACGAAGCTCCTGGGAAAAACGAAGGCAGCCAAAAGCGCGCCAGGCGTTTCGAAGCTGGAATAATTCCAAAGCCCCGTCGCCGGTCATGGGACGTACTCCACCGGCAATGTCAAGCACCAAGATCAGAAGGCCTGGAGAAAAAAGCCATTGCGCCGTTATCTTCGCCATTCACTAACAGGAGTAGCTGTCACAGCCGAAGACCGGTTGTTTGAGAGATCCGCAACTCGTAAGACCGGGCGAGGGAGGTTCGTCGCCGCCCTGGAAAAGGTGGACAAGGAGGAAGACGGCATCGGCCAGGTCGTGCTGGCCGTCGCCATTGATGTCGGCAGCTTCGAGACAGGGAGGATTCGAGCCTCCCTGGAAGCGCCACAGGAGGACAAATACGGCATCGGAGATATCACCCGTGCCGTCCGCGTTGGCGTCACCGCGTCGAAACTCCCTGGTCAGCGGAGCACTCGAGGGACGTGCGAAGAGATCCAGCCGAAAGACATGAACAGGCGAGGGTGGATTCTCCTGTTCCAGGTGAATCTGAATCTCGGGAAACAGCACTCCCTCCGGCACGGGTACCTTGCCGCTATCGAGCACAATCCCCTTCTCCTGATTGACACTGACGTCCAGCCTCAGGCTCTCAAGGAAGGCGACCTCGCCGCCCCGCGTGTAAGTCCCGTCGCCTGTGACAACATACCGAGGAAACCCCTCCCGTATTGTCTTGAGGGCAAGGTCGACGACCTTGAACTGTTGGACAGGGTTCGCTGCGTCCTCGATGAGGTGGCGCAGGACGAAGCTGCCAGTAATGGGGAGCGGGATCGTGGGTCGACCGCAGATATCACAGTCGTCGAAGAAAAAGCTTCCCTTGAACGGCTCGAACGAGCCCTCCACCACCTCGTACCGAACATCCTCCCACACGGGCTCCGCCGCGATTTGAAGCTCATAAATATGCAGGGGATCTCTCGCCGGGCCACTGCCCTCAGCGATCTTGATATCAATTCTCGGGAACTTGCCGCGAGCTTCGACGAGCTCCGTCGCAATCATGATCCCCGAAACGCCGTTCACGGTAGCGTCAAGGGTCATGCTGTTCATGTCGGGTTCGGAAGCCTTGCGGTAATATGTGCCCGAAGCCGTGACCTCGAACTTGGCTCCGGACGCCGGATCCAGAGACTGGAATGACAGCTCCCTGATGGAGTAGAGCTCACCGACAATGCGCACCGGCAAGCGCTTCAGCACCATGGTTCCACGGATCGGAACAACGATGGGGGCACGATCGCAGAGGCAATCGTCAAGGATGGTGCTGCCTTCCTCGAGCTCGTAGACGATGTCCGGGAAGCCTTGACCACAGAGGAAACTGCCGCTGAAAACGCAGAAAAGAGTCACTGCGCATAGCATGGAGCGGATCGATGGAGTCATGGTTCACCTCGAAGGAGCCGGTTCAGGGCTCCAGGGCCTCTACAACGCTCGATACCCTCTTCTGATTGTCCTGGATCGCAAGGACGCCTACAACCCAAGAGTCGGCCAGGTCTTCTCGGCAGGCCTGGTTGCACCCCCAATGGAGCCGTGCTAATCTCCCCTGCCACGGAGGGCCTTCCCGGGGTATCGGCAGACTCCGGAAAGCCGAGGCGACGTTCACGAGTGAAGTTGTGCGTCGTCTCCTGCCCGAACGGCACGAGTTAGAGACCGCGAAGCTTCCAGGAATCGTATGGCCAATCCAGTCCGCGTACTCTTCGTTCACAACTCCGTCCTCATCGGCGGAGGCAATCGCGTGCTTCTGGGGCTCTTCGAGAAGCTCAACCGGAAGCGGTTTGAGCCGTGGTCTCTTCTGCCGGTCGAGGGTCCCATGGAAACCGAGCTGCGAGATCGCGAGGTTCCTTACATCGTCGAAGATGTCCTGACCTGCGTGACGACCGGCTCAAGGCTCTCGCAATTCGCGGCGGCAGCGGCCTATGCCTGGAAAACGAGCAACAAGCGCTTCCGGATCTTGCACGCCCAGAGCCCCCTCAGCTACAGGGTGCCCTCGCTTGTCTCGAAGCTCTCCTGCGCGAAACGAATCTGCCATCTACATTTTCCTGCTGAAAAGTTGGACGGTGAACTTGGCTACACCTTCCGGGTGGAGCCGCACTTCGTGATCGCCTGCTCGGAGAGCGTCGCCCAGAGCTACAGGCCCCTTCTGGAGGCATCCTATCCTCGTGTTCCACTACGCGTCCTGGTCAACTTCGCCGATACGAAGCGATTCAGCCCCGGCCCCCCACCCCCGGCGCTCATTGGCGAACTTGGCATTGGGGGCAAGGGTCCCATCATCACGCTCTGCGGCCAAGTCAGCGTGCGAAAGGGGCACGCTGACCTCCTCAAGGCTGCAAGACTGGTGCTTGCAAAGTTACCGTCTGCCGTCTTCCTGATCGTCGGCGAGGACATTCTTCTGCGCGGCGAATACGAACGAAGGATGAAGTCGATGGCCGAGGAGCTCGGAATCGCAGCCAGTGTAAAATTCCTGGGTTTCCGGAGCGATGTGCACGATGTGCTCCGGGCAACTGATCTGGTCGTGTTACCCTCCTATGCGGAAGGCATGCCCCTTTCACTCATCGAGGCCTCTGCATGCGCAAAACCCATCGTCGCCTACAATATTCCGGGCGTGGATGAGGTGATCGAGGACGGCCGAACTGGCCGATGGGTGCCCGTGGGAGACGTTGATGCCCTGGCCCGAGTGATCTGCGAGTTGACAGCTGCTCCCGAGCTTCTCAAGGCCATGGGTACTCAGGGAAGAAGAAGGGTAGAGGAGCAGTTTACGCTTGAAGCCTACACCCAACGACTCGAGCAGATGTACGAAGAGATCCTCACGGCCAGGCCAGCCACCCGGGCAGCACAGGCTCCTTCCTGAGAAAGGACCGCCTGGCAGGCCGCCCATCAAGTCCGCCCGGCAGCGTCGCAAAGGATCCATCGGCCGTCTGCAGCATTGCTCGAACTCCGCGATCACTCCGACCGAGCAGAGTCTAGCCCGGGAGGATTACTTCCCGGACCGTGTCGAAGCGAAGCCTTCGCTTCTCCATGTACGCGATATTACCGAGGTGAGACGCCTGCGCCGAGCGATGACCCACCAGGACATCGCCATTGGGAAGCTTGCCGGAGCGAACGCAGTCGAGGAAGTTCGACACGTGATCCACTGTCAATTGGTCCCGCTCAAGCCTGTGCGCCTCGACGACAATCGGCTTTGCGCCTCGCCCGGCTGGCTGAAATTCAAACCGACTCCGATCGATGAAGAGCTTCCCTTCCGTGCCGCAAAGCTCCACCGCTTCACCCTTGATGCCAGGGGCAAGGGTTGACTCAAAGCTCACGGTGAACTCGTCCGGGTACTCGAGCAGCACGTTGATCGTGTCGGGTGCCGTTCGGCCGTCCTTGTAGTGGTAGATTCCACCGGCCGCGACCGCGGATGAGGGGATCTCCTTGCCAAGAAGCATGTGCACAACGTCGACCCAATGCGTGAAGAGATCCGTCACCTGACCGCCACCGAAATCAAGGTAAGCGCGCCAGTTGAAGAACTGCTGCGGATCATACTCACGCCACTTCAACGGACCGAGGAACCTCGCCCAGTCGAGATTGGAGGGTTGTTTCTGCAGATTCTCCGGGGCCCTACGGAGGTGGTATGTATTGCCGTGCCACCACGTACGGGCCAGCATCACCTTGCCGAGTTTCCCGGCGGCGACATACTCCTCTTTTGCCTGAATATAGTGCTTCCCCGATCGCTGCTGCATGCCCACCTGGCAAATACGGCCATTTACACGGGCCGCCTTCACGATCTCGGGGCCCTCCTCAATCTTCAAGGTGAGTGGTTTCTCGACATAGACGTGCTTCTTGGCGTTGAGCGCATCGATGGCAATCTGCGCGTGCCAGTGATCCGGAGTGGCGATCAGGACGGCATCGACATCCTTCCGCTCCAACACTTCTCGATGGTCCTTGTGTGCCAGCGCCGCGGGCGCCTTCTCCTTGGCCATCTGGACATGGTCCTCAAAGACGTCACAGAGCCCCACAACCTCGGCCAGGTCGCGCAACTGAAACACTCCCATCACTTGCTGCCCTCGACCCCCGCAGCCGATCAAGGCCAGGCGCAACCTTTCGGCAGCACCAAAAACTCTGGAGTACGAGGCCGCCGTGATCCCAGCCAGGGCTCCGGTGGCATTCTTGATAAGCTTGCGGCGGGAAATTTTGCGGAGAATTGGGTGCTCATGCATCGTGGTAAAGCTCTCTCGAAGGCTGTTGCCGGGGTCGAGACCGAGGCCTTGAGCGTAAGGGAACTGACCCGCAACGGCAAGCTCCTTGACTCGGTTATCACGTTCGCGAAAGCAGCAACAGGCTGTAAAACCCACCGTCGCCGCGGGTGCGGTGCGGCAGAAAGAGCTTCGTGTCGAGTTCGGTCAGACTGGAATGAAGAGCGAAAGCTCTGGCGATTACGTTTTCGTTCTCCTCGGGCTCGACCGAGCAGGTCGCGTAGACAATCCGTCCGCCTGGGGCGAGGTGACGGAGGCCCGCCTCGAAGAGCTTCGACTGGAGATTCGAGAGTGACTTGAGGTCTGCTGCCCTTACACGCCAGCGAGCCTCGGGACGCCTCGCGAAGACACCAGAGTTTGAGCAGGGGGCGTCGACCAGCACGTGCGTGAATGTCCCTGAGAGCGCGATGGCGTCCGGATCCTCGGGCACGAGCACCGTCGTGAAGTTCCCTCCTGCCCGAGAGAGGTTTCGCCGCACAAGCTCGAGCTTCTCCTCACTTTGGTCCGCCGCCGTCACGTGTCCAGTCGGACCAACTTGCTCGAGCAACTGGAGAGCCTTCCCGCCCGGGGCGGCGCAGAGATCCAGCACACGCGCCCCCGCTGGTGGGTGCAGCACCCATCCGATGCGTATCGCGGTCTCGTCCTGCACCTGAATCCAGCCATTCGCCAGCGTCTTGGAGCCTTCAAGACCGGCAGCTTCTGTGAACACGATGGAGTCATCGAGCGATCCCGGACCAGCCTCGAGCCCCTCGGCCTTCAAGGCCTCGAGCACCGCGTCCCGCGAGGGTGCGTTTCGCATCACTCGGGCCGTGACCGACGGCGTTCGATTTTGCGCCTCGCACAGGCGCTTCGTCTCCTCCTCGCCAAAACGCTCGACCCAACGTGAGATGATCCACTGCGGCATCGAATACTTGAGCGAGAGGTGAGCAGCGCGGTCGAGGCGGATGAGCTTGAGGAAGGGGCGATCGAAATGACAGTAACCATCGCGAATCGGTATCACTGTCGGGTCATCGGGGTCGATCGGCTCATCCTCCGTCTTGCGTCGGACCGCCCTTGCGAGCTTGTGAAGGACTGCATTCACAAAACCGGGGGCCTTCCCGTCCGTGTCGGGAAACGACTTCAGGGCTTCGACGGTCTGGTTGACGGCCGCATGATCGGGGACTCGGCTCAGATAAACGATCTGGTAGGCACCCGTGCGCAATGCCCACATGACCGCCGGCTTCTGACGATCGACGGTCAGACGCAAGTGAAAATTGATCAGTTGATCGAGCGTGTTCAGATGGCGCAGAACGCCATAGCCGATCTCCTGAAGGAGCCTTCTGTCCCTGGAATCAATGCCAGGAAGGCGAGAGGACAAGGTCTCGTCGATGTATCGCCCTGTCTCCACCGTCTCGATGAGAGCGGCAATGGCTGCCCGTCGGACTCCGAGGCTCGATTGGATGGCCGCTTTCGACGCGGGAGCGCGGGCGCCACGTTGTGGCGAAGGCCGCTTGGGCTTCTTCTTCATGCATGCTTTCCACGGCGCAGCTCAGTGCGCGCCGGAATGTGGTGTTGGTTGAGGTATTGGGGTCGAGGAGAAACGGTCGCCTGCCTTGAGCGCCTTGCCTCGCAAGTACGCTGCGGCGTCGAGTAGCGCCTTGCCCTCACGCTGGAGTTGGAGCACCTCGATCGCTCCCCTGCCGCATCGTACCCGAAATCCATCTTTTCGCACGCTCTCGATCGTACCGGGGGCCATGTTGCCTGGCTCGAGAACCTCCACCGCCCTCGCCCGGAGGAGTGTTGTACGCTCAGGACCCAAGAAACTGAAGGCCCCTGGCCACGGGTTCAACGCTCGCACGCGGTTTGCGATGTCAAGGGCTGGCGTCGCCCACGAGATGGCCGCATCGGCCTTCTCAACCTTGGGAGCGTGCGTGGCAATGGCTTCCTCCTGCGGCGTTTCTCGAAACGTGCCCTCGCTGAAAGCGACAAGGTTGCGTTCGAGGAGTCCGGCAGCTATCCGTGCGAGTCGAGCCTCGAGCTCGCCCGCAGTCTCACGGTCGCCAATTTCGACCCGCGCCGCGTCGACGATGGGTCCCGAATCGAGCCCCTTCTCGATCCGGAAGAGTGTGACGCCCGTCTCGGTATCACCGGCCAGTATCGAGTGGACAATGGGAGCAGCGCCACGCCACCTCGGCAACAGTGAGCCATGAAGGTTGAAGACCCCGATTCCTGGAAGCGCTCGCAACTGCTTGCGCAGCATCTCGCCGTAATCAGCGACAAGAAAAATATCCGGTGCGAGAGTAGCCAGGGAGTCAAGAAACGTGGGGTCGTTCGCCGTCTCGGGAGCGTCGCAGGGGAGGCCAAGCTCGATCGCCCTGGCGCGCACGGGCATGGGCACGACGTGACGACCGCGGCGCTGCGGGCGGTCGGGCCGCGAGACCACTCGCACCAGCTCGTGCCCAAACGGGCCCTTGCCGAGAAGCTCGAGTGCGGGTAGCGCGAAGGGGCCCGAGCCGAAAAATACAATCTTCACGAGAGGGTCAAGTCCGCAGATCCGCCATCATCTTTGCGTGCTGCGCGCGAAGGAAGCTCCTCGGAGCCGGCAATCCGCGGCATCTCAGCAAGCTTTCTAATCCGCTCGATCTCTTTCGACTCGGGATCGTCATCGAGCTCCTCGGGGAATGGCTCTGAAGCCACTGCCATGCCCTCGCCCTCGAGGAGGAGCTTCACGGCAGGCTCAACCTCGTGAGCACGCTGCTCGGCGGCTCGTGCAAGCAAACATCTCACCTCCTCCTCAGTGTGGAGGCGAACGCTTATCGGACCGAAAAGCACTTCCTGGTGAAAGCTCAGGCGTCGTTCCTTCGCCAATTCGAGGATCGCAAGCAGATAGGCAATCGCCTCGTAGCGATTCCACGCGTCACCAAAAAGGTCATCGAAGGGAGCGGTGCGGCTCTCGAAGCGGCCCAAAAAGCTCTCGACGCTCGCGACGTACTCCTCCAGCGGCCGGTCCTTCATGACCACCCGGTGAGGCTCACGGGCTCCAAGGGCCAGCTGGATCTTGTGGAAGGCGGTGAAGAGATTCCAGACCGTGAGGTTGCCGAGATGCACCGCGCCCTCGGTTTCAATCACCTCGTCGCCGAGGCCGATCCGTGGCCGTTCGTACCGGCGGCGCCGCTCCTCGAGACGATTCTCGAGGAGCATGGCGCGCTCCTTGTACTTCTTGTACTCGAGGAGCTGGCGCACGAGCTCAATGCGCGGGTCCTCCATCTCTTCGCCCTCGGGCAACACTTCCTTCGGGAGAAGCAGTTTCGACTTGATCTCCATCAGGTGGGCAGCGACGACAAGAAACTCGCCGCAGGCGTTTGGATCAAGCTGCTTCAACACCTCGATGTGAAGTTGGTACTGCTGCACGATCCGCACTATCGGGATGTCGAAAATGTCCACCTCGTCGCGCTGAATCAAGTAAAGGAGCAGGTCCAGGGGGCCCTGGTAGGTCTCGAGCGCTGGCCGAAACTCGCTAGAAATCTGCAGCATGAGCGGAATTTATAGCGGATGGGGAGGACAAGGGCAACGAACCAACATCAAGAAGCAAAAGCCAACGCGGCTCGCCTGAAAGTCTTCAGTACTTCGAACAAGTTTGCGGAAGGGACTTTTCCGATGGCCTGCCATACTTCTCGCGGGGGAGAAAGACCTCCTCTCTACCGGGCGCCTGGCTGCGTCCCCTCCAGTTCGCGCTTCGCGCCCTCCGGCACCGATGGTGCGTGAGCGTTGGTCAGGATGCCCCAGTCATGGCCGCGAGGGACATAATGAGCTTACACCTTTTCGAGCCGCTTGCGGACGAGAAGAAGCGCTTCGTCGATCTTGATACGCTCCTGCTGCGTTGTATCGCGATCGCGAATGGTGACAGTACCCTCCTTGATCGAGTCGCCGTCCACCGTCAGGCAATACGGCGTACCAACCTCGTCGTGGCGGGCGTAACGCTTGCCGATCGCGTGCTGTTCGTCGTATTTTGCGTTAATGCCCTCCCGGAAGAACTGCTGGACGAGCTCGCGGGCGAGCTCTGGCATCCCCTCCTTCTTCACAAGGGGAAGCACCGCCACCTTGTAGGGAGCGAGGCGAGGGTGCAACTTCAGCACGCGCCGTAGCTTCACGTTTCCATCGGCGTCCGGTCGAGGGCTGTCGTACGCAAAGGCGTCTATCAAGAACATGAGCGTTGCGCGCGTGGCGCCGGCTGCCGGCTCGATCACGTAGGGCGTGAACCGCCAGCCCTTCTTGCCAGTCGTGGGGTCCGTTTTCTCCTGGTCAAAGTAGTTGAGATGGGCGCCGGAGAACTCGGAGTGCTTCTTCAGGTCATAGTCGGTACGACTCGCGATGCCCTCAAGCTCGCCCCAGCCCCAGGGGTAGTCGTACTCGACGTCGTAGCAGTCGTCGGCATAGTGAGCGAGCTCCTTCGGGCCATGCTGTCTGAGGCGGAACTTGGAACGTTCATTCGCGTAGCTTTGGTACCACCAGAGACGCTCGTTCTTCCAGTACTCGAGCGCCTCCTTCTGCTTGCCAGGCTCGACAAAGTACTCCATCTCCATTTGCTCGAACTCGCAAGAGCGGAAGATGAAGTGCTCGACAGTGACCTCGTTTCGGAATGACTTGCCCATCTGGGCGATCCCGAAGGGAATCTTGAGAGCGAGCGACTGCTGAACGTTCTGGAACTGGACGAACATGGCCTGCGCCGTCTCCGGCCTGAGGTAAACGGCGGTTTCCTTCACCTTCTCGTCGAGGATCTTGCGGATTTCCTCGGCCGTGAGGCTCTTCCCGGCCAGCACAGCGGCCACCTCCTGCATCGGATCCACGGATCCAAGGCTCGTGCGGAACATCAGATTGAAATTGCGCTCGGGCGAGAGGTCCGGGGAGCCGCAGTTGGGGCAAACGTAACCGCGCTCGTCAACCAGCCCCTTGAGCATTTTGCCTTTTTTCTTGCCGCCTTCCGGATACTCCACCTCCGCACTCATGGCAGCCCGTGGGGCCTTGTCACCGCGGAAGCGCTCCTTGCAATTGCGGCAATCGACGAGGGGATCGGAGAAGCTCGAAAGATGACCCGAAGCCTCCCAGACGCGGGGATGCATGATGATCGAGGCGTCGAGACCGACCACGTTCTCGCGCTCGTGCACCATGGCTCGCCACCACTCATTCATGATGTTGCGCTTCAGCTCCACGCCCAGGGGGCCGTAGTCATAGCAACTCTTGAGGCCCCCGTAGATCTCGCTCGATTGAAAGACGAAGCCGCGCTGCTTCGAGAGCGAGATGACCTCCTTCATGAGGTCAACTGGCTGGCCATCGGGGCCGGTCATGGACGGGGAAGGCTGTGAAACCATGGAACGAGGCTCCTGGAAGGGGATCGGACTTGACACAAAACTTGCGGGTTATTCGAAGACCGCAGAGAAGTCAACGGGCTGCCACACTGCCTCACGGCCCAAGCTGAAAGGCTGTTGGGTGGGCCAATAGTGGCTCGAGATCTCGGGGCCCTTCACCACTCGCGATCTTCAGGGGAGACGTTCCTGTACCGCGTCGCCACCCGAGGCTCGGCCAGCAAGTCGGGGACGTTGTCCCTCCACTGCTTGTAATGCTGGGTCTCCTGGTGCGCCTTGAGGTCGGTGGGCATTTTGTAGACCTCGTAGAACGCAAACTTCGTGGGCTCGGACTCGTGCCGGAGCACGTCGAAGCGAAGGCAGCCCGGCTCCTTGCGAGCGTTTTCGGCATTGTGAAGTGTGTGCTTGAGGAACTGCTCGACCTTGTCGGCCTTGACGTGTAGCTGAACGGTCACGATGTACATGGGATCCTCAATGGAATCAGGTGCTTCAAACTCGGGGATAAACTGCCAGTTCGCACAGCAGGATATACCATTTCACCCGGCCAGTCGCTCAACAAAGCTTGGGCTCAAACTTGCCGGGGCCACGATGGGGCAGGTCGCGGAGACCTCAGTCCCACCTCGTCGATCGATCATGACGAGCTCCGGGGCGATCCATGTTCGCTCGGATGACCTCCACCCTGGGATTCAAGATGCCTCGATTCCAAAGGAAGTATGCGATCACAAAGCCAAACGCGAAACCCCCGATGTGAGCCCACCACGCAACGCCTCCGGTCTCAGTCGAGGTGATGGAGAGCGTTCCCTGAAAGAATTGAAGCACAAACCAGAGCCCGAGAAAGACAGGCGCTGGCAGCACCATGATCTCCAGGAACACGAAGATCGGCACGAGCGTCAGCACCTTTGCCCTCGGATACAGGAACATGTAGGCTCCCATCACACCCGCGATGGCTCCGCTTGCCCCAATCGTTGGTATCCCCGAGGCCGGGTTGGCGAAGAGGTGCGCGATGCTCGCGGCAACGCCGCTGGCAACGTAGAAGAGTAGATAACCCAGGTGTCCAAAGCGGTCCTCGACGTTGTCGCCAAAGATATACAGAGTCCACATATTGCCCAGGAAATGCATCCAGCCACCGTGCAGGAGGATGCAGGTGAGCAGAGTTAGCCAGGATGGAACCGCCGACTCCCCTAGCTCGCGGTTGACTTCGCGTGCTCTCATGCCGAAGAGGCCGCGTTCCACGACTCGTTCCGGTACAAGAATCCGTGCCTCCGGGTGGAAGACACGAACTGGAATCATTCCGTAGCCCTCGACGATCCGGTCACGGTCACCGCCCTCGTTTAGCTGGAGCACAAAAACCACCGAAGTGAAGGCGAGGATCGCGTAGTTCACGATCGGCCTTCTGCGGGAGGGGATACTGTCACGTAGCGGAATCATGCAGTCAAGTTAGCTCTGCGTTGGGAGTGACGCCACGGCTAAATGCCGGGGAATGGGAGACACTCCCGGTCATCATCGCCGGGCTGGCTCGTCTTCCTTGGCGAGCACGGGGCCTGGTCTCGAGGAGGTTTGCGTTGACCATGACCCCTACATAGCCCGGCACGATTCGGAGTGTTCAGCATTCGCCGAGGAGTTTTCCGCGATGGCGCGAAGCGAAGGCCGACCGCGATCCTGGAAGGATCGCAGAGGCCAAGCGACAAAGCCAGCGCGAAAAAGAACCGGCGAGGCGCCACTCGGAATCGTGCCGGACTATTTAGATGCAGTTGCTGGCAATCCATTCCGGGAGCTCCATGGAAAAAGTCGACAGGGTTTGAGACCATGCAGGCGTGGATGACATCCAGCGCAAGCATGAAATCGCAGCTCGCAGGCTGCGAGGACGCGAAGCAGCCGAGAAG
>SXIK01000216.1 GCA_005772855.1 Planctomycetia bacterium | reverse complement strand
GAGGTGACCGCAAGAGAGGTCCAAAACTGTTCGAACTCCATCTCTGATCTCTTGCGGTGATTGGGAAAACAATCTTCTCTTGGTTGGGCCAATTCGCCCAGCTGTCGCAGTGGAGGCACGCGCGGGCCTCCACTGCGATTTCGTTTGGGTCGGCTCGCCATGTGATCAACGGCATGAGATCCTTCCGAGCGAACCAGGGTCGAAACAGAATGATAACGCGAGCGATGGGCATGGCCGTAGGTTGTCAGTTGCCGCGACGTGCTCAAGATCGGCAACAAGAACCGAGGGCCGCATTGTGTCCCGTTGCTGTTCCCGGCTTCTCACCCGTTGGAGCTTGTCAGAAGACTTCTTGCTTGGCTTTCGGAGACCACCAAGAACCTGCGAGTCGGGGCCAGGGAGGGGTTAGTGGGCGGCAGAGCACCCGGAGCATTACTCTGCCCGGCTTCGATGAGGATCGCGACCGCGTTCTCAGGGTCGAAGCGATCGGAGACTCTCCAGGCAAGCACTTTGCGGGAAAAGTTGTCGAGCACGGCAGGAACATAGGCGCGCGTCCCGTCGAGGAGCCTGATTTCGGTCGTATCGATGTGCCAGTTGTCGTTTGGAGCGATGGCCCGGATTCCGACCCTGGGTTTCTCGGGGTGGACTCATCGCCGCGGCCGTCGCAATCGGTAACGACGAATGATTCGGTACCACGTTGCGGGCGAGGCAAAGACCTTACCGAGCCGCTGGGCGAGCAACGCAAGGCTATGTGCGGTTCCTGAGGTCATGGCAAGCAAGTAGGATAATAGCCTTCCGCGTTGGAAAGTGCAGAATGTCGTGAAAGAGAGCAGCGCGAGGTTAAAACCCTCGCGCCTCTCGCAGGACAAATTGACCAACTTGTCGCCAATCATCTTCATGCTTGCTGATAGGCCCGACCGCAAAGCTGCCGCCCGAAAGAAGCGGCTCGCCGAAATCATCGAGGCGCTCACGGCTTTGCAGTTTGGACCGAAGCAACGGAATCAAATCTCCGCCCATACTTTGATAGCTCTGCTCGACCATCAGCTGGATGCCGCATGGGCCGACGCACAGGCTCCCTTGCGTGGTATCACCTGCCCACAGGCTCTTCGATTCCCGGTCCGGTTGACGAATGTGAGCTGCTCGCGAAGAATCACGACACGTGGCACCGCGGCTCTGTCGTCGCCGTCAATGTCCGACAACAAGATCATCCTGGAAGGGTAGCTCATGCCATTGCCGCACCGGCCATCACAGTTGGCTCGCAAGATCAGGGAGACGGTCGAGTCTCTCGGCCTCGACCTGCGGGGTCGGCGTATCCTCACCGAGGCCGCCACGGGCGCTTACGTGGTGACCCCCGTCATCGCTGCGGTCGCCGGCGCGGAGGTGGTGGCCTTCACCCGGAGCACGCGGTACGGCAGCGCCGAGGAAGTGCGCCGGCAGACTCTCGCACTCGCCACAGAGCTGGATGTCGCGAACAGGATTCGTGTCGTCGAGTCGCTGAGCGACGAGGACCTCGGGACCGCCGACGTGGTGACCAACTCCGGTCACTTGCGGCCGCTGGACGCCGCCAGGGTCGACAGGATGAAGCCGGGGAGCGTGATTCCCCTCATGTACGAGAGCTGGGAGCTGCGGCCGGGAGAGATCGACCTCGACGCCTGCAAGCGCCGGAATGTCCAGGTCGCAGGCACGAACGAGTGCCACGAACGAATTCGAGTCTTTGATTATCTGGGAATGTTGGCGGTGCTCGGGCTCCTCCGTTGCAAGGTCTCCGTTCCTTTTTCACGAATCCTGTTGATCTGCCAAAACCCCTTTGCTCCCTTCATCGCGAGAACGTTGGTCGGGTGCCAGGCCGATCTCGAGGTCCTCGAGGGCACGGACCTCCCTCCGGGGATCACCGTACGTCGTCGTGCTGTGGATGCTTCAGGAGATTACGACGCCGTCGTTCTCGCCGACACGCCGGGGGCCAGGCCCATCCTGGGACGGCCCGGTGCCGCAAGGTACTCCCTCGATCAAATCGGTCGCACGGGGGCTCTGATTCAGGTCTGGGGGGATGTCGACCGGACTTGCCTCGAGGGCATCGCCTGCTATCCCGAGGCGCCGCCGCATGCGGGTCACATGGGAATACTCTTGAGCGAGCTCGGTCCCGAGTCGATTGTTCGACTCCAGGCGGGTGGCTTGAAGGTCGGAGAGGTGCTTACCAGCAGGGCGCCTTCCGTTGAGGCCTTGAAGTACTGCCAGTTGCTGTGAAAGGTTGAAGCCAATGATCTCGGTTCTTCTCACCTCGGTTGGGATGGATTCGGCAGTTGCGCTGTGTGAGGCGCTGCGAGCCAGCTTTTCCTCCGGGCTCCGTCTCGTGGGCATGGATGTGCGAACCGCGGTTGCCTGCCTTCCTCAGCTCGATCACTACACGCGAGTGCCGCCTCGAAAGTCGCCCGAGTACATGGAGCAGATTCTGCGACTGTGTGGCGCGCACGAGGTCACCCACGTGTGGCCAATGTCGACGGAGGACCAGCTGATCATGGCGCGCGAGAGCAAGGCGCGCCTTCGGGAGCGAGTCGTCATCGGGTCGTCCGTCGAGGTGGTGGAGATCGCCAATGACAAGGTTCGCCTCTACGATTTCTGCGCTTCCCGGGGACTCCCACTGCCGAAGTACAAAGTCTTCCACGACATCCCCACCCTCATCCAGGCCGCACACGACCTTGGATACCCGACGAAGCCTGTTGTTCTGAAGGCTGCGCTTGGAACGGGGGCTGCCGGGCTCAAGATCATTCGCCCGGGCATTTCTCGCCTCGACATGTTCCATTCGCGATTGAATCGAGACGTGACGCTCGAGGTTGCAGCGCAGCAGCTTGAAGGCGTCACGCCGTGGCCCTCCCTCATGCTGACGGAGTACCTGCCGGGAGAGGAGTTCAGCGTGGACGTCCTTCGGTTTCGGGGAACCTGGAGGGGCGGTGTCGTCCGTCGACGCGATGAGTCCCTCTTCGGCCTCGCCACCGACGCGACCGTCGTCGATCGCCCCGATGTGCTCACAGAGGCCCGCCGGATCGTGGACAACGTTGGCGTTGAGTTCATCAGTAACGTGCAGTTTCGCGGAGCAGAGGATGGTCGCCCACTGCTCATGGAGATCAACCCCCGCGTCCCGGGCACCATTGGCCTCAGCGTCGCAGCCGGCAGCAACCTGCCCGGTGTGGCCCTGGCGCTGGCGGCCGGCAGGGAGGCCATGCTTCCCGCGCCCCGATACGGGACGCGCATGATCCGATATTTCGCCGGGACCGTCCTGCAGCCATGAACCGGCTGAAAGCTGTCATTTTCGATTTTGACGGCACACTGGTTCAGTTGCGTCCTGGCGCCGGGCAGATGGACGAGCTGCGCAGCCGTCTCGGTGGCTTGATCGCGGAAGTTGGGATCCAGTCGACGCTGAGGCCCTTTTATCCCGAGATCGACCGTGTCCTCGAGCAGTTACGCCAGCGCGGCGACGCAAGGGGACTCGAGCTTCGGTCCAGGGCCATTGCGTTGATCGAGCAGCTGGAGCTGGAATTCAGCCGCGCCTCGGAGCCCTGCCCGCACGCCGCCGTGACGTGGAGGGCCGTGGCGAGCCGGTTCCCCTGTGGCATCTCGAGCAGCAACACGAGGTCGAGCATCCTCGAGAGCCTCGTCCGACACGGCATCTGGGCACCGGGTGACGCCCGTCCCCTCGTCGCCTTCGAGGACGTCGATCGTCACAAGCCTGACCCAGCGCCGCTTGTGAAGCTGGCGGGAATCCTGGGGCTCGGGGCCGGGGATGTGGCGGTGCATGTTGGCGACCATGTCAACGACCTGGAAGCCTGCCGCAAGCTCAACGAGAAGGGGGGCGTTCGCCTCCTGCCCGTCATGGTGCAGGGCGGAAAGTGTCGGTGGGAGGACATCGTCGCACACCCTGGATTCTCTCCGTCCAGGGGCATTGCCGATCTTGCGGAGCTGTTGCCCATCCTGGAAGTCGAGGCTCGTTGACTGCGGTTGGATCGGGCCGCCTGGCTTGCGCTTGGAGGAAATGCATATAGCCATCATGGTCGGGCTATCACTTCACGTTTTGAGTGAGTTACACTCCGCTGCTCGTGGAGGACCTGGCGAATTGAAGAGTCACAACGGAAGGCCGGTCCAACGGGACGAGAGGCCAAGCCGGTTTGGATGTCTACAAGGATATACCTCGCACGCCCACACGTGAGACATTCCGAATGGCCAGAGGAGGACCACCCCAAGTCTGCAGTATGTTTTGGCTGGTGGGGGCGGCGGACCCTCCCCCACGACGGCTCGCCGTCCGAGCGGAGCGAGGGCGGAGGCAACAACGACACGCGGCCCCTCCGCGTCGCACGCCGTGCGTGCGCCTCCGGGCCAGGCTCTCGGGAGCCGCCAGCTCTCGCTGGCGCCGGCTCCCTTCGAGCCGTTTGCGGCTGCGCCAGCTCGCCACATATCCCCTCCT
>SXIK01000215.1 GCA_005772855.1 Planctomycetia bacterium | reverse complement strand
GAGTGTTCAGCATTCGCCTTGGAGTTTTCCGCGCTGGCGCGAAGCGAAGGCCGACCGCGATCCTGGAAGGATCGCAGAGGACAAGCGACAAAGCCAGCGCGGAGGAGAACCGGCGAGGCGCCACTCCGAATCGTGCCGGGCCATGTAGCTCCAGTGCGGCGCAGTAAGATTTGCTAAAGCCCTGGGCGCTGTTTAGTCTATCCACATGTCGCGGGTCACCATTCCAACGAATTTGTTGAATGTCACGGCACGTTTCGCGCTGTTTCTTGCTCTGCTGAATGCTACCGCTGCCACTGGCGTAGCCGGGGAGCCCGAAACGAGCCCGAAGGCCTCTGCCGTCCCGGCGAAGCGGAATCTTTGGTCGCTGGCGCCTCTTTCTCGACCCCCGCTGCCCCGGGTGGGTGCGAGCGCTTCCGCCCTTCGCACTCCCATCGATGCCTTTATCGTCGCTAAGATCGAGGAGCAGGGACTCAAGCTCGCTCCCGAGGCCGATCGACGCACGCTCTTGCGGCGGCTCTATTTTGATCTGGTTGGCCTGCCACCTGCGTACAGTGATGTGGAGGCTTTTGTTCTGGACGAGGGCGAACAAGCCTACGAGCGGCTCGTTGATCGTCTGCTTCACTCTCCACAGTACGGGGAGCGCTGGGCGCGGCACTGGCTAGATGTCGTTCACTACGGCGAGTCGCATGGGTACGACAAGGACAAGCCGCGGCGCAATGCATGGCCTTACCGCGACTACGTCATCCGGGCGTTCAACGATGACCGGCCCCATGGGCGCTTCGTCGAGGAGCAGGTGGCCGGGGATGTCCTTTTCCCCTGGACCCGGGACGGGGTCGAGGCGCTTGGGTTCATCTCGGCTGGACCGTGGGATTTCATTGGTCACTCCGAGGTGCCCGAGGCCAAGACAGACGGCAAAGTCGCTCGGCATCTCGACCGCGACGACATGGCCACCAACACGATCCAGACCTTCAACAGCCTCACCGTGCAGTGCGCGCAATGCCACGATCACAAGTTCGATCCCATCTCCCAGGAGGATTACTACAGTCTTCAGGCTGTCTTCGCTGCAGTAGACCGCACCGACAAGAGCTACGATCCGAATCCCGACGTGGGTCGTCGACGCGCCGACTTGACCCGGGAGATCGCGGAGCTCACGGTCCGCAGGCAGAGCCTTGGGGAAGGATTCAGTCAGAACGCCGGCTCTGGCCTCGAAGACCTCAACCGCGAGATCGCGTCCCTCGAGGCGGCGCTGTCGAGTCTGCCGGCCCAGAAAATGGTCTATGCGGGCACGGTGCGCCTCGGGACCGGCTTCTTTGCGGGCACCGGCGCTCAGGGAGGAAAGCCTCGTACCCTGTATACCCTGGTGCGAGGAGACGTCCTCAAACCCCTGAAGGAGGTGGGCCCTGGAGCCCTCGAGGCCCTGACCGCCCTTCCGGCGCGATTCGAGCTTCCAGCCCACCACCCCGAGGGGGAGCGACGTGCCGCTCTCGCGAAATGGATCAGCGATCCACGCAATCCGCTCACCTGGCGCTCGATCGTGAACCGCGTCTGGCAGTATCACTTCGGCCGCGGGCTGGTCGAGACTTCGAACGACTTCGGTCACATGGGCAGTCGCCCAACGCATCCCGAGCTTCTCGACTGGCTGGCGGTCGAGTTCCGGGACGGCGGGCAGTCGCTCAAGAAGCTTCACAAGCTCATCGTGATGAGCGCGACTTACCGTCAGGCCTCCATGGTCGAACCGAACCCACTGGATTCTGACAACCGCTACCTCTCGCGCATGAACCGCCGCAAGCTCGAGGCGGAGGCGGTGCGCGACTCCATGCTCATGGTCGCGGGAAAACTGCGACTCGACATGGGTGGCCCCAGTTTTCAGGACTTCGTCATGGAAAATCCAGAGCACTCTCCGCACTACAGGTACGACCTCCACGATGCTGAAGACGCCAAGAGCCACAGGCGCTCGGTCTATCGCTTCATCGTTCGCTCCCAGCAACAGCCGTTCTTCACGACGCTCGACTGCGCGGACCCATCCATGCAAGTCGCAAAGCGCAACGAGAGCGTTTCCCCGCTCCAGGCCCTTGCGCTACTCAACAACTCCATTGTCCTTGTCATGGCGAAGCATTTCGCTTCGAGGATCGAGCGCGGCGGCGGGGACCTCGAGGCCAGGGTAATGCGTGCCCACGCGGATGCCCTGGCTCGCCTGCCCACTGCCCGGGAGCTCGAGGCGTTTTCCAGCCACGCCCGTGAATTTGGGTTCGTGAGCCTTTGCCGTGTTTTTTTTAACCTCAACGAGTTTTCCTTTGTTGATTGAGCCATGAGAAATTCCTCACCGTTTCACCAGGCTCGACCCCCGGGGGATCCCGTCAGTCGCCGCGACTTTCTCTGGCGCTCCGGCGGCGGTCTCGGCGGCATCGCGCTGGCGAGCCTACTCGGCGCGGAGGGGCTGCTTGTGAACGAGGCCACCGCCGCCAGCAGCGACGCGCATCCTACCCGGCCGCCTCACCATCGCCCCAGGGCTCGGCGAGTGATTCAAATGTTCATGGCGGGCGCCGCGAGTCACGTTGACCTCTTTGACTTCAAACCTGCGCTCATCAAGAATGACGGTAAGCCGAGCGATTTCGGGGAGCACGTGGAGCTGTTTCAGGATGGCCTCGGGCCCTGGATGAAGCCCGTCTGGCCCTTCAAGCCTTACGGCCAGTGCGGGAAGCTGCTCGGGGACGTGGTGGGGGATCTGGGCAAGGTGATCGATGACATCGCCTTCGTGCACAACATGGTCGGCAAGACGGGTGTGCACAGCCAGGCAACCTATCTCCAGTCGACCGGGTTTCAGATCCCAGGTTTTCCGGGAATGGGGTGCTGGTTTAGCCATGGTCTTGGGAGCATGAACGAGAACCTGCCCACCTTCATCGTGCTGCCAGACCACCGGGGGTTCGCCTCGAATGGCCCCAAGAACTGGGACTCGGCGTTCCTTCCGGCGCAGCACGCCGGCACCATGATCTTCCCGGGGCAGGAGAACCCGATCGTCGACCTTTTCCCTGGCCCGCTCGGCGATTTTGTCTCCGCGCGGGGCGAAAGGGATGTCCACGCACTCCTCTCGAGGGTCAACCAGGAGCACGCTGCACCGCGCGAAGCTGACCCTCGCCTGGACGCGAGAATTCGCAGCTACGAGCTGGCTGCCCGCATGCAGCTCGCTGCGCCTGAAGCGATGGATATCTCGAAGGAGCCCGAATACATCCTGAACCTCTACGGAATTGATAGCACGACCAAGGCATGGCCCAAGGAGATCAATCCGAGAGAGGAGATGGATTATTTTGGTCGCAAGTGTCTCGTTGCCCGCCGATTCATCGAGCGTGGGGTACGTTTCGTCCAGATCTGGTCGGGTAACGACAACAGCTTTCCTCGGAGGAACTGGGACTCCCATGAGGACGTCCACCGCGACCACGGGCCGCTGGCGATGGGCTTTGCTCGTGGCGCCTCGGCGTTGATCCAGGACCTCAAGCAGCGCGGGCTTCTTGAGGATACGGTGATCCTCTGGACCACCGAGTTCGGACGGATGCCCTCGAGCCAGGAAGGAAAGGGTCGGGACCACAATCCGTACTGCTTCACCAACTGGCTCGCCGGTGGCGGGATCCGGGGCGGCACGACGTGCGGAGAGAGCGATGAGTGGGGTTACAAGCCTCTCGATCGTGCGCAAACGACAACGGTACACGACCTTCACGCCACCGTGATGCATCTGCTGGGCATCGATCACGAAAGGCTAACATTTCGCCACAACGGGATTGACCGTCGCCTGACGGACGTTCACGGCCAGGTTGTAAAGGGCCTCCTGGCCTGAGAGCGCGAGCAGGAATCGACCCGCCGCACAGTGGTCCTCAGAGATCGGCCTGGACTGCCTGCACCCCGCTCGCGGGCCGCGGCTCCACGCGGCCGGCAGCCGGAGGGTGAGAAGCGCGTTGGCGACCACCAGAGCGGTCGAGGTCCAGAGACACCCCGGCAGCCCTCCTGCGATATACGCCACGCCCGAGAGCAGTGTGCCGAGCAGTCGACCGGCAGCGTTGGCCATGTAGTAGAAGCCCACGTTGAGAGCCACATTGTCCATGTCGGTGTAGGCGAGAATCAGGTAGGAGTGCAGCGACGAATTGACGGCGAAGACGACTCCGAAGATGGCGAGCCCGATGAGGATTGAGGCGGTGGGATGGAACTCAGCCTGCACAGCGAGTGCGATTCCCGCCGAGACAAGAGCCAGGACGAATCCCCAGCTCTGTGCGGACCGAGATCCGACCGCTGCGCTCCGACCCAGGAAGCGCGGCGCCGCAGCCTGCACAAGGCCGTAACCCACGATCCAAGCCGCGAGGAATGCGCCTACACCGCTGAACCCCCAGCCCAGAGCGTCGTGGAGGAAGATCGGCAGACCGACGACGAACCACACATCCCGGGAGGCAAAGAGAAAGAGCCGTGCAGCAGAGAGCGCGTTGATTTCAGGGCTCTTCGAGAAGAGCTGCGTGAATTTCACCTTGGCCCTGGACTCAGAAGAACCTCCTCTGGCACCCCGGCGGAAAATACTTGAGGAGCCCGCCTAGCCTCACTCGGTGAAGCACAGGCACGGATCAACCTGGGTGCTCAGGAAAGTGATCGCCGCGGTTCAGCTCACTGCAACAACGGCCCGGCGGCTTTCAATTGCGGAGAGGTGCCGGACTCAAACTTCTTGAAGTTCGCAACGAACAGACCGGCGAGCTTCCTCGCGGTTGCGGCAAAGGCTGCCTTGTCGGCCCAGGTGTGTTCGGGGATGAGAATTTCGGCGGGGACGTGCGGCACCTGTGTTACCGCTCGAATACCGAAGATTGGATCGGGCCGCGTTGGCGCAGTGGCCAGGGTGCCGGAGTGGATCGCGTCGAGGATCGCACGCGTGAACTTGAGTTTGATGCGGGCCCCGATGCCATGGCTGCCGCCGCTCCAGCCCGTGTTGAGCAGCCAGACCTTGACCTTGTGCTGTGTCATCTTCTCCGCGAGCAACTCGGCGTATTTCGCCGGATGCCAGACGAGGAACGGCGCGCCAAAGCACGCGCTGAAGGTCGCGGACGGTTCGGTCACGCCCATCTCCGTGCCCGCAATCTTGGCAGTGTATCCAGAGATAAAGTGATACATGGCCTGTTCCGGCGTGAGTCTTGCGACCGGTGGCAGGACACCGAACGCGTCGCAGGTGAGAAAGATGATGTCGGTCGGATGCCCGGCGACACACGGCACCTTGGCGTTCTTGATGAATTCAATGGGATAGGCGCCCCGGGTGTTTTGTGTGATGCTCGTATCGTGAAAATCGACGTGATGTCCCTTGTCGTCGAATACCAAGTTTTCCAACACGCTGCCGAACCGAAGCGCATGGAAGATGTCCGGCTCGTTTTCGGGGGTGAGATCAATCGCCTTGGCTTAGCAGCCGCCTTCGATGTTGAAGATGCCGTCGTCGCCCCAGACATGTTCATCATCGCCG
>SXIK01000004.1 GCA_005772855.1 Planctomycetia bacterium | reverse complement strand
GCGCGGGGGGCGCTTGCCTCCGATCGCGCAATTGACCCTGGCTTCCCCTGTCTACCCTCTTGACGGGGCAATGGGCATCCTATAATCTGCTCAGGCCTTGTGAATTTTGTAACGAAGTCAAGTTAACCTCTTGGGGCCGAATAGGTTATGGTCGGTTTGATCTGCCCGCAATGGATTCGGTCCGTGGTTGATCGCCCCGTACCGGGAGTTTATTTTGGTGGAGCCCCTTGCGCCTCGATTGGTCGTAAAGCTCGCCTTGTAAGCCCTGAACACTATTTTTGACTATCTTGACGTCGCTTGTAGGCCTTGCCTCGCGGTCGCGAGTTCGATCTGCAGCCGAGGATCGCTGGTTGAAATTGGTTCCATGGATCCGCATTTTCTGCTTCTTGCCTCCGAGTTCTGGTACAGCTGAAGCATTTGTTTGAGCACTGAATGTCTGAGCACAGAATTTTTGACAAGAGTGGCGGACGAAAAACCTTCGTTCAGCTCTTTCCTCAGCTCTTCCTCTTTCCGCTCGTAATGGTCGCGGTGGGGGTCATGGTCTGGCTTTTCTTCCATGCCAGCGCCGAGGATAACCGCTCCGTTGAGGAATTGATTGGTGACATCGAAAGTGGCGGTCTGCATGCCCGCAAACAGGACATGTATGCCCTCGCCATCAAGACTCGAGAGCTAGCCGCAGAGGATGGAAGCTCCCGTTACTTCAGCGAGGATGTCACGCGCAAGCTTCTTCGGTTGCTGGAGGGATCGGGGGGCGATGACGTCGCCTTTCGTCAGTATCTCACCGCCGCGGTGGGGCGTGCAGGCGTACCAAGCCTCACTCTTCCGATCATGTCCGGGATTGCTGCTGACGAAGGGCGATCGCTGGATGAGCGCGTCCACGCGGTTCAGGCGCTGGGCCTCTGCGGGTCGAAAGACGCAGTCCCAGTTCTTGAGAAGATTCTCGATGCGAGCCACGAGGCCGAGGACTGGGATTTGCGGTGGGTAGCCCTTGCGAGCCTCGCGAACCTTGGCGATCCGGCTGCCGTGCCTTACCTGCGCCGCTCCGTGGAGGACCGACGGCTCGAGGTCAGCTGGAGCGCTGCCTGCTGGCTCGCGAACTTCTTCGAGGATTCGCAGGGCATAGCGCTCTTGCGAAAGCTCACCGACTGGGCTTTCCTCGACGCTGCAAGAGGGGATCGCGACCGTGCTCTTTCAGGCCCCGAGAAGGAGCAGTACATGGTGATGGCGATCGAGGGCTTGTGGCGACTCGAGAAGCAGGAGACGCTAGGGGTTCTTCACGAGAAATCAAAGGACTCGCGCAGCATGAAAGTTCGAAACGCGGCGCTTCAACTCCTTGCCAGTGCCAGGGCCCTTGACTCCGAGCGAGAGACGGGCTCTCTGCCTCTGAAGGAAACCCCCAAAGCGCTGGAATCCCCCAAAGCGCTGGAATCCCCCAAAGCGCTGGAATCCCCCAAAGCGCTGGAATCCCCCAAAGCTCAGTGAGAGGCTGCCGAAAGGAGGCCGCAACATGGCAGACGCAACTACAAAGAATCCGACAAGCGCCCCCCAAGACACGAGACGGTCCTTCCTTGAAGGAGTGGCGGTCGGTTGGACGATTTTCTCCGCCGCCAGCGCAGCTGGACTCCTTGCGACAGCTCGCTTCCTCTTCCCCAACGACCTCTTCGAGCCCCCAACCAAGTTCAAGATCGGACCTCCGTCTCGATTCCCTGGTTCCAAGGACGGCACGGTCAACGAAGACTTCAAGTCAATCAACGGTATCTGGATTGTCAGCACTGCCGACGAGATCTATGTTCTTTCCACGGTTTGCACCCACCTGGGCTGCACGCCCAACTGGCTCTCCGCGGAGCGGAAGTTCAAGTGCCCTTGCCACGGGAGCGGTTTCTACTCCTCCGGCATTAACTTCGAGGGCCCCGCGCCGCGCCCCCTTGAAAAATACAAGGTCTCCCTGGCACCCGACGGGCAGATCGAAGTGGACAAGTCCACCAAATACCAGTTTGAGTTGGGCCAGTGGGAAGACCCCAACTCGCGGCTCAAGCTCGCTTAGCCTTTCGGAGCGCGACCCACTGAAACCCCATACGACCCCCACTCACAAGCCTCATACCCGCCCAGCGGGCCTTATCGGAGGAGCACCTCATTGACCCTACTCAAGAGCATCACGGAGACCCAGATCTGGAAGTCGCTCTTCCGGCACAAGTATCCAGACAACCCACGCGACCAGGCGTTGGCGGTTTTGTCCAACGTGTTTCTTCACCTGCATCCCATCAAGGTGAAGAAGTCTGGCGTGCGCATGAGTTTCACCTGGTGCATGGGTGGCATCACGTTTTTCCTCTTTCTCGTCGAGACCATCACGGGCGTGCTCCTCATGTTTTACTACCGGCCCACGGTGGAGTTCGCATTCAACGACATCAAGGCGCTCAGGGAGCACGTGCCTCTCGGGATCATGCGTGAATTGCACCGCTGGGGCGCTCACGCCATGGTGATCTCGGTGTGGCTGCACATGCTCCGGGTATTCCTCACGGGGTCCTACAAGCCCCCGCGCGAGTTCAACTGGAACGTCGGAGTGATTCTGCTCGTGCTCACGCTGCTCCTGAGTTTCACGGGGTACCTGTTGCCGTGGGATCAGCTGGCGATTTGGGCCGTAACCGTCGGATCGAACATGGCGCGTGCCCATCCCATTATTGGACACGAGGGTCCGGGAGCATCGTTTCTCCAGCTCGGGGACGTCCCCCTGGTCACTGCCGCCAGTGACGTACGTTTTGCGTTGATCTCTGGTCGGGTTGTTGGGGCTGCGACTCTGTTGCGGTTCTATGTGCTCCACTGCGTTGCGATTCCACTGGGTGCCGGCGTCCTCATGGCTGTCCATTTTTGGCGGGTGAGGAAGGATGGCGGGATTTCTGGACCCATGTAGAGGGGGAGATTCAACAAGTGCCTGAACAAATCAAAGACTTGGTCGACTGGCTCCTCGGGCCCAAGATTTACTTCCTTCTCTCTGTGGTTGGTTTCTGGGCCATGATCCAGTTTCGCGCCTTCTGGACGCAGGCCTGGGTTGCAGGAGGAATTTTCGTTTTTGGGGTCGTTTTCTTCGCCCTCAGCATGGGCGACCGTGATTTCACGCTCATCGTCGCCAAGCCGGACAATGTGCCGATCTCGATCATGTTCGTATCGATCGGGTTCCTCCTGTGGCTCAGCTTTCGTAAGATGGTCATCAATGACCGCCTGATCGCGAAGGGTTTGCCGACGTTTGAGGCCCGCGAGTCGAGACGGCGCGTGTTTTGTTGGCCGGACCTCGTCTACAGCGAGTTCCTTTGCTTGATCATTCTGAGCGTCCTGCTCCTTGTCTGGGCCCTGTACTTGAAGGCGCCCCTGGAGGAGCCCGCAAGCTCTGCCCGCACGCCGAACCCCTCCAAGGCGCCCTGGTACTTCCTCGGGCTCCAAGAAATGCTCGTCTACTACGACCCGTGGCTTGCCGGTGTGGTCTTCCCGCTGCAGATCATAACGGGGCTCATGGCGATCCCGTTCATTGACATCAACCCGAAGGGCAACGGTTACTACACCTTCAAGGAACGTCCCTTTGCGATTGTGACCTATCTGTTCGGCTTCATCGTCCTGTGGGCCACCCTGATTGTGCTCGGTACATTTCTGCGGGGGCCCAACTGGAACTTCTTCGGTCCCTACGAGTTCTGGGATCCACACAAGGTCGAGGCACTGAATAACGTCAACCTCTCGGAGTATGTGTACAACGTCCTTCTGGAACGGGCCTTGCCTTCCAATATCCTCCTTCGCGAGCTGCCGGGCTTCCTGGCCGTCGCTCTCTACTTTGGAGCCCTGCCGCCTGTACTTGCGAACTTCGGGTTCCGCAAGATTTACTCGCAGCTTGGGTTTATCCGTTTCAACGTTCTCGCAAACCTCCTTCTCTTCATGGCGGCGCTGCCGATCAAGATGCTGCTCCGCTGGGCGTTTAACTTGAAGTACATCGTCGCCATTCCCGAGTACTTCTTCAACATTTAGGAGCATCGATGGCGGATATTGTAGAAAATGCTGGTGGAGCGCAATCCGCTCAGGCCGGGAAGGGCAAGGGCTCCTGGGCCCCGACCCGGGGCTACTTCGAGGTGAAGGGAGGCGCCGGCGGAGCTGCCAGGCCGGCTGCGAAGAAAGCCGCTCCGCAGAAGCTCACCCCTGAAACGCCCGGGGCTCCCGAGTCAGCGCGGGCAGGCGGCACATCCTCGGTCGCAGTACCCACAGCATCCATCGCCGCAGCGTCGGCGAAGCCGGTCTCAAAGCCCAGGGAGGCTCCGAAGGCTGCCGAGGTCCCAAGGTTGAATCCCGAGCGTGACTCGGTGAGCACTGTCGAAAGCCTCGCCAACAGCGCTCTGGGCAAGACGGTCGCGGGCCAGATTTACGACCCTCCCGACAGCGAGACCACCCTCTACAGGGTGGGAGCGCTGAATGCCATCTTCGCGATCTCGAGCCTTCTCCTCCTTGTGGTCACCGTGGCCGTCGTTTGGCAGGACTACTCGAAGCCCTGGAAGAATATCCAGGCCGACTGGAACGAGCACCTGGCCAAACAGTACGAGGTTGAGCTGGAGAGAACGCAAGCGAAGCATGGCGAGAACGCCGCACGGCTCGAACCCAAGCTGTCGAGCATCCTGCAAAAAATTGCACCCGAGGAGGCACAGAGTCTACTCGCCGATCTCGCTGTCCACGGCCCTCCGGGGTCGCCGGCGCGCGTCCAGGCGCTCCTCGATGCCACCCGGGACACTTTCGCGAAGAAGTTTCCCGATTATCAGCGTCATCTGGATGCGCTCGCAGACGTCCAGACAAGGTATACGCTCGCTGACAAGGCCCTCCGCGCCTTCCGCGGCGAGTTTCAGGCTGCGAAGTTCCGCCTGGACGAGGAGAAGCGACACCTCCTCGACCACAAGGGCGACACCCACGCCGCTTCGGAAGAGATCCGCAAGCGTGAGGAGCATTTCCAGCGGGACTACGTGCTCAAGCTAGAGAAGCTCGACGGCGAGGTGGAAAAGCTCGAGAGGCTGGATCTCAGAAACGCGACAGAAGCACTCGAGAGCTACGAAAGGAACGCAACGCTGGTGATGGGGGGCGAGAAGGACTCGGGGGATTCGCTTCCCAGCGTACGGAAGGAGTTGAACGATGCTGCTCGGGAGGTGCTCGAATCCCGGAAGAAGCTCGCGGCGGTAGAGAGCGGCTGGAGGAACAACGTCAGGAACTTGCCTTTCATCGACTTCCTGGCTCCAAGCTACAAGATCGAGAAGGTGGTGCTCAAGGACCTTCACGAGGACCTGAACTTTGAGACGGTGCCCAGAGTTGAGCGCTGCAAGACATGCCACGTCAATATCGACAGCTCGGATTCAGCCACCGTCTTCGTGAACGCAGCGGATTTCAACAAGCCCTGGGGCTCGGTTTACAGAAGCCATCCACGCCTCGACCTCTTCGTGGGGAGCGCTTCTCCCCACCCCTACGAGACCTTTGGTTGCACGCCCTGCCATCAGGGCGACGGACACGCCACAGACTTCATCACGGCGGCCCACACACCGCACAATGAGGAGCAGGAGAAGCGCTGGGAGAAGGAATACGGCTGGGAACCCCTTCATCACCAGGATTATCCCATGCTCAAGCGGCAGTACATGACGAGTCAGTGCATGAAGTGCCACACGAACGATCACAGCCTTGACGGCGGCGGCAACTTCAACCTCGGTTACGAGGTCGTCAAGACCTACGGTTGCCAGGGGTGCCACAAGATTCCGGCCTTCGAAGGCTACGCCAAGGTGGGCCCGACCCTCACCAACATCGGGGACAAGGCGGACACGAAGTGGCTTTACAAGTGGATCCGAAATCCGCAGCACTTCCGCCCAACAACGCGCATGCCGAAATTCTTCGACTTGAGCAATAGCCAGGGAAAGCTGCTCGCGAGTGATCAGAAGGGTGAGAACGCCCAGCGCATTGAAATCGATTTTGACGTGCGCAATGGGGTCGAGGCTCTCGCCATCTCCGCGTTCCTCGAGTCGACCAGTGATCGACGTGCCGATATTCCGAGGCTCACCGCCCAGGGAGATCCCTTCAGGGGGCGGGCGCTCTTTCTCCAGACAGGGTGCCTCGGCTGCCACTCGGTGCGTCGGGAGTCGATGGCCGGAGACAGGGTCGGCGAGGATCTTGCGGGACCAATCCAGAAGGCCCGCGAGGCGCTCGCGGCTCTGGCCGCCAGGAATCCGAAAGGCTCGACAACGGAGGAGATCGCGAAGGGCCAACGCATTGCTGCTGGCGTTTCGGCGGCCCGAGAGGCGCTCCAGAAACTACTCAGGTGGTACGAGACGCTTCCCGTGGGAAGCAACATCGAAGGCGTCTATCACGACGTCCTGGCCCCCCTCGAGGACTTGGTCCGCGAGGACGAGACCCTCGGAGCCGAGGGCGGAGAAGCCGCAATGGCCAGGGCGGCGGCTCGCTCGATCTACGACCGCTGGATTCACAACACCTTCGCTCCTGACCTGAGTTCCATTGGTAGCAAGGCCCGGAGCGCGGAGTGGCTCGCGCAGTGGATCATTGATCCGCGTAGCCACGACCCCAAGACCACCATGCCGCGCTTTCGCCTGGAAAAGGGTGAGGGAGGCCAGCAAGAGGTCGCCGACATGGTCGCCTACCTCAGGACTCTCAGGGATCCGGAGTTCGAGAAGGCAGAGGTGTTCTCCATTACTTCTCCCGAGGCCATGGCTGTCCTCAAGGACCTCGCCTTTGATTACAAGAAGCGGTCCGTGACGCGAGGCGAGGCGGAGGCTTTTGTCGCCGCTGGAGAGAACAACCCGGAATCGCTCCTCAAGTTTGTCGGCCACCGATTGGTTCGACGCTACGGTTGCTTCGGCTGTCACGACGGCATCAAGGACATGGTCGAAAAAGAAGTTGAGCAAGACGGCAAGAAGATCAAGGTCGATATCGTTCAGGGCACCTTCGACAAGGTCCCGCGGATCGGCACTGACCTCTCCGAGTGGGGAGTGAAGCTGCCGGCTTTCCTTGACTTCGGCAACTGGGGGCACCAGCACTCGGGCCGGGAGGCGATCGGCCACAACCGATACGACTGGGCGACAGCCAAGTTGACCGACACCCGGCGCTTTGACTTGATCCCGTCGGAGAAGCTCATTGCCGAGGGAAAGTATGAGTACGTCCCTTCAAGCCGCCTGATCCAGAAGACACCGGAGGAGCTGCTCAAGATGCCGCGTTTCCCGTTCGTGGACGACGCCGAGCAGGTCGAGGCTGTCGTGACGATTCTCGCCGGGCTCGTGAAGGAAAAGATCCCGCTTCAGAAGCAAAACAGGCACGAGTCGAAGGAAGAGGCGCTCGAGAGCGGCAGCCGGCTGATAGCCAAGCTCAACTGCCAGGGTTGCCACCGAATCGGCGCGCAGAATCAGTACGTCAATGTCTCAAAGCTTCCGACCTTCAGTACCTCCTCATCCTCGGACGAGGATGCGCGCCGGGGTGAGCTTGAGAAGGAGACCTGGCTGGCCAGAGATGTACGGCTCGCGGCTTACACCCCGGAGCCCAGAAGTCCCGAAGATCTGCCGGCAGGGAAGGCCTTGCCTCCGATCACCGGCTTCACGAACGAGTTGGGTGAGCCCCTCAAGCCTGGCGAGCGTGGGCTCCGTCTCCCCAGGGGCACTCTGATTCGCGAGCAGGTCTTTGACCGGACTACCATGGACCACGATCGTGATACTTCCGAGCCGCTAGAAGAGCCGCTCAGCGTGGTCGAGCTGGCCCGGGGGCCCCTTGACCCCGAGAGCAAGGTGCAGGGGCATTTCGAGGCGCTCAAGATCGTCGATCCGCGAGCCCATCTGCTGCCCGTGGCGGGCTTCGAGGAGGGTAGGATACGGTACTACTTTGGAGGCAACGACGAGAAAGGTGGAGCCGAGCAGCGTCCGCTGGGTCCTCCGCCACTGGTGAGACAGGGCGAGCGTGTGCGCGGCGACTGGCTCTTCCACTTCTTGCTCAACGTCGAGCCGATTCGTCCATGGCTCAAGGTGCGGATGCCATCCTTCTATCTGACGCCGGATGAGGCACAGACTCTCGTGCGTTGGTTTCGCGTGAACGCGGGTGTGCCTGAGGGGAATGAAGTGTTTCCTGAGGATGCACTTGATACCTCCAGAGCGCAGAAGGGCAAGGAGCTCTTTGGTCCTACCGTGGGTGGGCGGATCGGACTTCAGTGCAACAACTGCCACCCTGCGGGCCCGACGCTCCCCACCTATCCGACCTTCACCCCCGAGAACGCGTTCGATTACAAGAAGTTCCCCTTCGAAGTGCCCGACGACAAGCACTACGTGGTCTGGAAGGATGGTGGGGCATTCCAGCTCCAGCGTGGATTTGCGGATGTGGCTGCTGCTCAGGCCTGGGCGAGGGATAAGCTGGCCAGGAAATCCTTTGCCGTGGGCGATCCCTGGAGCAAAGTGAAGTGGGGCCCCGACCTCTCCAAAGCAGCGGTTCGACTGCGTCCCGACTGGGTTGGCAATTGGCTCATGAGCCCGACCGACTACATGCCTGGCACCAACATGCCAAACTTCTTTGGTAACAGGGACCCGCTCAAGGGGCTTCTCCACCAGCATCCGCAATCCGTCCTGGACGCCTTCGGAGCTGATCCGCAAAAGGCAGCGGAGGCAGCGCGACTGGCCAAGGAAAACGAAAAGAGCAAGGACAGCAGAGAAAAAATCAATTCACTACTACAGTATCTCGTTCACATGCAGAGGGTCGAGGGAACTGCGAAAGTCGCTGACTGATGGGCTCGACCGCCTCGGGTGCGCGGACAACTGTCGTGATCGTCGGCGGCGGCATCAGTGGCCTGGCGACGGCCCATCGATTGATTGCGAAGCGACCCACTCTGGACGTTCAGGTTCTGGAGGCGGCGCCTCGGCCCGGGGGAACCCTGGGCAGCGATCTTGAGTTGGGCTTCGCCTTCGAGCGAGGCCCCAACGGATTCCTCGACAACGTCCCTCACACCCTGAAACTGGCAGAGGAGCTTGGGCTCCAGGAGAGCCTACTCCCGGCCTCGGGTGCGGCCAGGAAGCGCTACTTGCTCAAGCAAGGAAGACTCATCGCATTGCCTCTAGGTCCGCTCCAACTTCTTACCAGCCCTCTCCTGAGCGTCGTGGGGAAGCTCCGCGCGTTGGCGGAGCCGTTCCGTGCGCGCAGGGACTCGCGCTACGAGGAGAGCGTCGCGGCCTTTGCTCGCAGGCGCCTGGGGGCCGAGGCGGCAACGATGTTTTTCGATCCACTGGTGACCGGGATTTATGCAGGCGATCCCGATCGTATCGGGCTTGAGGCTGCATTTCCCAGGCTCCATGCGATGGAGCGTGAGCACGGAGGGTTGTTGAGGGCCATGGTGGCCAGGGTTCGATCCCGACGAAAAGGGGCCATGGCAGCGGGTCCCGATCCGAAGGGTGGGGCCGGACGGCTTCATTCTTTTCGCCGGGGCATGGAGGATCTGGCGCAGGCGCTTTCTGCCCGGCTCGGGGGGCGATTGCGACTGGCGGTTCCTGTCGAGGAGCTTCGTGTCCGCAAGGGAGAGGGCTACGAGTGCGTGCTGCGGGATCGCAGCGTGGTCCGGAGTCGGGCACTGGTGTTGGCCGTGCCGGCTCCTCGAGCCGCGAACCTCGTCGGCCCCTGGAGCCCCGATCTCGCCCTGTCGCTGGAAGAAATTCCCTACGCTCCCGTGGCCGTGGTCTGCCTCGGGTTCCGGCGCGAGGATGTGGAGCATCCACTGGATGGCTTCGGCTTTCTTGCCCCCAGAAATCAGGGGTTGCGCACGCTTGGTGCGATCTTTGTCTCGACGATCTTTCCCGATCACGCGCCCCCGGGCCACGTGAGTCTGCGCGTGATGGCCGGTGGCGCCCGCGACCCGGAGGCGGTTGGGCTCCCTGAACTTGAACTCGAGGCGCTCGTGCGAAGAGAAATCGGACCGCTTCTGGGCCTGAGAGGGGAGCCTGTCGCGCACAAGGTCTACCGCTACCCACAGGGAATTCCGCAGTACAATGTCGGGCACTCAAAGCGTGTTCGGCGCGTTGAGGGCTGGCTATCGCAGCTTCCGGGCCTCTTTGTCACGGGCAATGCGTATCGTGGCGTGTCCGTGAATGACTGCGTCTTCGAGGGCGGAAGAGTGGCCGAGGAGGTGCTGAAATTCATGGGTGACCAGCGCGTTGTGGCTTGAGAGAGTTTTGCCTTGCATTGAACTCGACGCTCCATATCTTAATCGGGTTTCTTTTTGAAGAGCTTTGCGAATAGAAATAGAAAAAATAGGAGAATCAAGGTGACTTTACGTGCTGTTTTCGTACTGGGCTTGGCGTTGGCCGTTCTGGTGGGTTGCGAGAAGAAGCCCGGAGCTGGTGTCGCTCCCCCTCAAGCCCCACCTGCGGGCGGATCCGCCCCTGCCTCTGCCTCAGGTGCAACTACCGCGACTGGGGCAACCACGGTCCTCGATCCGGCCAAGGTGGCCAATGGAGCCACGATCTCGGGCGCGGTCATGGTCGACGGCAACGTGCCCGCGCCGGAGCCGATTGACATGAAAGCCAAGCCCGAGTGCGCCGGGCATCAGGCCATGAAGGATCAGCTGGTCGTTGGCGCCAACAAGGGTCTCAGGGACTGCTTCGTTCAGATCAAAAAGGGCCTTGAGAAGTACAAGTTCACCCCTCCTTCCGAGCCGGCCGTCATCGATAACCGTGGGTGCGTGTACCATCCGCACGTCCTGGGTGTCATGGTGGGCCAGGACATCAAGCTCCTCAACAGTGACACCTTCCAGCACAACATAAACTGCAAGGACAACAACACCTTCAACGTGGCAATTCCTCCGGGCGGGAGCGAGACGAAGAAGGCGTGGTTCAAGAAGGAATTGGTCCCGACCACTTTTGCCTGCGACATCCACCCGTGGATGGGGGCCAGGGCTTGCGTTGTGAAGCACCCGTACTGGGCCGTGACGGATGCTGAGGGCAAGTACTCAATCAAGAACCTTCCGCCCGGCAAGTACACCCTGGAGGTGTGGCACGAGGCCTACCCTGGCTTGAAGGTCGCCCAGCAGTCCTTCGAGGTGGAGGTCAAGGAAGGCGAGATGAAGACCCAGGATTTCAAGTACACCTTTGGCGGCTGAGAAGCTCGAGACCACTCCACCCGCAGGAGCGCACAGGAATTATGGCTTTTAACATGGAACGTCTTCGGGCAGCCTCAATCGCTATCCTCATGCTTGCGATTCCGGCCTCCAGGCTCTTCGCCCAGGCCGGAGAGCCAGCTCCCAGAGCTGGTGCTGCTGTTGCTCTCGCTCCTTCCGGCGCGGCAGCAATTCCCCTCATGCCAGAAATCATCTCCACCTACGGTGCCAGTGTGGACTGGCTCTTCTACCTGATCCTGGGCATCACGCTGTTCATGATGATCCTCGTTTTCGCCCTCTTCCTCCTCTTCGTGGTGAAATACCGTCATCAGGAGGGGAGACGAGCGAAGTTTGTCCACGGCAACACCCGCCTCGAGTGGATCTGGACCAGCGCGACGGCTGCGGTTCTCCTCTGGCTCGTCTTTGAACAGAGAGACACCTGGAACGAGATCAAGCAGAAGGACCTTGCAACCTTCGAGAATCCGTACGTTGTGCGGGTTTTTGCAGAGCAGTTTGGTTGGCACTTTCTCTACCCGGGCCCGGACGGGAAGTTTGAGCCCAGCGACGAGAAGGACATTTTCCCCGGCATCAACCCGCTGGGTCTCAAGGATCCGAAGGCCGACAAGTACTCGTCGGTTCTCATGGTGCCGGAAAATGTGCCCGTCATCTGCGAGTTGATTTCGTTGGGCAAGTACGATCAGGAGTCGGGCAAGTCGACGCTTCCCGTCCTCCACAGCTTCTTCCAGCCCAATCTGCGCTTCAAGCAGGACCTGGTTCCTTTCCACCCTGCAAAGATCTGGTTCCAGATCTTGCCGGGAACGCTGAGATCTCAAGACAACGGGGAGCGGAAGTTCGAGATCGCTTGCGCCGAGCTTTGTGGACTTGGCCATTACACGATGCGCGCTGACCTGCAGGTCTTGAGCGAAGAGAAACTCAAGGCGGGGATTGGCTACGACTGGAAGACAGCCAAGGGCAAGTTTTAACGACCCACGAACCACGAAAAGAACCGACGAACCATGAGCACGACCACTTCCACCCCGCATGTGGGAGAAACCCACGCAGAGCACGAGCACCATGAGCCGGGGCTCATCGGGCGCTACATCTTTAGCAAAGATCACAAGGTCATAGGAGTCCAGTTCCTGTTTACAGGGCTCATTTTCCTCATCCTCGGAGGGCTCCTGGCCCTGGCCGTCCGCTGGCGCATCGCCTGGCCCACCTCCGAGGTCCCGCTCTTCGGCAAGATGTTGGACGACGCTGGCACGGTGACCGGCTCCGAGTACGCGGTGCTCTTCACCATGCATGCGAGCGTGATGATTTTCTTTGTGATCATCCCGATCCTCGTTGGCACCTTTGGTAATTTTGTGATCCCGCTCCACATCGGAGCTCGCGACATGGCGTTCCCGTTCCTGAACGGGCTCTCGTACTGGATGATGCCGCTCGCCGGAATCATCATCCTCTTCGGCTTCTTTGTTGAAGGTGGCGCGGCGGCAGCGGGGTGGACTTCCTATCCGCCGCTCAGCGTGATTGCCTCGAACGGCCAGACTTGCTGGTGCATTAGCCTGATCCTGGTCGGGACTTCGTCCATCATGGGTTCGGTGAACTACATCACGACGATTATCAAGATGCGGGCCCCGGGTATGACCCTGCACCGCATGTCGTTGACTGTTTGGTCGATTTTCATCACATCGATCCTGGTGCTCTTCGGGACACCTGTCCTGACGTCGGCCCTCATCCTTCAGATACTGGATCGCCACGCCGGGACGACGTTTTTTAGCCATGATGGCCAGCCTCTGCTCTACCAACACCTCTTTTGGTTTTACTCTCACCCGGCCGTCTACATCATGATCCTCCCGGCCATGGGGGTCGTGAGCGACGTGCTCAGCGTCTTCGCGAGGAAGCCGATCTTCGGCTACCGCGCGATGGCCTACTCCATGGTGGGCATCTCGGGCCTGGGATACATCGTCTGGGGCCACCACATGTTCCAGAGCGGCATGAATCCAGCCCTGGGCACGACCTTCATGATATCGACCATGCTCATCGCGCTGCCTTCGGCCGTCAAGACGTTCAACTGGCTTGGCACGCTCTGGGGCGGCAATATCCAGTTCACGACTCCCATGCTGAACGCGCTCGCATTCGTGAGCATGTTCGTCATCGGAGGGCTCAGCGGCATCTTCATGGCGGCCACCCCGGTCGACATTCATATCCATGACACCTATTTCATTGTCGGTCACATTCACTACGTGCTCTTCGGCGGCAGCCTCTTCGGCGTCTTCGCCGGAGTTGCCTTCTGGTTTCCGAAAATGTTCGGGCGAATGTTGAACGAGACCCTGGGGAAGATCCATTTCATCGGGACCTTCATCACCTTCAACTGCACCTTCTTCCCCATGCACATCGTCGGTGCGGCAGGCATGCCGCGCAGGTACGCGGCCTACGCGGTCGAACAGGGAACGACGAACACCTGGGCGCACCTGCAGCCGTACAACGAGTTCATGACCTATTCGGCCCTGGCGCTCGGCGCATTTCAGATCCTCCTCTTCGTGAACATTTTCTGGAGCATCTTCGCCGGCAAGAAAGCGCCCCGGAATCCCTGGAATGCCAACACGCTTGAGTGGACCTTGCCGTCGCCGCCGGTGCACGGCAATTTCTTCCCCATTCCGGAAGTTTATCGCGGCCCTTACGAGTACAGCTCGCCCCTGGTGGCCGAGGACTACCTGCCGCAGTCGCGGAAGCTCGACCCCGAGGCTGAAGAGAAGGAGCGGCGCATGGAGGCGGAAGGGCACTAGTCCGATCCGAATGCACAGTGAAACGACGACAGCAGAGGTGACCGGGGTGCCATCTCTTATCTTGCCGGCCTCGTTCGTGGGACGCACGGCCAAGCTCGTCGCCGGCTGGGCGTTGCTCGTCGTGATCGCTGGAGGCGTCGTGACGAGCACCCGCTCGGGAGACGCCGACCCTCACTGGCCGACATTTGGCGGAAGCTTGTTCCCTTCGATGGAGAAGATGCTTCAGGACTTGAAGCTCTTCCTGGAGCACAATCACCGATTGCTCGCTCTCATTCTTGGCTTCCTTACTCTCGGTCTTGCCGGGGTGATTACAGCGGGGGACCGGCGGGGCTGGGTCAAGTGGCTCGGCTGGTTGGCGGCTGTCACCGTGGCCGCTCTTGCCGTTCTCGGCGGCGTTCGGGTCAAGTGGCCCGACGTGAGCTGGCTTCCCATTGTGCATGTGAGCGTCGCGTATGTTTTTCTTGGGCTCTGCATCACCTTGGCGGTCGTCACCGGAAAGCTCTGGAGCTCCGCGGCGCTCCATTCGCAGAGCGGCCGGGCGCTCGAGACCGAGGACGCGGTCTGGCTCTCCAGGGGCTCCATCATTTGCGCCCTCGTCATCTACGCTCAGTCGGTCCTCGGCGCCGTGCCCCGGCACTTGTACGTTGGAGTGATCGCGCATGTCTTTGGTGCCTTCGTCGTCTTCACGGTGGTGATCTTGGTGGCGGCGAGGGTGATGTCGCGGCATTCGAAGGTGGCATCGCTTCTGCGCCCCGCTGTATTACTCATGGGGCTCGTTTTGACCCAGTTCTTCCTCGGCTTCACGACGTTCATTGTGCGGCCGAATGGGCCCAAGGCGCCGGGGTCCCCGCTCTTTGAAATCGTCGGAAGCGGGCATCAGGCCGTCGGTGCTCTCCTCATCGTCGCCTCGGTGATCCTCATGGTCCGCTCGCTCCAGCACCGGCGCCTTGCCCAGTGCGCCCCAGCCGCTCGTCCCTCCATTTCTCCGGTGAGTTCGGAGGGCGTGCTGTGAAGGAGGCCTCTCTTGCTGAACGCCCGGCGCATGTTGGGGTGCTTTCTGAGCCGCATCTTTGCACGGAGAGGTCCTCGCTCGTGCTTCAGGACCTGGTCGAGCTCACGAAGGTCCGTGTCGGCATCCTCATTCTATTCACAACGCTCGCCGGCTACACGCTCGCTACCAAGTACATGGGTGTGGATCTCGACCTGGCGCGTCTTTTCTGGACGCTCCTTGGCACGGGCTTCGTGGCCGGGAGTGCCGCCGCTTTGAATCAAGTGCTGGAGCGAGACCGCGACGCGCGCATGCATCGAACCCGCGAGCGTCCGATTCCTTCGGGCCGCCTCTCGGGCACTACAGCGGTGATGGTGGCTCTGGGTCTCTTGACAGCGGGTATGGCCGTCCTGGGATTCAAGACGAACCCCTTCGCCGCAGCCATCGCCGGTATCACCTGGGCCCTTTACGTCTTCGCATACACGCCGCTCAAGACACGCTCGCATCTGTCCACTGTTGTGGGAGCGGTGCCGGGGGCGCTTCCGCCGCTGATCGGCTGGACGGCTGCGGGGTTGATTCTCCAGGGCCCGGCCTGGACTCTCTTCGGCGTGATCTTCTTCTGGCAGCTACCACACTTTCTGGCGATCGCCTGGCTCTACCGGGACGACTACGCCCGGGGTGGATTCCCCATGCTCACGGTGCTCGACCCGAGTGGCCATGCTGCTGCGCGCCAATCCCTCCTGAATACCCTGGCGCTGATCTGTGTCAGCCTCATTCCTGCCTTCACGGGCCAGGCGGGTAGCGTGTACGCGGGCATTGCGATCTTCCTGGGGGTTGGCTTCCTCTCCAGCGTGCTCTGGCTTGTCGCCAGGCCAACTCCCGGGGCGGCCCGTGCTGCCATTTTGACCTCCATTATCTATTTACCACTCCTGCTTCTCGCCATCGTCACGGCCACTTCGGCGACTTGACGCGATCCACAAGAGTTAACCCCATGCAAGCGAGCATTTCCTTGCGAGAAGATCCGACCCATCCTCGAGACAGCGGCATTTCCAACGAGGCCTTTGGCATGCTGCTCTTTCTCGTCGCCGAGTGCATGTTCTTTGCGGGTCTGGTGAGCGCCTATATCGTGCTGAGGACGGGAGCCGCCCAGTGGTTGCCGCAGGGTCTACCTCCACTGGCCCGGGGTCTCTCCATCTCGAACACGCTCCTTCTGTCGCTGAGCGGCCTGAGCACGATTCTGGCGCAGCGGGCCGTGGCACGCAACGACCGGCAAGCGTTGCAGCAGTTCCTGGCAATTACGCTCCTCGCCGCCATCACCTTCGTGGGAATTCAGGCGTACGAGTTCGACCGTCTCCGAACTCTGGTCCCCACCTCGGGGAACATTTTTGGCAGCGTGTCCTACTGGTACACGGGGTTTCACGTGGCGCACGTGCTGGTCGGTGTGGGTTGGCTGGCCCGTGTCTTCAGGAACGCCGTACGCGGAGGCTACAGCAGGGAGCGTTCCACGGGCGTCACAGTCTTCGCTCTCTACTGGTATTTTGTTGTCCTCGTCTGGGTGTTCCTTTTCTTCGCGCTTTACGTTTGGTGAGGAGGAATATTGGACGCCGAGACGACGGAGATGGTCAGGACGAGAGAGGCCGGCGGGCGGGAGACGGCCTGGCACAGAGGAGCCTGGCAGACTGGCATCGTGGCCCTTCTGCTTGCCGCTTGCGGCGGCCTCATGTTGCTTGTGACGGCGAAGAGCCGTCAGGCCTTGCCAGTCCTGGGGAGCGTGGTGGGGGACTTCACGCTCACGGACCAGGAAGGCCGGCCCTTCGAGTCCTCATCACTGCGAGGTAAGGCCTGGGTGGCGAGCTTCATCTTTACCAACTGCCGCGACACTTGCCCTTGCATCACGACGAATCTCACGCTGCTTCAAGAATCGGTTCAGGCGGATCCTCGTCTGCGCTCCGGTGTGCGGTTCGTCTCGTTCTCCGTCGACCCCGAGCGAGATTCACCACGCGAGCTGAAGGCTTATGCCGAGCGTTATGGAGCCGATACAGGCCTCTGGGTCTTCTTGACGGGCAAGAAGGGAGACGTCTTGAGGCTGAGCCAGGAGGTTTTCCAGCTGTCGGCGGCGCCAGCGCCGCGCAAGGATGGCACGGGGAATGCCTCGGAGATAATTCACAGCGACCGCTTCACACTCGTCGACCAGGAGGGAAGGCTTCGAGGCTACTACCGACCCGAGCCAGGGGACCTCAAGCGGCTCGTAAGCGACCTAAGTCGTTGTCTTGACGAGGTTAGATAGGGGCCCTTTGGGCCGCGAGAAGTCCCATGTGGTATGACCGCCTGCCTCACCTGAACGCGTTCTTGAATCTTGCGAGCCTTTTCCTCCTCCTGTCGGGCTGGGTGGCAATCCGACGCAAGCGGGAGTCGATGCACGCCAGGTTCATGGTGAGCGCATTCATCACGTCGTCGCTTTTCCTGGCTTCCTACCTCCTGTACCATTTCAACGCCGGCAGAAAGCCTTATGCGGGTCCGGAGGGGCTGCGACAGGTCTACCTTGTCATTCTGCTTTCTCACAGTGTCCTTGCGGCGATCGTGCCTCCATTGGCCATCGCCACGCTCGTCCTTGCCGTTCGAAAGCGCCACGCTCGCCATCGTCGACTTGCACGCTGGACTCTGCCGATTTGGCTCTACGTCTCGATCACCGGTGTGATGGTGTATGGCTTCCTCTACGTCCTGTGATGGGGACTGTCTTCAATGGTTGCTTCGAGGATCTCCAGCACTCCAGCTCCAGTTCCAGCGTATTGCGTCTGCCCGTCGGAGCTGGTCTGAATCTCGCCGGGCCGCAAGGTGAGGCCGCTCAGGTCCTCGAGACACCGTGTGCGCCAGAGTGTCGTTCGACCGCGAGGGCCATCGACGAAGGCTCCCGGGAATGGGCGTGTGACGGCACGCACGAGGTTGTGAATGCGCCTTGCCGGCCATGTCCACTCGAATCGGCCATCCTCGGGGGTGCGTCGACCATAATAAGAACCCGTTGAGAGATCCTGGGCGGTACGAGGCGCCGTGCCGTTCGCGATCCGGGGAATCCACTGAAGCACGAGCTCCTCGGCGGCCGCATCGAGGCGGGCTTGAAGCTCGGGGGCGGTTTCGTCGGGACCGATCGCAAGGCGGACTTGCCCGACGATGTCGCCCGCATCTGCCCGGGCGGTCATGTGGTGGAGGGTCATGCCCGTCTCTGTCTCGCCGTTGACGAGGACCCAATTCACGGGCGCGCGGCCTCGATAGCGCGGCAGGAGCGATCCATGCAAGTTGTAGGCTCCCCGAGGCGCAAGGGACAGGACCTCCGGAGCGATCAACGAGCGGAAGTACGCCGAAAGGATAATATCGGGACGCGCCGTCTCGACTAACCCGAGACAGGCAGGAGTGCTCCTTGCTGCCTGCGTTGAAAGCTCCTCGACGGGGACACCATCCGCTCTTCCCAGTCGGCTCAGGGGCTCAAACCAGAGCGGGTCGCCGGGCGCGTCTTCGTGGGTGCAGACGGCGGTGATGGTCGCGTTCAGCTTGCGCAGGGCGCGGTACGCCCTGGCACCCACGGAGGAATAGCCAAAAAGTACGATACGCAGGGGGGACCTCCCGAGTCACAGAAAAGCTTGAAGTGCTTGCTTGTGCTCCTCGCGGGGGAGGAAGGCGACCCCCGCACCGGCCGCATGGTGGCGCCCTGCCCCCCTCCTCGGTGCTCGACAAGCCCCGGCCGCCTCCGGCGCCGATGGTTGAAGGAGCGTTGGTCAGGATGTCCCAATCACGGCCGCGCGGAGTATAACATACGCGCCATGGAATGGACCCGGCAACGTGCGGTGCTCTCTGCCACGACCCTCTTCGTGGTTCTCTGGAGCATCCTCGTTGCGCGCGGTCTCTGGAAGGCCGGCGTCTTCCAGGAAGACAAGTCGAACGACATCCACGCGTATCATGCGGCCGCCCGAAGCGTGTGGGATTGGAACGTGGCCTCGTCCTACGAGTCGCCGCACCGCTCCAACCTCTACCCTCCTACCTTCGCAATCCTCCTTGCGCCCCTTGGACTCCTGCCTTACCGCCTCTTTGCCACGCTGTGGGTGTTCCTGAGCGCCGCGATCGTTCTTTATATTTTTCGGCACATGGGTCGGATCCTGGGCATCCCACTCTCCTTGCCCGCGCGGATCGCGGGGTTTCTCCTGGCCTATCGGCTGATTGAAAGCGACTTTGCAAACGGCAATGCGAACCTCTTCGTGCTTGCCGTGGTGATGGCGTCCTTCGACCTTCTGTGGACGCGAGGAAGTTTCCTCGCCGGCGGGCTCTTCGCAATCGCGATTCTGTCGAAGGTCTCCCCCGTGATCGGACTGGCCTGGGTAGTCTTTCGGCTTCGCTGGCGATTTCTGGCCGGCGTTGTTGTTGGGGGGGTGCTCTTCGGGGGCCTCTTGCCCGTCGCTGTCCTTGGCCGCGAGGGGGCCGAGAAGGCCTGGTCAGCATGGCAAAAAGTGACGCTCGAGCACGTGCATCCCTCCTCGGGGAGCTACTCGAAGGAGGAGGCGTCCGGCTATGAGCCCGGCCAGAGCATCAGAGCCTTCTTCCACAGGATCCTGCGCGACTCGGACGCCACCGCTCACGACGGCAAGAAAGTGTCCATTCACCTCTTCGCGCTCACGAAGGGCTCGGCAGACGTCGTCTACCTGCTGGCCGCAGGAGGAATTCTCATCCTGGCCCTCCTTCTTGGCTGGCGACGGGCGCCCGGGCTTGGAATCGCGTTTCGTCCGGAGGAGATCGCCACGATCTGCGCTCTCATGGTGGCGCTGGCTCCTCTGAGTCGCAAGGCGCATTTCCTGGCGCTCTGGCCCGCGGCCGTCCTGGGTTTCGATGCGTTTCGCAGTTGTGACAGCCACCGACGGGCGCGAGTGGGTGCGGCTCTGTGGTCCTTCGCTTTCGTATCTGTTGTTGCGACGAGCCCCGATCTCATCGGTAGGGACCTGAGCACGCGGCTCCTTGCTTACTGCCCCATGAGCTGGGCGGCTTTGGCTCTATCTGCGCTTCTTTGCGCCCCGGGCTTCTTCCCGCAGGGCGGCCGCAAGTTGAACGACCCGGGGAAAGCTGCCAGTTGCGTTGGAGCCGTTCCTCAGCGATCTTGTTGACGCGAGTGTGGCGGCTGTCCAGCCAGGAGGAATTACAGACTTTCCCGTACCGCACGCGGCCACGAATGATATTTCGCGTCTCGCCAGGCGCCCCGGTGTGGTCTTGCTCCCCCGCGAGGAGCATATACTTCGTGGTGTGACTGTGGGTCCAACGGTATAATGTGTGGCTTTCTTGCAGAAAGAATCCGAGATGGAGCTGGTTTTATACCCCGAACCGGTCCTGAGGCGCCGAGCTTCCCTCCTTGAGGCAATCGACGACGAAGTTCGCAGAAAAGCCCGGGAGATGTTCGACCTCATGTATCGAGAAAAGGGCGTGGGCCTGGCGGCCCCGCAGGTGGGCTGGAGCGTTCGGCTCTTTGTGGTGAACGCGCTGGGAGAACCGGACTCCTCGGGCGAGAGGGTTTACATTAACCCGGAAGTGGAGGCATCCCCGGGGCCCGTGGAGGAGGAGGTCGCCGAGGAGGGGTGCCTTTCGATCCCCGGCGTGCGAGGCAAAGTGGCCCGCTATCGCGGACTCGCGGTTCGTGCGATCGGGCTCGACGGCCAAGCTTTTCGAGAGGACCTGGTGGATCTCGAAGCCCGCGTCTTTCAACACGAGTTGGATCACCTCGACGGGATCCTTTTTATCACCCGACTGAGCACCACGGAACGAATGCTCGCGGGCAAGACGCTCAAGAAACTTGAGAAGGAGTTCAGGGAGCGGTCGCGTCCCACCCGGTGAGGCCTGAATCTGAGAATGGAGACGCATCGAGATTTAATGGCGCTCGCGGCTCGAGGCGGTCTTCCGGGGCCAGCCGTGGTGGCGATCGGGATGTTCGACGGCCTTCACGAGGGCCACAGGCGGCTGCTGGCGGAGCTGAAAGCCTGGGCCAGGGAGGCGGGCGCCGCCCCCCGCGTGGTCACTTTCGATCGCCACCCGCAGGAGGTCCTGACCGGCTCGGGGCCTGTTGTAATCTCAAGCCTGGAGCACCGGCTGGTTCTTCTGGAGCGCGAAGGCATTGCGGATACCCTGGTCCTCTCCTTCGATCGAGCGGTGTCTGCCGAGTCTGCGGATGACTTCGTGCGGCGGGTTGTGGTGCGAGCGCTGGGCGGGCGCATGCTCCTCCTGGGCTTCGACACGGCCATCGGGCACAAGCGGCGGGGCAATTTTGAGTATCTGGGTGGCAGGGCGTCAGCTCTTGGCATTCAAGTGCGGCAGGCGAGAATCGAGCGAATCAATGGTGAGCGAGTCTCGAGCACGCTCGTTCGCGACGCGCTGGCGGTCGGAGACCTTGCCCGGCTGGAGCAGCTCCTCGGGCGCCCCTTTGCCCTGTTCGGGCGGGTGATGGAAGGCGATGGGCGGGGCCGAACACTTGGCTTCCCGACGGCCAATGTTGACACGATGGGCACCGGGCTACCCCCCCTTGGTGTTTACTTCGCCCATATTGTTTTCCTGGACCGTCCGGGGGTCGCGCCCTGGACCGCCGTGGTCAACGTCGGCAAGCGGCCCACGTTCAAGGACCCCACGGTGGCCTGCACCCTCGTCGAGGCGCATCTCCTCGACTGGAATGGCAGTCTCTATGACGAGCGCGTCGAGGTGATGCTTCGCAAACGCGCCAGGGGCGAGCTCAAGTTTGAGTCTGTGGACGCGCTGGTGGAGCAAATCCGGCTGGACGTTGCGCGAGCGCGCGACTTTTTCCGTCAGGATCCCTGAGCGCGGGGGCCATCACTGGGGGCTTGTTCCACAACAGGTCAGGACAGGAGTCTTCACCGCGTTGACCTCATCGAGGCGCTTGACGGGCAGGGTCACCGGGGCATTGTGGAGTAGCTCGGGCTTAGTCTCGGACTCCCGGGCTATCTGGAGCATGGCCTGAATGAACTGGTCCAGGGTCTCCTTCGATTCGGTCTCGGTGGGTTCGATCATGAGGGCCTCGGACACTATGAGCGGGAAATAGATCGTTGGCGGATGAAATCCGAGATCGCACAGCCTCTTGGCGATATCAAGGGCGCGCACCGAGAACTGCTTCTGTATCTTGGCCGAGAAGACGACTTCGTGCATGCTGGGAGCTCCATAGGGTAGGTGGTACGCCCCATCAAGGCCTGCTCGGATGTAGTTGGCATTCAAGACGGCATGCTCGCTGACAGCGCGCAGGTCCGCCGGGCCGTGCGCCCAGGCGTAGGCGAGAGCCCTCAGGAGGATTCCAGAGTTGCCGAAGTAGGATCGCACCTTGCCGATCGACCGGGGGTGATTCTCGGAGAGCGAGAACTTGCCGTCCCTGGACCGCACGACGCGGGGCACGGGGAGATAGGGCTCGAGTGTGTTTGTCACGGCAATGGGCCCGGCCCCCGGGCCTCCACCGCCGTGCGGGGTGGAGAAGGTCTTGTGCAAGTTGTAGTGCATGACGTCGACGCCGAAGTCACCGGGCCGTGCGATGCCGAGGATCGCGTTCATGTTGGCGCCGTCCATGTAGAGGAGGCCGCCGGCTGCATGCAGAATCGAGCTGATCTCCTGGATGTTCGGCTCGAAAATCCCCAGGGTATTGGGGTTCGTGATCATCATGCCCGCCACCTCCGGGTCCATCTTCGCCCGCAGGTCGTCCATGTCGACCGTGCCGTCTTTTCCTGACTTTACCTCCCGCGTTCTGAAGCCGGCGATCGTGCAACTCGACGGGTTCGTGCCGTGAGCGCTGTCTGGAATGAGAATCACCTCCCGTTCCCTGGCCCCGCGCTCGAGGTGGTAGGCTCTGATCATCATGAGTGCCGTGAGCTCGCCGTGAGCGCCAGCAGCTGGCTGCAAGCTCACATGGGGGAGACCACTCACCTCGGCGAGGATTAATTCGAGAGCGTGCATCGCTTCAAGGAAACCTTGCACCTCCTCTGCCCTTGCGAGCGGGTGCGAGTGCGTGAAGCCGGGCTTCGACGCTGCCACCTCGTTCAGGCGGGGGTTGTACTTCATGGTGCAGGAACCCAGCGGATAAAACGTGTTGTCGATCGCGAAGTTGAGAGTCGACATGCGCGTGTAGTGGCGGATACCGTCGAGCTCGCTCACCTCGGGAAGCTCGGCGGGCACCTGGCGGCGCAGGTGGCCCGGAATGCAGGAGTCGATGCCGGGCAAGCCTGGTTCGCACGTGGGCGGAAGGATGCCGCGGCGGCCCGGTCGGCTGATCTCAAAAATCGTGCTGGCTGTTCTGTGGGTGCTCATGAGTTATTCAATGATTCAGTGGCTGGCGAGCGCAGGCGCCCGCTGGCAGATTTCCTTCAGGGCGATGGTCAGGTGCTCGAGGTGTTCTAGCCGCGTCAGCTCGGTGCAGGCGAAGAGCATTTCGTGTCTTCGCTCGGGGAAGTAGCGACCCAGGGGCAGCCCGCCTGTGATACCGTGCAAAGCCAGGTGGTCATAGGCATGCTCGGCATCCACCGGCAGCCGCAAGGCGAACTCAAAGAAGAAGGGAGCTTGAAAAACTGCCTTCACGCCGGGGATTTGTGTCAGCCTGGCGTGGGCGTGATGCGCCATCCGCACGGAAGCCTCGGCAACCTCCCGGAGGCCTGCCTCGCCGAGCAGGCTCAAGTACATGGCTCCCCTCAAGCTCAAGAGGCCTTGATTCGTGCATATATTGCTGGTTGCACGCTCGCGACGAATATGCTGCTCCCGCGTCTGGAAGGTGAGCACATATCCTCGATTCCCGTCCCTGTCCTTCGTCTCTCCCACGATTCGCCCTGGCACCTTGCGGACATGTGTCATGCGGGTGGTGAAGTAGCCGAACGTGGGACCGCCATAGGCTGGGTAGTTGCCGAGTGGCTGCCCATCGCCCAGCGCAATGTTGGCCCCGTAGGCCCCGGGCGGCTCGAGCAGAGCGAGCGAGACCGGGTCAGCGACAACGACAAAAAATGGTCTGGCCTCCTCCGGCTTCGACTGAAGCAGCTTTCCAATCGCGGGGCCATCCTCGATGGAGCCGAAGAAGTTGGGGCTCTGGATCACGACGGCCGCGGTGTCGAGGCCGATCTGGCCCTCGATTGCGTTCAGCTGTGTGACGCCTTCAGAGATTGGAATTGTGACGAGCTCGAGGGGATGATTCCTGAGATAGGTTTCCAGCACCCGCCGGTATTCCGGGTGGACGCCTTCGGAGACCAGCACCTTCTTCGAGCTGTCCCGGATCGCGTGAGCCATGAGCACACTTTCGGCAACAGCAGTCCCGGCTTCGTACATGCTGGCGTTCGAAATCTCCATGCCCGTCAGGCGGCAGATCAACGTCTGGTACTCGAAGATGGCCTGCAGAGTTCCCTGACTCACCTCCGGCTGGTACGGTGTGTAGGCGGTGTTGAACTCGCCGCGGCTCGCGAGGTAGTCGATCGCCGCGGGAACGAAGCGGTTGTACGAGCCCGCGCCAAGAAACGATGGTCGGCTATCGAGACGCAGGTTCTTCGATGCCATGCGCTCGAACTCGCCAAGGATCTCGGCCTCGCTCTTCCTTGATGGTATGTTCAGCGGTCGATCGAGGCGAATCGCTTTCGGGACACCCCGGAAAAGGTCCTCCATCTTCTCGAGGCCGATGGCCTTGAGCATCTCCTCCCGGTCCTGGGGCGTGTGGGGGGTGTAGGGCATCAGTGTTCCTCGTGCTTCAGCTGCTCGGCGTAATCCTCGGCGCTCAAGAGGCTCTTGAGCTCCGCTGGATTCGAAATTCGCACGCGAATCAGCCAGCCTTCGTCGAAGGGAGAGAGCGATATGAGTTGTAGGTTTTCGATGACCTCCGTGTTGACGTCGAAAATTTCTCCCGAGAGGGGTGCGATGAGGTCACTGACGGACTTCGTCGATTCGATCTCGCCAAATCGCTGGTCTTTTTCAGCCTTCGCGCCCTTCCTGGGCAGGTCCACGAACGCAAGGTCGCTGAGTTGCTCGACTGCATGGTCCGTGATCCCAACGGTGGCCACGTCTCCTTCCACGCGGACCCACTCATGCGAGCGGGTGTACTTCAAGTTCGCTGGGCGCGACATGTGACATAGTCCTCTATTTGCTTTGAAATATTGACCTTCAACACGCCAGGAACCGCCGGATCGGCGGTTCCTGTCTCACTTTTTCTTTCTCGTCCGCGAGTAGAAGGGTAGCGGCACGACCTCGAGGGGTTCCAGGTGGCCTCTCACGTCCGCCTTGAGCAGCGAGAGCTCCTCCGAATTCAGGCCCGTCTGCAAGTAACCCATGGCGATGGGGCAGCCCATCGTGGGGGACGGTGCACCGCTCGTCACGGATCCGACTTCTCCCGCTGGCCCCAGGATCTTCATGCCCTGCCGCACGGGTCGTTTCGACTGCACCTTGAACCCCGTGAGCTTGCGCGCCGGGCCGGCGGCCTTGCGCGCCCGGAGTGCTTCCTGGCCCACGAAGGGCACGGCCTTCTCGAGCTTGACGGCGAACCCGAGTCCTGCCTCGAACGGATCGACTGTCAAGTCAAGCTCGTGCCCATACAGCGGCATGCCGGCTTCCAGACGTAGCGTATCTCGAGCGCCAAGGCCGATCGGCGCTATCCGGTTGCCGCCAACTTCCAGAAGTTGCCTCCAGAATGTCGGGGCATCGCCTGACTCGAGATAGACCTCAAAGCCGTCTTCGCCCGTGTAGCCCGTGCGGGCCACCCAGGCGGACTTGCCCAGCACCTGAGCGTGCGTGATCGAGTAGTACTTCATGGCCTCCAGTGGCAGATCGGACTTCTCCAGGCACGCAGGAAGGATCCTTACCGATTGAGGCCCTTGAATGGAGATCATGGCGAGGTCAATCGATCGATCCACCAGTTTCGCTTCGAGGGAACCTTTTTGCGCCTGCATCCATTGAAGAACCGTGGGGCGGTTTGAGGCGTTAACCACGAGCAGGATCGAGCTCAGGGCCGGCTCCGGCAGCTTGTAGACGATCACGTCCTCCAGGACCGTCCCGCCCTCATTGCAGATGAGCGAGTATCGAGCATCACCCGGCTTGAGCGCATCGTAGTCGTTGCTAAGGACTCGATTGATCCACAGGGCTGCATCGGCACCCGTAATCTCGAGACGCCCCATGTGGCAAAGGTCAAAGAGCCCAGATGAGAGGCGAACTTTCAGGTGCTCTTCCGGGATGCTGCCATACCGTACTGGCATCTCCCACCCGTGGAAGTCGACCATCTGGGCGCCCAGACGGAGGTGTTCGTCGGCCAGGCACGTACGTTCCAGGGAGGGTGTTTGAGTCATCCGGCAGGCGTCTTCCTCACACCACTCGGAGTGTTTGCGTTGGGTTGACGCTCAAGGCACTCAGAAGTCGAAGCCGCCTTTTTCGCCAGGGCCGGGCTTCTTCGAAGCATCGGCTGACTTTTTGATGGTTTCTCCACCGTCAGTTTCACCTTCTCCCTCGCTCGGGGGGGCGGCCGGGTTGTCGCCGGCCTTTTCCTTGTCACTCGGCTGCGACTTGTCCTCCGTTTTCCCCTTGCTCGGGGTGCTCTTCTTGACCTTGAGCTTGGTGCGTAGCATATCGACGGCCGCTTGCTTGTCCAGTAGGCCTGTGATGCGAAGGCCGATGACCGAAAACTTGACACGGTTCCATTTGAAGCCCACCTTGCCCCGGCTGTACTGGGCCGTGGACAGCTTGACGGTTAGCTTGTCCTCCAGCTCACTGGCGCCTTCCTCATTGTTGTATACGTTGGTGAGTGTTCCCGTCTTGGGCGTGGTGAGCACGTACTGAACCAGCATGGGCTTCTGATGGAGCTTGTCGAACCAGTCGTTGGATGACTTCAGGAATGCTGGCGGAATACCTTTTGAGCTGAGTGCCGTCGTGGTTCCGGTGCGGCACCAGTCGGTCATGTAACCGCCTTTCCCCGGCGTATTCATGACAAGAACGCTGAAATTGTTGGCCTGATCCATGACGTGGACCTGCATGAAAAAATCGACTCGGCAGTAAAAACGGAAGGGTATGGGGAAGAGAATCATGCCCTTCGTGTTGCCCTGAAAACTAAAGGCCGACTGCTGTCTCCTTTGCGCGGCGTCGAGCGGTTTTGCGCCTGGCGCCGCGGGCGTCTTGAAGAGGACGTGGGTCTTCTTCATGGTAGGGTCAGGAAAGGTGACGTCCTTCTGGACATCATCACCGACCGTGTAGTCGATCGACGCCGCTGCGCTGAAGTGATCGTACTCGAGCCTGCCGGAGGGGCAAAGTTTTGCGAAGTTCATGAGCAGAAACTCCTCGTCCTCGCTGTCGAGTTCCTGCTTCAGGTACGGGGCGGCGGGATCGAAGTTCTCCGGGAAGTTGATACTCGCTGTCGAAGTCGGCACTGCGGCTTTCACCGGCTGCTGCACGGTCACGGCGGGTTCGGGTGTCGATGCCTGGGTCGAGTTGGGCTCGCCTGGGGGCGTCTGGAGCGTACTGGGCTCCGGCTGCTGCGCCGCGAGCTGACTGTCCGCCACCGGCTTGTTCCGGGAGGCCTCCTCCTCGCTTCTGAGGAGGGCCTGGAGGGCTTCGGCGTACTGAGACTGGGTCACCTTGAAGGTCTCCCTGGCGGAGGCAAAATCGCCCCTTGAGAGCTGTCGATCGGCCTGGCGCTCGTTCTGACCTGCGAGGTTCCATTCGACCGCAGCCTTGTGCTCCGCGTCCTTCTCCGTGGCCTTCGCTTTCTGGACGAGCATGGCTTTCTTCTCCTCTTCAGCCTCGAGCCGCGCAAGCTCGTTCTCCTTCGCCGACTGCGCCGCCTCCTGAAAGCTTTCCTCGGCGCGCGTATAGTGGCTCTGCGCCTGAGGCAAGGAGGCCGGGGTACGCTTTGCAGCGGCTTCCTTGGCTTTTGCCAACGCGTCCAGGCCTCGCTGGTAGGTTTCCGGAGCATTTTGCGCTGCTCTTTGCGCGTCCGCCTGTTTCTTGGCGTCCTCGGCCGCTGTCTTCAAGGGCTCCAGCGCCTTGGCGGCTTCCTGGACTTTCTCCTGCTCCGCGGCGATGGATTTCAGTGCCTTCTCGGCGAGTCTCAAATTCTTCGAGACCTCGGTCGCCTTGCCCTTTTCGGAGGCTACCGCGGCCTTGTCGAGGAACGAAGCGATCTTTTCCATTTCCTCGGGGCTCGACTTCTGCGCCCCCCCCTTCTTCACTTGCTCGAGGAGCTCGTCCACTGAGCCCTGAAGCTTGGAGGAATCCTCGCCAGGCTTGGTCTTGGACGTGGAGGAGTCACCGTCGCATCCGGGAGTGGAATGAAGGACGAGAGCCATCGCCAGGCAGAGGGAAAATCTTCGGTGAGTCATTACAAGCTGAAACGGCATTGAGTTGTTGGCTCCTCGACAGGGTTTCGCGGAAGGCTCCATGCTCTCACGGAGGCCCCTCAGGGAGAGCTTATTGTAGCGATTTCCTGGGCCCGGGGAAGGCACAAGTTGACGGGCGAGGAGCTCCTGTTGAGGCTGTCGCGGCCATTGCTCCGGCCACCGGCAAGGCATTGGGCTCAGGTAGGAGGTGGTTAACAGGCTGCTGACACCGAAGGCTCCCAGCAATGCCCTCCCTGCATTCCCCTCGGCAGTCCGTTGACGTGCCCCGCGAGGATCCTCAGGCGCTCCCGGCAAGGGATAGCAGGCCTGCGGTCTCTTCTTCATACACGCCCATCCGCTTCAGTTTCTGGTAACGAGCCTTCACGAGGTCCTCGCCGGAGAGTTTTTCGAGCTCCCGGAGGTGCCGGAGGATCGCCTCCTTCAGGCTCTGGGCGGCACGCACCGGTTCCCGGTGGGCTCCGCCAGGCGGCTCGGGCACAATCTCGTCGATAATCCCAAAGCCCAGGAGGTCCTCTGCCGTGAGCTTCAGGATCTCGGCAGCCCTCTCCTTGAACTCCGTATTCTTCCAGAGAATTGCGGAGCAACCCTCCGGCGAGATCACCGAATAGTAGCTGTGCTCCAACATGAGATTGCGGTTCCCCACGCCGATCCCGAGGGCGCCGCCGCTGCCGCCTTCGCCTATGACCGTACAGATGATGGGAACACGCAGCCGGGCCATCTCCATCAGATTTTTCGCGATAATGAAGGCCTGCCCGCGCTCCTCGGCGCCCACGCCTGGGTAGGCTCCAGGGGTGTTGATCAAAGTGATGATGGGGATACCGAACTTGTCGGCAAGCTGCATCTTGACAAGGGCCTTGCGGTAGCCCTCCGGGTGGGAACAACCAAAGTAGCAGGCGAGCTTTTCGGCGGTGTCCTTGCCCTTGCGGTGGCCCACGACACAGACCTTGTGACCCCCGAGGCGCCCAAAGCCGGTAACGATGGACGGGTCATCGCGGAACGAGCGGTCACCAAAGAGCTCGACGAAGTCATCCATCATGAGCTGCAGGTAGTCGCTCGACAGCGGGCGGCGCGGGTGGCGGGCCGTGAGCACCTTTTGCCAGGGCGAGAGATTCGCGAAGATGGCTCGCTTCTTTTCGTTACAGCGTTCGAGAAGCTTCTCGATCTGATCGGAGAGGTCGACCTGCGTCGTCTGCGAGAAGCTTCTCAGCTCCTCGATCTTGTTTTCAAGCTCAAGGATCGGGGCCTCAAAGTCCAGTCCACCTCGAATGTTTTGCTGCGCCATTATGGTTCGTCGTTTGTCCAGGCTGCGATAGGGGCCCGGGGGCAGAAAAGCAATGAAGTCCCCGAAGCTTCTTGCCACCAGCAGGATACATGAAGGTCCGAGCGCGAGTCATATTAAGAACACCGGGCGCGGATGCAAGGAGGAAAAAGTAGGGTCGGTTGCTCCAGTCCCCGCTCAGCGCGCCATGAGTCCCAGGTGTACTCCCCGCGAAGGGAAGACCTCCCCCGTATTGGCCGCCTGGCGGCAGCCCTCCGTCTCGCGCTGCGCGTTCGCCCCGGGCCCCCTCCCATCGCAGGTTGCGCGTGCGCCTCAGGGCCAGGCTCTCGGCGGCGACCGCTTCGCGGTGTGCGTCGGCTCCAGACGTCAGGGCTCCCGCCCTGGTCGCCCTGCTCCCACTGCTCGGAGGTCGATAAGCGCCGGGCGCCTCCGGCGCCGATGTCGAGGGAGCGTTGGCCAGGATGTTCCAATCATGGCCGCGCAGAGTATATTCAGAAGCTTCAGCCCGCATTGCAACAAGCCGCACCTCAGCCAATTCATTCACCATGACCTCCCTGGCCCCCGCCGAAGCCCCTCTTTACGAACTTTACGAAGTCCTTGTCACCTGGCGCGCAGGTTACCTGGATCCCCGCTCTACCTCCCTCAAGCATCAGGTCGAGAGCTTTCTTGCAAGCTCTTGCTCGGGGGGGGGCCACTCGGGCCCCTTGCTGGCCAGGGTCGGCGTTTCCGACGTTTACTACCTCGAGGGCGATGCGCTCGAGCGGGATCGGGTCGAGAGCGTGAGCCGGGTCCTGCTCTCGGATCCGGTCGTTCAGGATTTTCAAGTTCTGGGTCCCCGCGACGTTCGCGGTGCCGCGCTCCTCGAAGGTTCCTTCGAGGCCACCGTCCTCAAGAAGCCGGGGGTGATGGATCCCGTCGAGGCTTCGCTCATCGAGGGCCTCTGCGATCTCGGGGTTCACGGTGTGCGAGTGCGGACCGCGGTCCGCTACACGCTCACGGGGCATCTGGGCCCTCTCGAGCGGCGTCTCCTCGGCGACAAGGTTCTCTCGAACCCGGCCATCGAGACCGTCTTCTGGCGCGTTCCCGGCGAGCTCTCCCGGCCGATCTTGCCCTTTTTGCGTGGCTCGAAGCCCCCCTTCGACCGCCGCGAGGTGCCGCTTCAGGAACTGAGCGACGACGACCTGCTCCGGCTCAGCCGCGATGGCCAGCTCAGCCTCAACCTCGCGGAGATGCAGTCCATCCGCGATCACTTCGCGAGCCTTGGCCGCTCTCCGTCCGACGTTGAGCTCGAGACGATCGCGCAGACCTGGAGCGAGCACTGCTGCCACAAGACGCTCGCTGCCACGATCGACCACCGCAGCCGCGAGTTTCCCGAGGGAATCCGCTTTGATAACCTTCTCAAGCAAACCATTCGGCGCGCGACCGAGGAGGTCGCGGCGCCCTGGTGCCTGAGCGTTTTTGTCGACAACGCGGGCGTGATCGCCCTGGACGACGAGTTCGCCGTCACGTTCAAGGTGGAGACCCACAACCATCCCTCCGCGATTGAGCCCTATGGGGGCGCAGGCACCGGAATCGGCGGCGTCCTGCGAGATACTCTCGGGACGGGCCTCGGAGCGAAGCCGATCGTCAATACGGATGTCTTCTGCTTCGGCCCGCCCGACTTGCCACATGGCGAGGTCCCACCAGGAGCGCTCCACCCCATGCGCGTCATTCGGGGCGTCGTGGGTGGAGTGCGCGACTACGGCAACCGCATGGGAGTTCCGACCGCGAGCGGTGCCGTTTGCTTTGACAGGCGCTACGTCGGCAACCCGCTCGTCTTCTGTGGCTCGGTGGGGATCATCCCTCGCTCCAGGATTGCCAAGCGCGTTGCGCCGGGTGACCGGATTTACCTCCTCGGCGGTCGCACGGGCCGTGACGGTATCCACGGCGCGACGTTCTCGTCGGTTGAGCTCTCCGAGCACTCGGAGACGATCTCGAGTGGTGCGGTGCAGATCGGGAACGCCATCACCGAGAAAAAAGTCCTCGATGTGTTGCTGGAAGCGAGAGACCGGGAGCTGTTCAGGTCCGTCACGGATTGCGGCGCCGGAGGGCTCTCGAGCGCTGTCGGGGAGATGGGGGCGGAGACAGGCGCACGGGTCGTACTCGACAGGGTTCCGCTCAAGTATGAGGGTCTCAAGTACTGGGAGATCTGGATCTCCGAGGCGCAGGAGCGAATGGTGCTTGCTGTACCGCCCGAGAAAGCCAGGGAGCTCGAAGCCCTCGCGGCGAGCGAGGATGTCGAGTGCACCGACCTTGGCGAGTTCTCCGGCACGGGCCAGCTCGTCCTTGAGTTTGAGGGGCACCAGGTCTCCAACCTCGACATGCGTTTTCTTCACGAGGGCCGCCCACGGAACCTCAGGGAGTCCACCTACTTTCCGCCGGAACGCCCCGCGCCGGTGTGGACGGCGCCCGAATCGCTCCGTAAGGCCCTGCACGGGATACTTTCGGCCCCCAATGTGGCCTCCAAGGAATGGATCATTCGCCAGTACGACCACGAGGTTCAGGGGCGCAGCGTCTTGAAGCCGCTTCAGGGTGTTGAAGAGGACGGGCCGGGCGACGGTGTTGCGTTTGCTCCCCGGTTTGGATCCCGGCGGGGCCTCGTGCTTGGATGTGGCATCAATCCTCGCCACGGCGACCTCGACCCCTACCGCATGGCCCTCAGCGCCGTTGACGAGGCCGTGCGCAACGTTGTGGCGGCCGGAGGCGACCCGGACCGGACGGCGATCCTCGACAATTTTTGCTGGGGGAACACGTCACGCCCGGAGACGCTCGGCACGCTGGTCGAGGCTGCCCGTGGCTGTTTCACCGCGGCAGTCGGCCTCAAGACCCCGTTTATCTCCGGAAAGGACAGCCTCAACAACGAGTTTCGGGTGGGCGACCGGACGATCTCAATTCCGCCAACGCTCTTGATCTCCTCGATCTCGCTCGTCGAGGACGTCCACCGCCTCGTGAGTATGGACCTGAAGGGACCGGGGAATCGGCTGGTCCTGGTTGGCTCGACCCACGAGGAGCTTGGAGGCAGCCAATATTTTCTCTACTTGGGGGTCGAGGGCGGCGATGTCCCCGACCTCCGCCTTCCCCTGGCGCTGGAGGTGCACCGAGCCGTGCACCGGGTGATTCGCGAGGGCCTCGCGCTCTCGTGCCACGACCTCTCCGAGGGAGGTCTGGCGGTGGCGCTGAGCGAGATGGCATTCGCGGGCGACGTCGGCGCCGAGGTGCGTCTGGATCGAGTGCCCCGGGGCTCCGGGGGCGGCGGTTGCGAACGCGACGATACGATCCTCTTCAGCGAATCGAACACAAGGTACCTCCTGGAGGTTCGACCCGATCAGGTCCACGCAGTGCTGGCCTCCCTCCAGGGCTTGCCGGCTGCCGAAATTGGCGAGACGGTCAGCTATCACATCCTGCGGGTGCTCGGTCTGAGCGGTCGACCCGTTGTGGCCGAGTCTTTGAAGGATTTGAAGCGAAGCTGGAAATCGCCCCTCAATTTCAGGTGAAAAATCGAAAATGAGAACCCCATGAATGTGATCCAGCCCAGAGTCCTGGTGTTGCGCAGCCCTGGCACGAACTGCGATGAGGAGACGGCCTGGGCTTTTGAGCTGGCGGGAGCAAAGCCAGAGCGACTGCACGTGGGGGCCCTTCTGCGCCGCGAGCGAATGCTGGAGGAGTTCGATATTCTCGTCTTCCCCGGAGGCTTCTCGTATGGCGACGACCTGGGTTCTGGAGCGGTGCTGGCCAACCGGCTGCGTTCGCGGCTCGAGGACGATCTCGGCGTCTTCGTGGCGTCGGGGCGCCTCGTGATCGGCATTTGCAACGGCTTCCAGGTGCTCGTGCGGCTCGGGCTCCTGCCGGGTTGGCCCGGAGAGAAAGCCGTTTCGCTCGTCGAGAATGAATCGAACCAGTTCGAGGACCGTTGGGTGACCCTGCGGGTTGAATCCGCGCAATGCCCTTTCTTGAACGGTCCCCGGGGCAAGAATGGCTGGATTCTTCGCCTCCCCATTGCCCACAAGGAGGGCCGTTTTCTCGTGAGGGACCCGGAATCGCTCGAGCGCTTGCGAAGCGAGGGCCAGATCGCGCTCAGGTACGTCGACGAGAGCTCCCTCGAAAGCGGCTGGGCGATGCAGTTTCCTCGCAACCCGAACGGCTCGATTGAAGGCATTGCCGGCATCACGAATCCGCGAGGCAACGTGCTCGGGCTCATGCCGCACCCGGAACGGCACCTACGCGCCTTGCACGACCCGCAGTGGACTCGCACAGCCGCTCGACGAGGCCTGCCAGGGGATGAGGAGCGTTCGGGAGACGGCTTCGTGCTCTTTGAGAATGCCGTGGCATATGCCCGGGCCAGCTTCGCCTCTCGCTAGGGGCCCGCCCAGGAAGTCCCTGCTGGCGGTGCACCGCGCACCAGTTTTCGGCCTGGCCCTTCGGGGTGCAGCCCGGGCAGCTCGTCCGCGGAATTGTTCGGGCTTGCCGATCGCGGCGAGACCGTGTCCGCCCTCGCGCCTTGCAAATGAATCGCACGGGTTCCTCCACGGTCTCGCCCTCCACAGCGTTTCGTCATACAATCGGCGTCTTTGCCGCGGTCCCGAGCCGCACTGCTGGCCCCCCATTGCGAGAGAGCCCCATGTCCAAGGTCGAGCCGCGAACGCTTCGCGGGTTCCGTGACTACCTTCCGGCCAAGATGATCCCACGGCAGCGGATGATCGAGTCCATTGAGCGTACGTTCCAGCGCTTTGGCTTCGCGCCGCTCATGACGCCCGCGCTCGAGTACCTCGAGATTCTCACGGGCAAGTACGGCGATGAGGGCGACCAGCTCCTCTACCGCTTCAAGGACAACGGCGGTCGCGATGTCGGCCTGCGCTATGATCTCACGGTGCCCCTGGCACGTGTCGTCGCGCAGTATCCCGGTGAGATTACGCTTCCTTTTCGACGCTACCAGATCGCGCCGGTCTGGCGAGCCGAAAACCCCGCCCGCGGGCGATTTCGTGAGTTCATGCAGTGCGACGCCGACATCGTCGGCTCGAAGGACATGGCCGCTGATGCAGAGCTGGTGCAGCTCGGGTGCGAGCTGCTAGAGGGCCTGGGCGTCGAGCGGTTCAAGGTTCGGGTGAACCATCGGAAGATTCTCTCCGGCCTGATGGCGAGGCTTGGTATTACTTCCAGGGAGGCTGAAAGCGGCATCCTTCGGACGATCGACAAGCTGCCCAAGATTGGCGAGGCAGAGACCATGAAGCTCCTGCGCGCGGACAACGGGCTCGAAGAAGGTAGCATCGCAAAGGTCTTCGAGTTCCTTCGCATCGCCGGCACCTCCACCGAGGTTCTCGCGGGCCTCGAGAAAATCTTCGAAGAGGGCTCGATTGGACGGCAGGGCGTCACGGAGCTGCGAGAGGTCTTCTCAATCCTCGAAGCCGCGGAACTCTCGTCGGCAGTCGACATTGACCTCTCCATCGCCCGGGGGCTCTCCTACTACACCGGCACAATTTACGAGACTTTTCTGACCGACCTTGCCGGCTACGGATCTGTGATGAGCGGCGGGCGTTACGACGAGCTGGTTGGCGTCTTCAGGGGCGAGAGTGTTCCGGCGGTCGGGATCTCGCTCGGGATCGATCGGCTCCTCGAGGGGCTTGTCGAGCTGAAGCTGCTGAAGGAGGCAAGGGCCGTTGCACCGGTGCTTGTCACCGTCTTCGGCGCTGACACGGCGGGGTACGCGGCTCGGATCGCCCGCTGGATCCGGGCGGCGGGGGTGGGCTGCGAACTCTATCCCGCGTACGCAAAGATGAAGAAGCAGTTTACCCGAGCCAACGACATGGGCCAGCGCTGGGTCGTGATCGCAGGATCGGACGAGATGGCGAAGGGCCAGGCGGCAGTGAAGGATATGCAGTTGGGCCAGCAGGAGCTGGTCGCGATCGAGCAGCTCGGTCAGTACCTTGCGGACCGCGTGAATGCAGTGTGACGTGGGGACTCACCCCGTTTTCAGGAAAGCCTCGCGCAGAATCCTTGCGGTCAGGCCCCAGACTTCGCATCCGTCCCATGGAAACGTGTGCACCGCGTGCTCGTGACCGTCGGGGCCCTTCCATGTGCCGCGGATTCGGAAAAGAGCTGGTGTGATCATCGCGGTGGGCACAAAGATGATACGTTCCACCTCGCGTGGATTCGGACGTAACTCGTACGGCTTGTGGACGTGCCCCACAAAGGGCTTCACGCGGTGGAGGACCGATGACAGGTGCCAGGCCAGCTCCCGGATGATGGTGACCCGGTCTCTCAGGATCCCGACCTCTTCCCATGTTTCGCGAAGCGCGGTGTCTTCCAGCGTCGCATCCTCGGGGTCCCTCTCCCCTCCTGGAAGGCAGACCTGGCCCGCGTAGCGCCCGATGGTGCCGGATCGCTGGGTCAAAAGGACGCACTCCTCGCCTTCATGATCCAGGATCGGAACCAGAACGGCAAACTCTCTGGCAGGAGATTGTGCCGTCTCATTCATCATCAAGTTAGCCGTACAGTGAACCTGTCAGACCGAGAACGAGCTGCCGCAGCCGCACTGGCCGGAGGCGTTTGGGTTCTGGAAGACGAATCCACGCCCCGCTAGCCCGTCCTGGAAGTCGACCTCGGTGCCGCTCAGGTACAGGTAGCTTTTTGGGTCAACGACCACCTTCACTTGGCCCACCTCCTCGATTCGATCTTCCGGGGTCACGTTCTCGTCAAAGCCCATCTTGTAGGAGAACCCGGAGCAGCCTCCGCCCACGACCATGAGCCGCAATACGGCCTTTGCGCTCATGCGGTTCTGCTCCACCTCCTGCTGCATGAGGGTCTTGAGCTCCGATACCGCGCGTTCGGTTATTTTGATTGCCAAGTGAGTGTCCTCGAAAGTGAACTCTGTTATCAGTACAAGACTGTTTGCCCAAGTATATGGTATTTAAGCGCCCGCGCCATGTCTGGCTCACGACTCGGGCGCAGCCGCGGAATTGCGGTTCTCACGCTGGTGCTCCCGCCGTGCCCACCACGGAGGCGAGCTGTCCGCGAAGCTTGAGCACGACCTCGGTGACGCGGGAGGCTGCCCGATCGATCTCGGCCTCGGTGGTGTGCCTGCCCACGCTGAAGCGCGCGGTCGAGAATGCCAGGCGATCCGACACGCCAATCGCCTTGAGCACGTAGGACGGCTCAGCGCTTCCTGTTGAGCATGCGGAACCAGTTGAAACCGCAAGGTCAGGCAAGCTCACCAGCAGTGCCGAGCCATCCACGCCCTCGAAGCTCAAGCTCAGGGTCCCTGGAAGAGAATGCTCTGCGCTGCCATTCCTGCGAACGCCTGTGACTCTGGCGGTGATCCCATGGAAGAGTCGATCGCGCAGTCCACCAATTCTCGCCGACTCCGCCGTCAGCTCCTCTCGAGCGATCCGCGCCGCCTCGCCCAGAGCGACGATGCCTGGCACATTGAGCGTGCCCGGGCGGAGGCCGCGCTCTTGTCCGCCGCCAAAGGTGATGGGTTCGACCCGCAGGCGCGGAGTGCGGGTCCGCAGGTACAGCGCTCCGACTCCCTTGGGCGCGTAGAACTTGTGTCCCGAAAGCGCAAGAAGGTCGACCCCCATCCGTTCGACATCGAGTGGTATCTTGCCCACAGCTTGCGCCGCGTCCGTGTGAAAAATGACCCCGGCTTTCTTGCAGACTGCACCGATGTCCGACAGCGGGTTGAGCGTTCCCAGCTCATTGTTGGCAGACATGATGCTCACAAGCAGCGTCCGCTCCGTGATCGCCTCGCGTACTGCTTCGGCGCTTACACGACCGGTGGAGTCGGGCCGGAGCAGGGTGACCTCAAAGCCGCGCCGGCCAAGCTCGTGTGCCGTGTCGAGCACGGCGTGATGCTCGATGGCCCCGGTAATGATCTGCCGCTTGGTGCCTTCCGGTTTGAGCCCGAAGAGACCCAGCAAGGCCAGGTTGTTCGCTTCGGTCGCGCCGCTCGTAAAGACGATCTCTTTCGCAGTTGCGCCCAGAAGCTTCGCCAACTTCTCCCGCGCGGCCTCGACAGCCTCGTTGGCGGCCCAGCCAAGGGGGTGGGTCTTGCTTGAGGCATTGCCAAACTTCTCCTTGAGCCAGGGCAGCATGGCCTCGAGGACGCGAGAGTCGATCGGGGTCGTGGCGTTGTAGTCGAGATACACGCAATCCATGGCAAAGGATTATGCTTCGAGATGAGAGCATTCTCCAGCGGCGATCCGCCCACTCCAGCGCTCTCGCGAGGGCGCGCCGGATGGCCGGATGGGTCGCCTCCATCTTCTCGGCGCTCGTGGCTGCTTCGAGCCTTCACCCTATCGCTCCCCGACGTCCCGCGTGACCCGCACCCGCATTCTTGATTCAAAGTCCTCCGACTCGACCGTGAGCTCGTACACTCCAGGGCCCGGCGTCGGCACGGTCAGGCTCTCGTTGATCTCCTCGACTCGTCGCAGAATCTCGCCGGTGCCATCTCGCAGGACGATGGTGGCCCGACCGCGAAAGGGCCGACCATCGCCCTGTTGAAGCTTGACGGCCACGTCGTGGGGCTCCTCGAGCTTCAGGGTGGTTGTGACGGCGCCTTGCACGTCGATCTCCTTTTCGGCGAGGAGGAGTCCACGCGCCGTAACTCTCAGGCGGTGGGGGCCGTTCTGGAGGCCGCCGAGGCCGAATTCTCCGTCTCGAGCGCGCCCTCTCCAACCCTTTCGCCCGTCGAGTTCCTCCACCGAAACCTCGGTTTCCGTCAGAAATGCTGTGTTCGTCGCGGCATCAAGTAGTCGCAGCTCGATGGATCCATTCTTGTCTGGCTTTTCGCCGATCGCTGCCGGTCCGGGAGGCGCCGGAGGTGGGGCCTGATCGGGCTCCGGCGCCGGATCCTCGACGGGCTCCTCGGCCCCAGAAAGCTCTTCAGTGCCGGGGATCTCCTTGGCGCTCGCCGATCCGGTCTGGAGCCCGGGCAGGAGGCCCGGCAGGTCCTCCCTTGCAGAGGCCTTCACCGGGGCGGCGACTGGATCGTCCTCGCGCGCCACGCTGCTGGCGAGGCTCGTCGTGTCGCTCTCCGTCTCGGTGGGGCGCAAGTCGTACCTGACGTCTCGGCCCTCCTCCACAGTGAGCTTTCGCTCGATATTGTAAGGAGAACCGGGGTCACCATCGCCTCGCACCACGAGCCTGTAGCCGCTTGCGGGCCCGACATCACGGAATTCAAAGCGGCCATTTTCGTCCGTGTGCGTGACGCGGGCCCAATTCTCCTGGTGGATCAAGAGTACGGGTACGCCGGCCTGGGGCGCTCCGTGGTGGTCTGTACTTCTTCCGGCGACAACGGCTGCCCGCCGTAATTGAACGGGGAAATCTCCTTCCCACGGCAAGGCGAACGGAGCCGAAAGGTACTGAGCGAACTCACCCGCCTCCTTCGGATCGACGCGAATTCTGTAGGTCCCCTGGCTCAGGCCTTCGAACGCGAAGCGGCCACCGTCCTGCGTGACCGTCTTGCGGATCTTGCGCAGTGGCGCAGGCACGTTGACCCCGGAGACAATCCAGCGTCGCTCGGGACCGTCGTCCAGGGCGCCAAGGAGCGATTCGGGAGGAGCATCGAGGAGCAGCTCGACATCGAGAGAGTCGTGTGTCGTGGTGGGACTTTGCACGATGCCCCGCAGCTCGATTCGTTCCGCCAGTCTCACGACGAAGGGTTCCGGGGCGGTCGTTCCGTCGAACTCGATCGGAGCCGACTCCGCCTGAAGCTCCCGAGCCTTGTCGTCCGACAGGGCAGATCGGATATGCACGCGATACGTGCCGGCCTGGGGGGGAAGGCCGACAATCAGCTTCCCGGTCTCGAGCGATTGAAAAAGAAGTCCTCTGTGGGGAGTTTCGACGAAATTTCCTCCCGATAGTACCTCGAGATGCAGCGACGCGATCCGCACTGGCAGGCCGCTGACGGAGTCGATCGCCTGGGCGCGGAGCGCTGGCACTTGACGCAGGCGAGCCGTGATCTGCCCCCCCTCGGGCTCGACGGTACAGATCAGGTCGCGATAGCCCGCAAGCCTGATTCTCAAGGAAGCCCCGGCGCCTGGTTCCTTTCGGGTCTCGAGTTGGCCCAGATCGTCGGTCCGTCCCATGAAGCGCCATGCGCTCGTGTTGCTATCCGAACCGCTTGTACTGATCCAGACCTCCGCATCCGGCAGAGGCGTACCGTCCAAATCGCGCACTTCGATGACGAGCTTGTCCCCGGAGGCAAGCTGCACGTTCCATGTCTCCAGTGGCTCCCGAAGGTTCAAGACCCGGCTTTGAGGCTGATAGCCGGCATGCGACACGACCCCGAAGACGGCTCCGCGAGAAAGTAGGGGGCTTTGGTACTCACCGGCGCGACCGCTAACGGCACTGGGCGGATCCTCGCTGGTGCCAAACTGGATCTGCGCATTGGCCACGGCCTGGCCGCCAGGTCCCGTGATCGTCCCGACGACCATCATGCCCGGCACCAACACGAGGCTCATGCTCCTGACGCCTTCGGCTTCGACCTCACGCTGGAAATGACCCGGGTGCATCACCCGGAGTCTGCCCGAGCCCGTGGGGATCTGAAAACGTCCCTCGGCGTCACTTCGCACCACCTCCTTGCCAAGTGTCAAGACGGCGCCGGCGATGGGCGATGAGTCGGTGGCGAGAACGCGGCCGGAGATCATTTCGCGAGGTGCCTCCTCCAGGCTCGCGGCGATCGGCGACGGGGCCGGGGTGCGGCCGCCGGGCCTGCCGACCTCCATGGGTGCGAACATGCCAGGTGTTCGCGACATCGCGACTGTGGGTGCTCGGGCTGCTGGAAGCGCGGCCCTCTCGCGGGACCAGTATCGCCCCAGGACGACGACGAAGGCTATCCCTCCCAGGACAGATATGAGCCCCCAGCCAGGCTGTCGGGTCAATGGGAACAAAGCGAGGAGGATTCTATGTGCGACGCGCCGTCCGGTAAAGCTCATCCAAGTCGCGTTCGGTCAAATCGGTGAGCTCCCTGAGTCGCCGTTCGGCCTCTTGCCGCAGGACTTCCACCTCGGCCCGCTCAATATCTGGCTTTACGATCATCGGCTCGCCGACGTTGAGGATGGCCCTCGTGAATGGGCAAGGGAGAATGAGTCTGTCCCAGGAGGGTAGTCTCAGGCAGCGGCGAACGCGGATGGCGACAGGGTAGAGCGGCAGCCCGGTACGTGACGCCAGGAAAATGGCTCCGTTTTGAAAGACGTGACTCGGACCCCGCGGGCCATCGGGGGTGATCCCAACGTTCAACCGGCCATTGTCGCCCTTGTCTCGCAGGATCTCGAGGCAGGCCCTGGCGCCTCCTCGAGTGCTCGAACCACGGACGGGCCTCATTCCGAGCCCCTCCAGCACCTTGGCGCCCATATCTCCGTCTCCGTGCTGGCTGATCAAGATCCTGAAGCCGGAATCACGAAATAATCCGGACAGGAGGAGGATTTGTTGGTGCCAAAAAACGCAGATGCACCTTGCTGGGGCTTCCGGACGCCCATTCTTTACCGGGATGTTTCCAACGAAGCGACAGCGAAGGGTTCCCATCCAGGCTCTCAGGATCCAGGGCCCAACGCGTCCGACGAACCAGTTCCTGAGCTTGCGACCCCAACGGCGCTTCTTCTTCTTGCCGGGTGCTGTCGAGGTCGTTGTCACGTGGGCACCACCCTGGCTCCTTGAAGAGCCAGCTCTGCGGCCTTGAGGACTGCGTCCGGGCGGATGAGGCTCATGCAGATTCTGTGTTCGCATTCTCTCAGCTTGCAGGGGCTGCAGGGAGCGGGGCTCGAAAGCGTTTCACCCCGGACGGGGTAGGGTGAGTAGACAACTGCGTCCTTGGGCCCATAGAGCCCCACGGTGGGCGTGCCGACGAGAGAAGCTATCGGCAGTGCTCCTGTGTCAGCGCTGATCAAGAGGTCCGCCTGCGACAGGATTGCTGCAAATCTCAGAAGCGGCACATCCTCCCCCAGCAAGGTGGGTCGGTTTACCTCTGTGGCGATATCCCGTTCGCCGGGGCCCCAGGTGATGAGGGTCTTGGCGTTGTGTCTCGAGCGCAGGAGGTCGATCAACTCCCGAAAGTGCCCGGTCGGCCAGCGCTTGATCTCCCCGAACTTGCTGACTGCCGGGTGGATCACGACCGCCGGGCCAGAGCCGGGCAGCCGCGCAAGGAGAGCTCGCGCCCAGTCTCGATCGGCTTCCGAGATCGGTAGTGTGCCGCAAGGGCATGGGGCCCGGTAGCCCAGCGCCCGCACCAGAAGCAGGTTTTTTTCCACCTTGTTGAGGCGCGGCGGCGCCTTCGCGGCCCGAATCGTCGTCAGAAGGGCGCCCCCTCTCTCGGCGATGTCCGAGGGGTGGAACCCCACCCTCCTTCTTCCGCCGGCAAGGAGAAGAATCACGGCGCTCCTCAGATTGCAGTGAAAATCCAGTACCACGTCATAGCGTTCCTTGCGGAGGGATCGCGAAAGCCTCCAGATTCCTCCCAGGATTGCGGGCCACTCGAGAGGATTGTGAAACACTCGCTTCCACTTCTGGCGAGGCAGCACGATGATCCGATCAATCGAAGGGTGCCCCTCGAGAAGTTTGGCGCCAAGAGGTTCCACAATCCAGTGCACCTTGGCCTCCGGGAAAAGGCTCCTGAGCGCATCGAGCGAGGGAAGTGTGTGGGCAACGTCACCCAGAGCACTGGTGCGCACAATCAGTACTTTCAGGCTCTCGGAGCCCTTGCAAAAATTGCTCGGGCTCTCGGTCGCGGGTCGTTGGGTCTCGGCCGCTATCATGTGGAGATTCTCTGGAGGCTTCGACGTCTTGTCAAATGGACGCGGCCATACTCCTCGCGGCCGAGGAGCACCTCCCCCGCATCGGCCGCCTGGCGGTGTCACTCCGGTCGCGCGCCACGCGTGCGCCTCCGGCGTCGATGGTGAGGGAGCTTTGGCCAGGATGTCCCAATCGTGGCCGCGCGGAGTATAATGCGCAATCGCTGCGGTCGAACAAGGACGTGGAGGATTCGACCGGGTGGAGTCCACAAGCGGAGTGAGTCCAGAATCTTTTTGTCCAACGCCCAACGAGAGCCCAGGCCGCGCCTCAATGCCTGACAAAGCCCTGTACCCCGACCTGGTTGCTCCGGCGGGCCATCCTCTCATTCCTGGCGAGTGGGCTGGTATTCCCGAAGGCTTCGAGGTCCTCCGTTGTGCCTCGGGCGGAAGAACGCTTGTCTTGCGGTCGAGCTGTCGTGATGCGCTGCTTCTTGCCGGTATCCAAGAGCCTGGGAGCGTCCGTCGCGGGCCTCTTGTCGCCGGGTGGCTCGAGGGTGGCCGGACTCGCCATGCCCTCCTCCGTGTGAGGGGGGAGGCGTGGGTGCTCAAGGCTTATCGCAGGGGCGGGTTCATGGGACGGTGGAATTCCGAGCGTTACTGGGGTTCGGCGCGATTCCTCGCCGAGCTGCGGATTGCTGCTGTTGCCGAGCGGACCGGGGTTGCGACCGCCGAGGCCCTGGCTCTTGTCGTGGAGCGTGCCGGTCTGGGCTCGGTGCGTGCGTGGCTCGTGACCCGCTACCTCGAGCGGGCTCGCCCACTCACCGAGTTTTTCAGCGATCCGGCAGAGGTCGTCGTGTTTCGGGCAGCGGGTGAGGTCGTCCGGCGGATGCATCTTGCCGGGATCGATCACAACGACCTTCACCTTGGCAATATCATGGGCACCGTTGAGGCTGGCAGGCCCCGGGCACACATCGTCGATTGGGATCGAGCGCGTCTGCGCTCGCCTGGAAGCTGGAGCCCATACGGAAACCTGAGCCGGCTCTGGCGATCGCTTGAAAAAGGTTGGCTTCACAGTGACTTTCCCGCGCTGCGGCGGCCTGTCCGTGCATTCATCCGTGGCTATTTCGCCGGGCACGCGTCGGACCTCCGCGAGGCAAGGGCCTTCTTCCGTAATCGCGCGATCTGTCTTGGAGCCCACAAATGGTGCTGGAGGGCCCGGCGTTGACATTTCGCCAGGCTGGCCAAGTCGAGCCGGTGCGCGTGGGTGGCATCGGGTACCTCAACGCGTTGCCACTCACCCGGTACCTGGTGGCTGAGGGCAACCCGGTGCTATCGATTTCCCGTCATCTCCCCAGCGCATTGGCGGAAAAGCTCCGTTGTGGTGAGCTGGATATCGCGCTCGTTCCCGTCGTCGAGTATCTCGCCCGCAAGGCCTACCGTGTATTGCCGGGGATCTCGATTGCGAGCTATGGGGAGGTTCGAAGCATCCGCTTCTTCCATCGACGGGAGTTGTCGCAATTGCGTTGTGTCGGCATTGATGATTCCTCCCGCACCTCGGCTGCCCTTACCCGGATCCTTCTCCACGACCTCTGGAAGAGCTCCCCGGAATTGGTCTCGGTGAGCCCTTCGGAGGCGCTACAAGCCCTGAACCTCAACGGGAAGCTCGAAGGGCGTGACGAGCTCGATGCCTTCCTTCTCATTGGAGATTCAGCCCTGGCTGTGGACGCGCAGTCCGGGTGGAGCTGCATCGATCTGGGCACGGAGTGGACGCGCTGGACCGGCCTGCCCTTCGTCTATGCTTTCTGGGTCTGGCACGGTGGACCCGCGCCAGCGGGGCTTGTCCAAAAGTTCACCGCGGCGAAGAAGGAAGGCCTCGCGAGGATTGATGATATTGTTCGCGAACACTGCGCAATCGCGGGGGAGGACCCCATCGCCAGTCGTCACTATCTGCATCGAACGATTCAGTACGATCTGAACAGTCTCCACGTCGAAGGATTGCTCGAGTACGTCCGAAGGCTTGAAGCCCTGAAGATTCTCCCTCGCATCGTACGATCCACGGCCTCCAGTGAAAGCTTGCTCCAATGGGTCGAAGAGTCCCCTTGACCGTCTGCATGATCACGAAAAACGAGGAGCTTAATTTGCTTGAAGCTCTTCGTGGAGTCGACTTTGTGGACGAGATCGTCGTGGTCGACAGCCGTTCCTCGGATCGGACAAGGGAGATCGCCGCTGCCTTTCGCGCAAGAGGCTTCGATGGTTCCGAAGTCGTACCGCGCGTCATCGAGCGAGATTGGCCAGGACATGTCGAGCAGAAGAATTTCGCCATCGATCAAGCCCGGCACGATTGGGTCCTCTGCATTGACGCCGACGAGCGCGTCTCTCCGGAGCTTCATCGTGAAATCGAGGAGGCGCTTTCGACGGACCCACCCACGGCCGACGGGTTCACCATGCCCAGGAAGACTTACTACCTCGGGCGCTGGATCGAACGAAGCGGATGGTATCCGGACCGCAAGCTGCGGCTCTTTCGCCGAAGCTGCGGCCGCTGGGGAGGCACCAACCCCCATGACCACGTGAGCGTCGAGGGCGTTGTGAAGGAGCTCAAGGGAGACCTTCACCATTACAGCTATCACAGCATGGCGGATCACATTCGAACCATCAACTTCTTCACCGACATCGCTGCCAGGGAAAAGTTCAAGAAGCGCGTGCGTTTTCCCCTTCTGCGCATGTTGGTGCAGCCGCCATTCAAGTTCTTCAAGATGTTCGTAATCAAACAGGGCTTTCGCGAGGGAATGGTCGGCTTTATCGTCGCGGTCCTTGGAGCTCTCTACGTGTTCCTCAAGTACGCGAAGCTCTGGGAGCTTCAAGAGCGCGATTGGAAGGACGCTCCCGTGCCATGAAAGTCCTGCACCTGGTCTCCAACCGAAAGCTCACCGGTCCTGTGGATCCGGCCATCCGCTTGGCGAGAGCGCTTTACGAGCTCAACGCGGACTCCCGGATTGCCGTGGGCCGCGAACGTCCTGGGCACGGCCCGATCGACGACCTTGTGCGAGTGCGGGGCCTCGAGCCCATCACGGACCTCTGCCTCCCGAAGCATCGCAAGCTCCTCGTGAACCGTGCCGACGTGAAGTGCCTCTGTCGAAGGCTCGAGGCTGACCCCGTCGACGTGATTCACGCACATCTGGACAACGCACACGGTGTTGCTGTCCGGGCGCGTCAAGCGCTCGAGCGGGCCTTGCGGCTCCAACCACGCAGCCGGCGGCCGCTCGTTGTCCGCAGTCTCTACGACGACGAGGCGCCCCGCTCGAGCCTGCGCTACCGCTGGCTCTACGCTCGTGAGTCTGACGGAGTGTTCGTCCACGGCGAGGAAGTGCGGCGCGTAGTCATCGAGCGCTTCCGACTGCCGGAAGATCGCGTCGTGAAGCTCGATGGTGCCGTTTCGAGTGAATGCTTTCATCCGCGGGAACCAGGCGACGACCTCCGGGAGGCGCTGGGAATTCCGCGTGAAGCCATCGTTGTCGGCGTAGTGGCTCGCATCCAACGGCATCGACGTTTCGAGTTCTTGCTCGAGGCGATGCGGCGCGTGATGGAGGAGGTGCCCGAAGTCGTGCTACTGATTCTCGGCCGCGGAACCCATGCCCGAGAGATCGCGCTGGATGGAGCGAAGAAGCTAGGCATCTCGGACAGGGTCGTGCTGCCGGGATATGTGGGCGGTGAGGACTATGTGAAGGCCCTGGCGTGCTTCGATATCAAGGTCTTTCTCGTTCCCGGTTCCGATGGCACCTGCCGAGCCGTCCGGGAAGCGATGGCCACGGGGATTCCGGTGGTTGCATCGCGGCGCGGCCTTCTGCCGGAGATCGTGCGCGACGGAACCGACGGCCTGATCACGGACGAGGCGCCCGAGCCGCTTTACCGTGCGATCCGAAAGCTTGCAACGGAGCCGGCTCTTCGGCGCGAGATGGGCCAGAATGCGCTTCGGCGCGCCCGAGAGGACTTTTCTCTCCGGCGCCAGGCGGAGCTCGTCCTCGACGCTTACCGACGCTGGCTGGACGTGCGCTGAGCGAGCTCTGGTTGGCCGTGTCGCCTCCGGCGGTCAGGGACCCCATTCGCCTGGCCGGAGCCAAGCGGAGGCACTTGATACAGGAAATTCCGCCGGAGGCTTGCCAATTCGCTTCGGTTTCTTCGGAGGGCGTGCCCGGTCCAGTCGACCAAGCTTTGCGCAGATTACCGGAGCTTTGTCACTGTTCTGTCATCGTCCAGGAAAAAAGCGAGAATTCTTGGACTGGAAGTCCAGCTGGAAGCTGCAGATCCTGCCTCATTTCTTCGGAGGTGCAGTCGGCAGAGGAGCTTGCTTCTGCGAGATCACGGGGAGTTTGAGGGATTCGGTCTCGTTCAGGGCGATATAGCTCTTCCACTTCGCCGGCACGTCCATGTCCTGGAAGATGGCCTCGACGGGGCATTCCGGCACGCACAGCGCACAGTCGATGCATTCGATTGCGTCGATGTAGAGCATCTTCGGCGCCTCGTGGAAGCAGTTGACGGGACAAACCTCCACGCAATCGGTGTACTTGCAATTCACACACGGCTCAGTAACGACATGTGCCATCAAGAAATCTCCAGGGTTGTTGCTGCCCTGAATACTGTCCGCATTTCTTTGGCAACTTTCAAGAAAGAGTCCCGGCTGACGCAAGAAATTCAAAAAGTTCAAGACCTCGACGAGGGACTGCAGATAGCTGATTTCTTTCGTCGTCGACAGGGTGGTTCGCCGTGGGTTCCCTGTTTCTCCAGAAATCCGCGACCTACAGGCTCAACCACTTTGGTATTGCCCCACCCTCTAAAATCCCTAAAATCACCGCCTTCCCTTGGAATCAAAAAGCCAGAAGATCTTTTGCAGTCTGTGGTAGGAAAGGAATTTGTTCGATGGCCAGGACCACGAAGTACGTCTATTTTTTCGGAGAAGGTAGGGCGGAAGGCTCGGGGAGCATGAAGGAGCTTCTTGGGGGCAAGGGGGCGAACCTCGCCGAGATGGCGGGACACCCCAATCTGCGCCTCCCGGTGCCTCCCGGGTTCACCCTCACGACGGAAGTTTGCACGCACTACTACGCCAACGGCCGCAAGTATCCCAGGGAACTCAAGGCCCAGGTTGAGGCGGCCGTGCAGCGCGTCGAGAGGGCGATCAAGAAGAAGTTTGGCAATCCCCGGAGCCCGCTGCTTTTCAGTGTCCGCTCCGGCGCTCGCAGTTCGATGCCTGGAATGATGGAGACGGTGCTCAACGTGGGTCTTACTTCGAAGACCATCCCGGGTCTCATTGCCGAGACAGGTGGCAACGACCGCTTTGTCTACGACTCCTATCGCCGCCTGATCATGATGTTCTCCGACGTCGTCATGGAGAAGGCCGCCGGCATTGAACCCCCCGAGGACAGGGGCATCCGCAAGCAACTCGAACGCCTCCTCGAGGCAAAAAAGCACGAGCGTGGCGTGAAGAATGACACCGACTTGAGCGCGCAGGATCTGCAGGAGCTGTGCGAGGCATTCAAGGACAAGGTCACGGAGGTGATTGGCAAGCCATTCCCCGACGACCCCGAGGCCCAGCTATGGGGAGGAATTGGCGCCGTCTTTTCTTCCTGGAGCGGCAAGCGTGCGGTCTCCTATCGCCGGATCGAGAAGATCCCTGACGAATGGGGGACTGCGGTGAACGTGCAGGCCATGGTGTTTGGCAATCAGGGCGCTGATTGTGCCACCGGCGTCGCCTTTACCCGCAACCCCGGTAACGGGGAGAACACCTTCTACGGCGAATACCTCATCAACGCCCAGGGCGAAGACGTCGTTGCCGGCGTGCGCACGCCCAACAAGATCGC
>SXIK01000214.1 GCA_005772855.1 Planctomycetia bacterium | reverse complement strand
CGCAGGCGTAGATCCAGCGCTGTCTTGAGATCGGACCGTAGACCAGGGGGCTTTTCTCCTCGTTGAACTCCTCGTCGGGACACATGCCGTAGACCTCGGAGGTTGACGGGACAATTACGCGCGTCTCGAACTTCGCACACTGCCGGACGATTCGGAGGTTCTCCTCGAAATCGAGGGAGAAGACGCCCAGGGGATCGCGTACGTAGGCGGCCGGCGTCGCGATGGCCACCAGCGGGAGGCAGACGTCGCATTTCTTGACGTGGTACTCGATCCATTCCCGGGAGATTGAAATGTCACCTTCCAGAAAACGGAACCGGGGTGACTCGAGGCAGGCCCCCAGGCGGTCGTTGCCCAGGTCCATGCCAAAGACCTCCCAGGAGGTGTCGTCCAGGATGCGGCGGACGAGGTGGCTACCAATGAAACCATTGACGCCGAGGATGAGTACTTTCATGGGCTTGGCCGCAGCTCCCTGGGGGCTCGGGGGCGAGTGGATCTCACCGGCTGCCACGCTACAATCCGTCCCCGGCGCGGGCCACGAAAAAATAACCCTGAAGCGTGAAGAGAGGCTGTGCATCTTGTTCGTCGTGAGTCGAGCTGCCTTTTCGCGGGCAGTTGTCTACGGTTTGCCCGCCGGGCTTCTGGTGCTTTTTGGGCTTTCCTGGACGCTGCCTTCACTGCCGTGGGAGCCCGATGAGTCCCGCTACCTCGAGTGCGCCCGCGAGATGGCGGCGAGCGACGATTGGCTCTTCCCGACCCTCAACGGCGTGCCCTACCTCGAGAAGCCGCCGCTGTACGTCATGTCGATTGCGGCCCTCTTCAAGCTCTTCGGACCGAGTGACCTGGCTGCTCGTGCGGTCTCGGTCGCTGCCGGCGCGGGCACCGTCCTTCTGACGAGCTGGATCGCCAGTCTCGCCGCGGGGCCTCGAGCGGCGCTGCGCGCAGGGTTGATCCTCGCCACCTCGCCGTTCTTCCTTGTCCTCTCGACGGTGGTGACCCTTGACATGCTGTTTACCTTGTGGGTCACGGCTGCAATTGCTTGCTTTGCCCAAGGCACGACGGATCCGGACCCCGGGAGGCCCTGGCGCAGGACGATCCTCCATTGCGGATACCTTTCGCTGGGGCTCGCAATCCTGACCAAGGGCCCTGTCGCACTGGTGGTGCCGGGGCTCGTCTGGATCTTCTGGCGGCCGATGGGGCGCGAGCGCATCCTGCCGCCCTGCCTGCTCGGGGGCCTGACCATCCTCCTTGCGGTCTCCGTCCCGTGGTTTGTGCTCGTCCAGGCAAAGTACCCTAAGTTTTGGGACTTCTTCTTTCTCAAAGGACACCTCGGAAGAGTGATCGGCGACGACGTTGCGAATGTCAACTTCCACGGGGAGCCCTGGTACTTTTACCTGCCCGTGCTGTTGGGCGGAACGGCCCCGTGGATGCTCTTCATCGGGGCTCCGTGGCGCGTTCTCCGCCCGGAGATCACGCGAAGCCTTTGGGCTCGACTGGGGTGGAGCTGGCTATTGCCCGGGTTTGCGTTCTTCTCGATGGTTTCCGGGAAGCTGCCGACCTACGTGCTGCCGCTTTTTCCTGCCGTCTCGATTCTAGCCACGCTCGCGTGGGAGGATGTCGAGGCCTCGAGACGATCAATGGCGGTCGGTGCAGCCCTCGCGGCCACGCTCGTCGCGGCCGGGGTGGGGGGGCTGGCGATGGCGCGGGCTCTTGACGTTGAGGTCTGGTGGGCGGATTACGTGGAGTGGCCTGTTGCCTGGGCGGCTTTGGCCGTCTGTGTCGCGGGGCTCGGGACGGCTGCTGTACTCCTCTGGAGGAAGAGGGACTTGCTGTCCTTCGCAGCCGTCGTGCTGGGTCTTTCCGCGCTGCTCCTGGCTGGAGGCTTCCAAAAGGCCTCGATCGATCGCGCCGTGTCCACCGATGGCCTCGCCCGGGCCGTCCGGCGGGTCGCTGGACCCACCGATACGATGGTCTGCGTGAACAAGTACTTGCCCCTCTTCGCTTTTCACCTGGGGCGCGCCGTCATTGTTTGCGGGCAGCGGGGCGAGCTTGATTTTGGCTCCGAGGAGCTCAAGCTTCGCCCGGATCTTTTCTGGGACTTCGCTGCCCTCAAGGCTCGGCTCGATGGGCCGAGCCGTATTTTCCTCTCGATCAGCCGCCGTCGCCTGCCCAAATTTGAGGCGATGGTTGGGCGAAAACTGCATCTGCTCGGGAGCACTCGAAACGCATACCTCCTCTCCAATCAAGCCGAACCATGGCCCTACCCGAGCGTTGAACAGGACCGCAGGAGTAGCACCAAGCCGTGACGCCGACGCCGCAAGAATCGAGGCCGAAGGTGTGCGCAGTCGCAGCCGGGGTCAACAGGATCGCCGGAGCTGTTCGCGGGTTCGCGCCAGGGTTTCTGCTCGCGCTCTGCGCTTGCGCGGCCACGCGCCCCGTGGCGCACGGGCCGTTTCTGCTTCGGCCGGGAATGAGTTCGATCAACGTCGCGGCCCGCACCCGGGAGGACGCGCAGCTGACGCTCGATTTGCGCTCCACTACTGGCAAGCCCGTCGTGTCGATCGAAGAGTGCCTGTCGTCCCGGCGACACCTTTTTTCTCTTGAGGGCCTGGAGCCCGGGACTCGCTACGCTTATCGATTGTCCGGCGTCACTCGGCGCGGTGATTCGGTCCGGGAGGAAGGTACGCTTGGCACGGCGCCGCTCGACGCTTCCGCCTCGATCCGGGTCGTGGTAATTGGCGACTCCGGAGTCCTCGGATTCTTTCGGCGCAAGGTCCAGTGGCGAGTGGCCGCAGAGGCCGCACGGTTTCGACCTGACCTCTTCATCCACTTGGGGGACATTGTCTATTCGCACGGCGGGGATCCTGTCGAGGAGTTCGCGGAGGGGTTCTTCGACCCCCTTCCGTGGTATCTTGCGCGACGCGCCCATCTGCCCGACGCCCGGCAGTCACGACCGGGCGATCGCCGAGGGGGCCGTGTACAACGAAAGCTTCTTCGTACCGGAAGGCCCGGAGGGACGGTGGTACAGCTTTGACCGGGGTCCGGCGCACTTCGTGTCGCTCGACACATCCACGCTGCGAGGCTTCACGGCCGCGCAGATGGAATGGCTGGAGCGCGACCTCCAGGCGAGCGTTTTGCCCTGGAAGGTCATCTTCACGCATCACCCGCCCATTGGAGCCCACGGCGACGGCCAGCTCGATGACCCACTTCAGCTCGCGCCGGTGCTCGAGGTCGCCAGGCGCCGGGGCGTGCGGTTGATCCTGGCGGGGCACGAGCACGCATACTTGCGATACAAGCCCCTGGGCGACGGCCCCTTCGCGCCCATTCTCGTGGTTTCGGGGGGCGGCGGCGCCACCCTGTCCAGCACGGTGGGCATCGACCCTCGGCTCGAGAGATTCTGGGTGCGGCATCATCATCTGAGGCTCGCCATCTCCCCCGATCGCCTTGAATGCGCGGCTGTGGGGCTCGAGGAAGAGGTGCTGGACCGTTTTACCCTCGAACGTTGAGAGACCCCACTACTTGGCAGAGGCTTTTGTGTCGAGGAACTTCTTGAGGTCCTGGAGGACTGCCTTCATGCGGGGTCGCATCCGCTCCTGGAACTCCTGCGGCTTCGGGTCTCGATAGCCCTGCGGAGTGCGCTCGATCTGATCGCCCAAGCCGACACCCTGGAGAGGGTAAACTGCGATGTAGCGGTCATCAAGGACCGCGAGGTCGTCCCACCCCGAGAGAACGGTATAGTCACGTTCTGTGCGGCCGAAGAGGTCTCGTGGCCGAGGCCGTAGTCGGACTCCGCGTTCTCCACCCCGAGCACCTTCAGAACGGTGGCGGCGATGTCGAGATGGCTGGTCATGCGGGGGATCTCGACGGGAGGTTTTCCCGGGACCCAGATCACGAGCGGCACACGAATCTGTTCCTCGTGAAATTTGGAATTGTGACCCCACATGCCATGCTCCATGAACTCCTCGCCGTGATCGCCCGTGATCATGACAATCGTTGAGTCGAGGAGTCCGTGAGTTTCAAGGCTCTTCAAGATACGGTCAATCTGTGTGTCGAGGTGTCGGCAAGAGTTGATATAGCGGTTCTTGACGAGCTCGATGTCTTTTGAGGGGTCGAAGGTCGCGTAGTTGAAAGTCTCGAGGTAGGGCTCACGAATCACGCATTCGGGCGGAAAGTAGTAGCGGGCATGTGGAGACTCGAAGAACTGAAAGGTGAAGAAGGGCCTGGCGGGATCTCGCTGATCAATGAAGTCGAGGATCTTCCCGACGTTCTCGCGATCCTTCTCCCAGCCAAAGCCCTTCTCGGCCTCGTGGAGGTGCTCCACGGGCACGCGGGCCCAGAAGGTCTTGTCGAACTCGGGATACGTGAAGCGGGCGCTGGTGAAGAGCTCCATTTGGTAGTTGTCCTCCAGGATGAGATCGACGAGCACGGGACCTCGCCGCTCGTTCATGAAGGAGAACCAGTAGGGGCCATGAAGGCCATAGAACATGCTGAAGACGCCCATGCGCGTCCCGTTTCCACCGGAGAAGTGGTTGAGGAACCTCGCCGACTTCTTCCCAAAGGCGTACGTGGCCGGCATGATCTCCGGATCGAGCATGTCCCACCGAAGGGACTCGCTGACGAGCCAGACGATGTTGTGCCGGGGCCGAACCGCTGCCATCCGAATCGGCTGAAGCGGGTACTTGAGGTGGTTTGCCCCCACGCTCACATGCAGCTCGTCGCTCCGCGCGGCCTCGATTCCGAGTTTCCGGGCGAGACCTCCAACTGTCATGCGGAGGTAAAAAGGAAACGTCTCCGCCGAGGAGAGGACCGGCATGTAACCCCGGATGCTGCTGATGGCGAAGGTGCAGCGTTCGAAGAGCCCCAGTACGATGAGCACTGCGACCGTGCCCACGAGGCGCCGCGGCCGAATGAGCCAGGTGGTCCACCGGCGGCTCTGCACGCTCCTCAAAGCGAGCGCGAACAGAGCCCATTGCAGCCCAATGAAGCCTGCGGTGAGAATGCCGACCGTCACGCTCGTGGTGGTATCGCTCCCCATGGATTCCAGCCCACCCCTCGTCAGTACGAGGTTACGGACAAACCCGCTATGGAGGTGAAACTTGTAAAGGCCGTAGACGAATCGGTTGGCGAAGAAGTAAAGGTGTACGCCACCAAGGAGGAGGACCGCAGGTGCCCCGAGAACCAGCCACACGGGAAGACGGGACAGGCCCATGCGTCGAGCCATGGGTGATGTCGTGATGGAATTCCAGGCAGCGATCATGGCCATCGGAGCCGCGAGGTAGAGGAAGCTGTAGGTCAGCCACACCGACGCCAGGTAGATGCACTGGATCGTGCCGTCGATCACCGGGTACTTGAGGTAGAACCCAGTGTTGACCAGAAACGCAGCGTAGGTGAGCGCGAAATAGGCACTCAGAACGCGCCAACGCCCTTGATTCTCGTCCAGCATCCTCCCCTGGGGGTTTCTCCTCTTCATCAGGCTCTCCTCATTTCACTTCGGTCTCGCACTCGGCGGCCGCGCCTCGCGAGTCCGCTGTCGCTTCTGTTCTGGTGCTCGGCGCTCCAGGGTTGTGACGAATTGTATACCTCGCGCGCCCACACCTGAGACATTCCGAATGGGCAGAGGAGGACCATCTCAAGTCTGCTGCTCGTTTCTGCTGGTGGGGGAGGCCCCCACGACGGCTCGCCTCCGAGCGGAGCGAGGGCGGAGCGAGGGCGGCGGCAACAACGACACGCGGCCTCTCCCTCCTCGACGCCTGATGGGCGCCGGGCGCCTCTGGCGCGAGCAGCCGCAACCCTTCGCAGGCTGCAAAAGGTCTCATCACTGCCCGCGTGCGGTATAACTTGCTCTGCCAGAAACCCTTGTAAAATGCGCCGCCTCTGATGCCTCTCTCCGTCATGAAACGGTCCCGTTTCCTCGAGCCCCTTGGCGTGATTCTCCTCGCGGTGCCCGTCTTCTTTCTCCCCACGAAAGAGCGGACCGTCTCAAGCATTCTCGAGGAGCGCGTGGCGATCACGTCGCGAGAAATGTGGCGCAAGGGCGAGTGGATCGTCCCCACCATGAACGGCCAGCTGCGGTTGCAGAAGCCGCCACTTGCCTACTGGCTCGTTCATGCCTACGCGGTGCTGCGCGGAAGTTTTGACGACGACACCCTCCGGCACCCGTTCGCGGTCCTCGGCGTCGGGGCGGCTCTCTTTGCCTGGGCGACGGCGCGCAGGCTCTTTGGCCCCCGGGCGGCGCTTTTGGCTGCGGCGAGCCTCATCACGATGGCTCTCTTTGTGAAGGAGGGCCGCATGGCGACAGCCGACTCGGCCCAGCTTTTCTGCGCTCTGGGCGCCTGGCACTTTTACCTTTGCAGCCGCCAGGCGCTGGAGCCGAGTTCCCCCCCGGGGTCGCGCCGCTCCGGCTGGAATCAGCTTGGTTTCTACGCGTTTCTCGGGCTCGGGGCGCTGGCGAAGGGCCCCGTGATCCTTCTCCTCTGTATCGTGCCGCCGCTTCTCGAAGCAGCGGTGACTCGTTCGCTCGACCCTCTGCGCCCTCTGGCCTACCCGCCCGGAATCGCCTGCTTTCTTCTTCTGGCGCTCTTCTGGCCGGCCGCGGTCATCTTGCGACTGAGCGCCGAGTCGAGCCCTGTGGACGCGTGCCGGCTGTGGTGGCTCGAGTCCATGGGCAAGGTGCTTCCCTCGAGCGGAGTGGAGGGAGGGTACAAGTATCAGCGGCACTCGCACGAATGGCATTTTTACCTGCCGAGGCTCTTTTCGGCTTTTGGGGTCTGGACTCCCGCGCTTCTTTCGGCGCTCGTGCTGGGGTTCAAGAGAAACATGGCTCACCGGCTGCCCTGGGTTCTCTTTGTGGTGATCTTCATCAGCTTTTCGTTGGTGACGGAGAAGAAGCAGGCCTACCTTCTGCCTCTTCTGGGGCCTGGATCGCTGCTTGTCGGCTGGTTTATCGATGCGTGGTACCCCAGATTTCAGCCCCGGTTGCGTCCCGTTGCCTGGGCGCTATGCGGGTTCGGAGCGGTGCTGTTCGGGCTTTGCGTTTGCCTCGCTCTCGCGCCTCAAGCGCTTGACGGGATCGTGGAGCGCCTCTGTGGCGAGGAGGGCTTGCAGGTCCTCTGCACCTTTGCCGTGAAGCCTATCTACCTTGTGCTCCTGGGCCTCGTGGCCTTCCTGGGCAGCCTGGGCTTCGCCCTCGGACTCCGCCGACCTGGCCCCCTGCCGGCCTTTCTCGCGCTGAGCGCGGCGCTTTCACTCGGCACATGGTTCTACAACGAGTTGAAGGCTGACCTCCCGATCGAGGAAGGGGACATGCGCGTGGCCTCGCGCGTGGCGGCGAGTCTTCTTGATCCGCAAGCTCCAGTCTTTTGCGTGGGCACTCTCTTCGCTCAGGCGGTGGGGAGCCTGCCCGGGGGATTCGTCTACTACCTGGATCGGCCGGTTCAATTGATTGAGGAGCGGAAGATTCTCGAGAGCCCTGACACTGCTCTGGGAGGCGTGTCAGCGGGAGCCGGCTTGCTCATCAACGAGGAGCGAATCGAGACACTCTGTGGCGGTGAGCCCATGTCTCTGGAGCCGGGCGACCGCCCAGGCGGAAGGCTTCAGGGCTTCGTCGTGCGAGGCATCGTCAATCCCGAGGCTCCCGTGAAGCGGGATCGTGTCCAGGTACTTCAGCGGGAGTAGGTAGACTGCGCGAGGCCATGACTGGGAGATCCCTGGCCAACGCACACCCGCCATCGGCGCCGGAGGCGCAAGGCGCTTATCGAGCGCCGAGGGTTTGCGGCGAGCTGGCGCACCCGCAAACGGCTCGGAGGGAGCCGGCGCCAGCGACAGCGCTGGCGGCTCCCGAGAGCCTGGCCCGGAGGCGCACGCGCAGCGTGCGACCGGAGGGGGAAGGACGCTGCCAAGCGCCTCGGTGCGGGTCTTCCTCCCCAGCGAGGAGCATGGACTTCGGCGCCCCCCTGGATTTGCTGCGTTGGCATGATACCCTTGGCCCGATCATGCGCGCCAACCCGGACTGGGGCACGGGCCCTCCGATTGCCTATATTGAGGAGCGAAAGTTCCTCAGGTACCGGAGGGTAGTGGTACCGGCCAACCGTACAGAGTGGTACAAGTCTGTATTTGGAAGGGAGGGCCTCTTCCGGCCCCGAAGGAGCTGCCCCGAGGCTCAATTGCTCTCCGATCGAGGACGCCGCACAGTGGTGCGTCTTGATGACCCCTTGCCCTCGGCCAACGGGGGTGGTCCTGCCGGTGGAGGTTTCCGCGGGGGGATCGCTGCCGCCACGCGAGTCGCCAGTGCCAGCGCGGGACTTGTGCTCAAGGACGAGCATTACCCTTTCCCGACTCTACTGCATGGAATCTTGACAGTGCCGCGGGCAGAGCGGGAATTTCACAATCTGCTGGCTCTGAGGTCCTTGGGCTTTCCCGCCGTCGAGCCTCTCGCCTGTGGCCACTCGGGTTTCTGGATCCTCTACCATCGATCGTTTCTCATTACGCGGGAGTTCGCGGGTGCCACCAGCCTGAAGACGTGGCTCAAGGCGTGCACGAGGGGGAAGCCAGTTGATTTCTCCGCTGCGGAGATTCGTGAGGCCATGCTGGTCTTTGCAAAGGACCTGGCCAAGCTCCACCGGGCCCGCTGCTACGTTCGAACACTCTATGGAAAGAACATCCTGGCGAGGCGCAACAAAGAAGGACGCGTGGAACTCGTGCTCTGTGACGTTCCAAGGCTGTGGTGGCTACGTGGTCGAGGCCTCAGTTTTTCTCTGGCAGCGAGGGACCTGGCATGCCTCGACAAGTGGGCCAGAATGGTGTTCGGCCCCATCGGGCGTTACCGGTTTCTGAAGACTTACCTTCGGCGGCTGGGTGAGGGACCACCGATTCGCCGCTGGATTCGAAAGATCCTCCGACAGCGTGATCGCATGCGCCACGCCACCTTCACCGGGAGGGTTCATCGGCGCTGGAGGCGCCTCCTGAAGCGCTTCGGGGTGGGGAACTACTGGCCTTTCTGAGGCTTTCCTGGCAAACTGCGTGCTTCCCTGGTGGACGTTGAAGAAGGTGGAAGAACTTTGATGCGCCTCGAAAAAATCGAATACTCTGAAAACCGGCGGAAGCCCGAAAAGGCCGCCAGCTATGAGGTCAAGTACGAGAAGCAGCTCCACAAGAGGCTCTCCGATCGGCGCGAAAAAAGTTTACTGGGGAGCTTGTTGGCAAGGACAGGCACGAGCGAGCGCGTTCTCGACGTGCCTTGCGGTGCCGGCCGGCTCTCACCCGTTATTGCGCGTCATGCTCGTCGTCTCTACGAGGTGGATTACTCGCGGGAGATGCTGAAGCTGTGCCGCAAGAATGCTGTGGGGTACACGCCGTTTGCCGCCGCAGCCAGCGCCTTCCAGCTTCCCTTCGGCGATCGTACCTTTGACCTCGTGGTCTCCATCCGGCTCTCGCACCACATCCCCGAGCACGAGGCCCGGAAGGACCACATCCGTGAGTTGTTGAGAGCTTCGAGGCGTTATGTTCTGCTCACGTTTTTCGGAGAGGAGAGCCTCAAGAATCAGCTTCGAAATCTCTATCGCCGCCTGGGCGGAAAAAAACGTCCCAAGCACACGCTCAGCCGTGTTGAGGTGTCCCAGGTGGCGCAGGCCGCCGGGTTCCGCGTCGTCGCCTCGAAGAGTATCTCCACGGTCTTCAGCGGCCATCACTTCACGCTGCTAGAGCGAGGCCAATGAAGAAAACTCGGATTGGTGCGGTCGAGGAAGTCACAATTCCTGAGTGGGGCCTCCGGCGGATCCGGGCGAAGATCGACACGGGTGCCTTCACGTCATCCCTGGACGTCGGTGATGTCCATGTTCTGCCATCCGAGCAAGACTGCCCACGTTATGCCGAGATCCTGTTGAGAGACGGGACGCGTGTGCGGACCGTTCGCGTGCCTGTCAGCAGGTTTCGCCGGGTCCGCAATCCCTCCGGCGGCGTGACCAATCGGCCGATTGTCGAGCTCGTGATCTCGCTTGCGGGCCGCCGTTTTCGAACCTCAGTGAACCTGCACCGTCGCGAGGGCATGAACTACCGTATGATCATTGGCCGGCGGGCTCTCCTGGGCAGGTTCGTCGTCGACGTCAGCCTGAGGCGCAAGAAAATTCCTGTGAAAACCGACGCGTCTGGGTAACCTGTACTCCATGCTTCCTTCACGTATTGCTGTCACCACCGATTTCTCTGCCGAGTCGAGGCAGGCCTTTGCCCCTGCTGCCGCCCTGGCGAAAAAATTCTCCGCGGAGTTGCTGCTGGTCCATCTCGCCCAGATGCCCCCGGTCGTTCTTTCGCCATGGCCGGAGGTTGGCGCGTACATTCTCCCCGACGACATCTATGGCGCGGTGGAAAAGCGGCTCGTCGAGATGGCGTTGACGGAATCTGCCTTCGCGGGCTTGCGGGTGCGGCCGCTCGTCGTGCGGGACGAATCTGTTGAAGTGCTCGCCGATACGTTGGCCAGTGAACATGTCCAGCTCCTTGTAACCCCAACGCACGGCTACTCGGGTCTCAAGCGGTTCCTGCTCGGGAGCTTTGCGGACCGAGTGATTCGCGCGGCGCGATGCCCCGTGCTTGTGTTCCGCGGTGATGTGAAGCCCGACTTCGAGCCTCGCCGCGTCTACGTTGCCCACGACTTCAGCGTGCCGGGCAAGGCCGTCCTCGCGGTGGCTCTGGACTGGGCAAGGGTATTCCGGGCGAAGGTGCGGCTCCACTTCGTGGTGGAACAGTCGGCGAGCCTCTACGAGTACGCATCCGACATGCGGGACCGGTTCCAGGACTACCTCGAGCGGGTTCGAGGGCAGGCTCTGGAGCGCTTTGGCAAGTTGATTCGAGAGGATTGGAAGGGTGTTGAGGTCGAGGCCTCTGCGACCGTGGGGCAAGCCGCGGAGGAGATTCTCCGGGAGGCCGGGGAGTTCGAGGCAGACCTCATCGTCCTCGGAACCCACAGTCGCACGGTCCTGGAGCGAGTCTTCCTGGGGAGCGTGGCACGAAAGGTGGTGACTGGTGCCCCGGTGCCGGTCCTGACCATCCGTGGCTGAAGGTGCTGAAGCGCTCCTTGGAAGCGGCGAGATTGGGTGTGGCTCCGCGGCCCTGGATGCCCCCTTCGGGGTCCCGCGCTCACCAGGGATTGCCGCCAACCATTTGCGGCGCGTGGGACCAGGAATGTCATTCCCATGTCGTTAGAGTTCGTGCTATAAAACCATTGTTCGCTATATCGATCAAACGAGAGGCGCAGCAAGCATGGTGACACTCAAGGACCTCCAGCCCGGCGATCACGCCCGGGTGCTTCGTTGCCGGGGCACGGGTGCAATCTTTCAACGGCTCTGTGAGATGGGTTTTGTCGCGGGGGCGCCGGTTCGTCTCGTGAGGTTTGCTCCTCTGGGTGATCCCCTGGAGGTGGAGCTTACCGACTACCATTTGTCGCTGCGAAAATCCGAGGCAGGCATGATCGAGGTCGAGCGTGACATCCGCTCGGGTCCATAGCCAGGGGACACCGGCTGAGCCCGTGGTCCCGCGGCGCATCCGTGTTGTGGTCGTCGGAAACCCAAATGCCGGCAAGAGCACGATCTTCAACCGGCTAACGGGCCTTTCCCAGAAGGTTGCGAACTACCCGGGGGTCACGGTCGAGAAGAAAACTGGCCACCGGAAAATCCGTGAACTCGACATGGAGTTCATTGACTTGCCCGGCACGTACAGTCTCGCGGCGCACTCGCCCGACGAGATGGTCGCGGTCGACTTGCTCCTGGGGCACGCCGAGGGTGAGCCTCCTCCGGACCTGGTGCTCCAGGTCGTGGACGCCTCGAACCTCGAGCGAAACCTCTACCTGCTCTCGCAAGTTCTCGACCTCGGCGTGCCCGTGGTCGTTGCGCTCAACATGATCGATATCGCGCAGGCCCGGGGCATCTCGATCGATGCAGAGAAGATTTCGTCCGCGCTGGGCGCGTCCGTCGTGCCCGTCGAAGGTCATCGAGGATTGGGATTCTCTCAGCTGGAAGCGGTGCTTCATGATGTTGCGGCCCGGACTCGTGTCTCGGGCTTCGGGGGGCCGGCCTCCGGGCCCAGATCACTCAAGCTTCACGATGAACTCCACGAAAAAGTGGAGGTTCTTACCCGAGAGGTCAGTCCTCTCTTCGAGCGGGCCGAGGGACGCAAGCTTCACAGCTTTGAGGTCCTCAGGGCCGTGATTGATCGCGGTGGACATGCGGAGGGCCGGATTGTGAAGGCCCTCGGTCAGCCCTGGCTTGAGCATTTCGAGGCGGTTCGCCGCGCGGTGGCTGGCCCGATGGAGCTGCCGGCCCTTGAGGCCAAGGTGCGCTATGGGTGGGTACGGGAGCGCCTGGTGGGCTGCGTAACTCGTACGGCTGTTCGCAGAACGACCCCGAGCGAGCGTATCGATCGGCTCCTCACGCACAAGGTCCTTGGATTCGTGGTTTTCGGCGGCGTGATGCTGCTTGTTTTTCAGTCCATTTTCGCCTGGGCGAAGCCGCTCATGGAGGGCCTTGATGGGCTCTTCCAGGCGCTTGGAGCTGTGGTCGAGGCCTCCATGAGCGAGGGCGCGCTTCGAAGCCTCCTCGTCGATGGAGTGATTGCTGGCGTTGGGATGATCGTCGTCTTCCTGCCTCAGATCCTGATCCTGTTTCTCTTCATTGGACTCCTTGAAGACTGTGGATACATGGCACGGGCCGCGTTCCTGATGGACAGGATCATGCAGAAATGCGGGCTTTCGGGGAAGTCGTTCATTCCCATGCTCTCCGGCTTTGCGTGCGCCGTTCCGGGCATTATCGCCACCCGGGTGATCGAGGACCGTCGCGACCGGCTTGCCACCATCTTGGTGACGCCCCTCATGAGCTGTTCGGCGAGACTGCCTGTCTACGCGATCTTCATAGGAACCTTCATCCCCGACCGAAGTATCTTCGTGGGTATGGGGCTCCAGGGGTTGACGCTGTTTGCGCTGTACGTTCTGGGCATCGTGACCGCCGTCATGGTGGCCTGGCTGCTTCGACGCACGCTTCTGAAGGGTGCCAAGGCACCTTTTGTGATGGAACTGCCGAGCTACAAGGTGCCAGCTCTGCGTGGTGTTATGTACCGCCTGTATGAGAGGGCTGTCGCCTTTCTCCTGCGAGCGGGGACCACGATCCTTGCAATGGCTGTTGTGGTCTGGGCGCTTGCATATTTTCCCCACCGGGGCGAGATCGCTGTCAGGCACACCTTGGAGCGCGATCGCGTGGCGCGGGAGGTGCCCGAGGGCGAGGCGCGCCTCGCCGCTCTCGCCGCGGTTTCGCAGTCCGAGGCTGGCGATTTCTTGCGCGAGAGCTTCTTCGGTCAGGCGGGACGCGCCGTCGAGCCGTTCTTCCGGCCTCTCGGTTGGGACTGGAAGATCTCGATGGCGGTCCTCGCGAGTTTTCCGGCTCGCGAGGTGGTGATCTCGACGCTTGGGATTATCTACAATCTCGGACAGGACGTCGATGAACGGTCGAACGCGCTCCGGGACAGTTTGAAGAGTGCCGTGAGGGAAACCGACGACCCCGTGGCGCCGGGCGTACCGGTCTATGACGTCCCCGTCGCGCTCTCAATCCTGGTTTTCTTTGCGCTCTGCTGCCAGTGCGGCGCCACCGTGGCGACCATCAAGCGGGAGAGCAACTCGTGGCGCTGGGCGATATTTGCGTTCTCCTACATGACGGCGCTAGCCTACGTCGCGTCGCTCATCCTCTACCAGGTTGGGAGTCGATTGTGATCTCGCTCGATTCGACGACGCAGTACTGGATCGCTCTCTTTGTGACGCTCATCCTGGCTCTCCTGCTCGCGATTCACTGGTTTCGCAAGGCCTGGCGACTGCTTTCCGGCAAGGGAACAGGCTGCGGCTCGGGCTGTGGGAAGGGTTGCGGCAGTTCACTGAACAAGGCCAGGAGCCACCGCTCACAGGTTCGTTACTGAACCAGGGTTGGGCTTTGTCCCGCTTGTTTGCCTGCCTCGCGAAGTGATGATATCTTCAAAGGTGACACCCTCCACCGGGCTGCGAGCACCAACGCCCTGTGCGTTTGTTGCCATTGCGGGTTGCCTCTTGCTTGGCTGTGCGGGCCGATCAGAGTTCCGTAAAGGGAGCGACCTGCTGGCTCGAGGGGACTATCGGCAGGCCTATTACCTGCTCTGGGAGGCGTACTCCCAGCGTCCTTGCCCACTCCATCTCACTGCGCTCAGGGAAGCAGGTCGTCGCGTCGCGCATCTGGAGCAGGAAAAGGCGCTCCAGGCGGAAGCAGCTGGAGACCTTGGGTTAGCCATCGAGGGTTTTGCCCTTGCCATGGAGTACGATCCCTCCTCACTCGAGCTTGTCGAAGGTTACGCGCGTGTCTGGGCAATGGCGCAACGGCCCTCGACCTCGGTCGAGGGCGAGATTCGCGAGGCTCTCGAGGGGCTTGTTCGGGCTCATCTTGTGCCGCTTCGGAAAACGACGTGCGAGGGGCCCCTGCCGGAGGACCCCCAGAGTTTGTTTGAACTTGGCATTCAGTGGTTGCGCCTCCGAGAGGACCTGGAAACTCTGATTCAGAGAGATGAGGACAGCTTCTTCATGCTCGCACAGGATCCAAGGGAGCAGGGAGACGGTGGCGAGACTCGCAGGAGTCTGTTGGCTCTCCGTGCGGAGGTGGACTCTGCCCTGGACCTTCTCGAACGAGCGAGCGAGGGGACCCGGAAGCACGCAGAGGGCCTCGCGGCCGAGGTGCGAGGGGACCTGTCGCTCGCACAGGCTTGCTTCCTTGCGGCTTCCCTTGCCCATGCGTCGCACGAGGGTGCTCAATCGGCACATGCCCGTGTCTCGCGTCGTCTACTGGAAGAGGCCTACCAGGAAGCCGTTTACAAGGCCAGGGAACGAGACTGGCGCGGCGCCCTTCTTGCAATCGAGCGATTGTTGAGCGTGGAGCCCGAACATGTCCAGGGTCTCGAGCTGCGGGGATCCTTTCGGCGCGAGCTTCAGCGGAAACACCTGCTCGATGCGCGCAGGTTCGAGGATCTTGGTCTTGCGGGCTGCTCCCTCCTCCAGTACTCCCTCGCGTTCGAAGCCGACAAGTCGAGCCTCGAGGTGAAAGCGGCCCTGGAGCGAATGGAAGCCTCCATCGAGAGACGCCTCCATCCAGCACTCAAGGTGGACCTTCCTCGCCTCGAGGCGGGTGCCCTTCGGGCTCGACGCGACCTCTGGGATGTGTCGGGTGAAGCAGCCGCGGCATTCGAAGATTCCGTGCGTCAGGCCGCGCAGGACGCCTCTGGAGCGATTTGCGAGGGACGTTCCGGAAGCGGGCCGAATCCGACAACGCCGGAGATGGTGATCGAGATCGAGGATCTGGACTTCCATCTAATGAAGAACGAGTCGTTTCACGGGACGGAGCGCTCACGCTACTTGAAAACGTTCCACAGGGTGCCCAATTCCGAGGCGTATGTTGCGGCGCGGGCAGTGGAGGCGGCGCGAATTTCGGTGGCGAGGGCCGTGATGCTCGAGGCTGCGGTGCCGCCTCACAAGCGACTGTTTGCGGCAGGGCGGGTGCGCCTCGAAAGAGCTGAGCTGGCACAGGCCGAGGTGTTGCTCGCGTCGATCGCGGCGGAGGGCTTGCAACTCGAGTGGGACTCGCTGATCTATCCCACTCTGGAGGTGGTTACACGCGCCGAGGCGGCGGCGAGGTACAAGCTTCGGCTCGAGTCGCGCTCCGTCTTCAAGGATCGCTGGGTCACAGTGCAAGTCGAGGTCAAGGACCGCGTCGTGGTCGGCGACCCAGCTCGCAATGTGCCTCCGGATCCGAGTGAGGGGCTGACGAGGGAGGAGGCGCTCCGTCGACTCGGTGTGAGGCTCGGAGAAAAGGTGGCGGAGGATGCAATGGGCCGAGTTGAGGAGCTGGAGGAGCAGTACTATCAAGAGGGCGTACGGCAACTCGAGGCGCATTCCTTTGATGTTGCGACAGAGAATCTCGTCCTGTTCATCTTCTCGAGGCGCGGCAAGGACGATGTCCTTGCGAGGGACGCCGCTCGCCGTCTACGCGACTTGACGGGGTGCGATCTCCAGAGTTATAGGGAGAACCTGAATTCTGCCAGGACGGTCTTGAAGTGAGCGCGTGCTGGGCGCTTTTCCTGTGGCTTTATCAAGATTCAGTTCGACAAGCCATGCCGCGCTGCTGACAATGCGCGGATGGCCCGCATCCTGGCTCTTCACTCGGCCAAATTGCCTCATACGCTTACTCGCGACGAAATTCGCGAATCCTTCACGCAGTGGCTCTCGGGCGAGGGGGTTGGCGCTGGACGCTGGAAGGAGACTCTGGATCGCAACGGGATCGAATCGCGGGGCTCGATTCTTTCGCGACAGGAGGCCTGCGACCTGCCGGCCTTCACGCAGCGCAACCTCCTTTACCGCCGGGCCAGGACCGAGTGGGGGGGCGCGGCCCTGCGAGGCGCGTTGCGAGCGGGCCCGTTCCAGGCCGAGCGTCTCCACTCCCTGGTGAGCGTTTCGTGCACCGGGGTCACCATCCCATCGGCGGACGTCGCGATTGCTGCATCGCTCGGGCTCTCCCCCTTCGTTCGCAGGATTCCAATGACGGAGCTGGGCTGCTCGGGTGGTGCAGCAGCCCTGGCCAGGGCTGCCGAGCTCGTCGATGCCCACCCGGGCTCCACTGGTTGTCTCGGCAGCCTTCGCCGCGCTGACCTGGCCGCCCTCCTCAGCGTTGAACTTTGCACCCTGAGTTTTCAAAGGGAGGATCTGTCTCCCCAGAGCATCGTGGCGAGTGCCATCTTTGGCGATGCCGCCGTGGCGTGCATTCTTGGGACCGATGACACCCCGCCTCTGCCGTCGCTGAGAGGTCCACGGATTGTGGGCGCCCGCTCGCATGTGGAGCCCAACACGGAGCACCATCTGGGCTTTGACCTGCGTTCGACGGGGTTCCACATCGTGCTTGCAAGGGAGCTTCCCCGTCTGGTTCGTGACGCTGCTTGCCGGCTTGTGCCGGACTTCCTGAGCGATCTGGGCTGGGCGCTCGAGGACGTTCAGCGCTGGATCATCCACCCCGGGAGCGAAAAAATCATCCACCTCATCGTCGAGGGGCTGGGCCTGGGCAAGGAGGCTGCCCGTCCCTCGCTCGACGTCCTCCGGGAGCACGGCAATCCGTCCTCGGCGGGGATCCTCCTGGGCATAGCGCGGGTGCAAACGGAGGCAGTCGGTGGAGACCGGGGGCTGATTTTGGCCTTCGGACCCGGCCTTTCTACGGAGCTGGTGGCCCTTGAGTGGTGATTACGGCAGATTTTCCGCGAATCGGTTGCGCCTCCATCATCTACCCACTCATACAAGTCCGGGAACCGGGCTCCACCGGTCTTCCAGAGACAGGCTCCGGAGGTTGATTGCATGATTGAAGTTCAAGACATCGTGAAGCGTTACGGCGCCACCGTCGCCGTCAACCACGTGACCTTCCAGGTGGGGAAGGGCGAGATCCTTGGCTTCCTGGGGCCCAACGGGGCCGGCAAGTCGACGACTTTGAAGATACTCACCTGCTACCTCGTCGCCGACTCGGGCACTGTCCGGGTGAATGGCTTCGACGTGCTGGAAGACTCGCTGGGGGTGCGGCAAAGTATCGGCTACTTACCCGAGAGCACCCCACTCTATCACGACATGCGCGTCATCGACTACCTCAAGTTCGCCGGAAAGGCGCGGCAAATTGATGCCAGGGCCCTGAAGGGCGCCATCGACCGGGTTGTTTCCCAGGTGAAGATCGAGCGGATGCTGAAGAAGAACGTGGGGCACCTCTCGAAGGGGTACAGGCAGCGAGTCGGGCTGGCGCAAGCCTTGATCCACGACCCGCCCATCCTCATTCTGGACGAGCCCACGAGCGGACTCGATCCGCACCAGATTATTGAGATCCGCGAGCTCTTGAGGGAGCTTGGCAAGACGAAGTTGGTTCTCTTTAGTTCCCATATTTTGCAAGAGATTTCTGCGATCTGCACTCGAATCGTGATCATCAAGGATGGAAAGCTTGTCGCCGACGGCAGGCCAGATGAGCTCCAGGCGAGGGCCTCGGGGCAGCAGATTTTCCGGGCCAGAATCCAGGGGCCCGAGGGTGCTGTCCGCGAAAGGCTGGGCACTGTGGCGGGTGTTGAGTCCGTCGAGGTGATTCGCACCACGGACCACTCTTGCGACTACCGTGTGCGAGGTCGCGTTGATTGCGACCTGGGCACTTCCGTCCACCGGGCCGTGAGCGATGGCGGCTGGTCGTTGTCCATCCTCGAACCGGAAAGCCGGAGTCTTGAGGAAGTCTACCTGAAGCTCACCGCGTCCCGGCCGGCAAAGTCGGCCTGAGCGGAGAAGAAAGCATACCCAGCCATGCGAAATATCCTGACCATTTATCGCCGAGAGCTCATGAGCTACTTCACGAGCCCCATCGCCTACATATTTATCTGTGCATTCCTTGTTGTGATGGGAGTCTTCTTTTTCTTCTACAACCCATTCTTTCAGCAGCCGAACCCGGATCTCCGCAACTATTACAGCATTTTGCCCCTGACCTTTGCTCTCCTGATCCCGGCCGTTACCATGAGGCTCTGGAGCGAGGAGAAGAAGTCCGGCACGGTTGAGCTCTTGATGACCCTGCCGCTGAAGTCCTGGGAGCTCGTGATCGCCAAGTTCCTTGCGGGCTACTCGGTGATGGTGATCACTCTTCTCCTGACGATGACTGTGCCCCTTTCGGTGTCGCTCGTCGTGGATCTGGACTGGGGCGTCATCTTCGCCAGCTACCTGGGGGCGCTTTGTCTCGCCGCCGTCTACATTTCCGTGGGCTCGGCAATTTCGGCCATGACCGAGAATCAGATCGTGGCTTTACTCTCCGCCATGGTGGTGCTCTTTATTCTATGGGGGATTGGTTTCCCGCAGGTGGTTCAGGCCCTTAACAACGTTGTGGGCAGGCTTGGCACTGGCCTTGGCTGGTTCGGCTCTCTGTACCACTTCGAAAACTTTGCGAAGGGCCTCGTGAACCCCGTGGACATAGTCTACGCGGTCAGCATGACGGCTTTCTTCCTGGTGTTGAACAACTTTGCCGTCGAGTGGCGCAAGTTTTGATAGGAGAAAAGCATGGCAGACAGTCAACAGTTCAGGAAAAAGTTTTTTGCGAGCAACCTCATTCTCCTGGGGATCATCATCGCGATCCTCGCTCTCGTCTTCGGCCTTCGCGACTTTTTCGGCGGAACGAAGCTTGATTGGACGAAGGACAAGGTCTACACGATCTCGGGCAAGACCAAGGAAATTCTCGCCAAGCTCAAGGATGAGGTCCAGATCAAGTACTACTGCAGCGAGGAGCTTCCAGGGCAGCTGAAGACCCTTCGCCGCGACACGAAGGACATGTTCGAGGAGTTCTACGAACTCTCGAACAAGAAGGTCAACTACGAGATCCTGGATCCCGACGAAAAGGCCAAGGACTTCGCCGCGGAGGCGATGGCCAAGTACAAGCAGGCCGAGGCGGCAAAGAACAAGCCGGAAGAGCCCGAGCCGGTGCAGAGCATGGAGGACATCTTCTCGAGCCGGCAGAAGCCCACGCCCGAGCAGATTCGCGCTCGCCGTGAAACTGCCGCAACAACGATCGCGGCTCAGCAGAAGCGCCCCAAGCAGGATATCTACTATGACTTGCTCTCGGACGAGTTTCGCCAGCAGTACCTCGACAAGCTGGAGCAGGAAGGGATTCGCGCCATCACCTACAACGAGCAGGAGGCGTCGAGTCGCAAGCAGGGCCGCGCCTTCACGGCCATTGAAATCAAGTACCTCTCGCGAGAGCCCGAGGTCATCGCCGCTCATCTTCAGATCGAGAGCCTTGAGTACGAGTTGACGAGCCGCCTTCTGAAGCTTGCCACGCCGGAGAAGCCCACCATCGCGTTCTTCGATGCCCGGAAGCCTCCGGCCCCGCCTCCAAACCCCGCCGGCCCGCAGCAGCCGCCGTTATCCGACTATGATCGAATCGTTGGAGCGTTGCAGGATGTTTTTGATGTGCGAACGATCGACATGAAGGAAAACGATGCCTTCGAAGACCTCGTGAAACGCCTCAAGGAGGACCACTTCCGCAAGGAACTCGAGGGCAAGACGGAGGCCGAGAAGAAGGAGCTTGAGGCCAAGCAGGACAAGACCGTCCAGCCAGGGGACTTGAAGGGGTTCCTGAAGTGTGTTGTCGTGGCGCAGCCCGATCAACTCGAGCCTCGCCAGGTCTACGAGATCAGCCGGGCGATCTCGCTCGGGGTGCCGACTATTTTCTTCACCTCCCGCTATACGCTCGATGCCTCGGATGAAGGCTACAAGCAACGACTTCCCATCAACATGCTGGTGCCTGCTGGCCTGGAGGACCTCTTTCGCAAGTGGGGCGTCGAGCTCGGGACGGAGCTGCTCGCCTCCAACGAAATGGGAACGATAGATATCCCCCAGCGCGTCATGGGAAATCTCGTCGTTAAGGTCCCGGCCGGAGCGGCTATTTGCGTGGCCACGACGCAGGATACGCTCAGTCAGGAATCAACGCTCACGAGCCGGATCCCGGCGATCATTTTTCCCGCGACCACGGGGCTGAAGCTGAACCACGATACGCTCAAGAAGAACGGCCTCAAGGCTGAGGAGCTGGCCTGGACAGTTCCAAATCAGACTTGGTCGGTCAAGATCGACCCCTTCGGGAAGCGGAATCCGTTCAACCCCCAGGCCGGGATGGGCGCTACCCTCATCGCGTACGAGAAAGATCTCGTGCCGCCCAAGGATCCAAACAGGTTCCAGGACTGGGTCGACAAGACAACTCTTGCGGTTCTTATCCAGGGTAAAATGCCTTTTAGCCACCAGGGGGAGACGATCCCCGACTGGAGCAAGGACGCTGCTCCGAAGGGCAAGGCGGGCGGGCCTCACGCCGGCATTCCAGGGCTTGAAGGGCTGGGCCTTCCTGGTGGACCTCCCATGGAGGAGGATGACCGTGACCTTGGCTTGAACGCCGAGGATACGAAGCCTGGAGCCCCCCCCGCAGACGGGGCTTTCCCCGCGCCGGTGCCTGTCCAGCCGGCGCCAGCTCAGACGCAATCCGCTCAACCCGTGCCGACGCAGCCTGTGGTGCCGCCCCTGCCTCCCGCTCCTGTCACTGCCGGCCCAAGTGCTGCTCCAACCTCGCCTCCCCCAGTGGCGAAGGGTGAGGAGAAGACTGTGGAGAAGCCCAGGGCTGACGTCACTCCCGTAGATGGCGGCAGCGTGCTCATCCTGGCCTCGGCCGACATGATAAAAAATGAATATCTCGCGTCGCAGAGTCGGGCCTACCAGTCGAACGTTAGTTTTTTCTACAACGCAGTTGAGAATTACGCGCTCGGCAATCAGCTCATCGAGATCCGCCGAAAGCAGATCACGGAGCGTCGTTTCAAGTCCGACAGTGAGCGTTACGCCGGTTTCATTCGGTGGTTTAACGTTGTGGGCGTGCCAGCGATTGTCGCGATGCTAGGGCTCGGCTACTTCGTCATCCGTCGCGCCGACGGCATTGCCTACGAGCGCAGGTATATCCAAAAGTATCAATTATGAGGCGTCCAGCGCGACGCTCTTGGAGATCTAAGAATGGGTAAGTCCATACTCGGTGCGTTGGGGGTGTTGGTTGTGTTGGGACTGGTGATGGTCTTGTACAAGCCACAACAGTCTTCCCGCTCGGGTGGGGTCACCGAGGGCTTTATCGCCTTCCAACAAGCGAGCTTCAAGGATGCGGCGAAAATCAGCATCAAGAAGGGCGTGAATGGTGCCGCGGTCGAGCTCAAGAAGGCGGGGGACAAGTGGGTCGTTGGCTCGACCTTCGGATATCCAGCTGACGGCGAGAAGGCCGAGAAGATCCTGAAGGCCCTTGGCGAGATCAAGACGGGCGAGCCCCGCGGCAAGGAGCCTGCGGCTCATACCGAGTTTGACGTCGATGACAAGAAGGGAGGCTTCCTGACAGCCTACGACGCGGGCGGCAAGCAGCTTGGGACCCTGGTGGTCGGCAAGAGCGTCATGGGCAAGAGCTTCAATACGACAGCAGCCTACCTCCGTTTTGGGAGTGATCCGACGACCTACGAGGTCCAGACCTCAATTCGGAACGAGTTGGGTCTTTATGGCGATGCGGTTGAGGGCAAGACCTTTCTCCAGAAGAAGGTCTTCGCGATTCCGGATGACTTCGATGTGGAGGCTGTACGCCTCTCCCGCCCGGACAAGCCTGATGTGCTCGTGGAGCGACGCTTCAAGGATGTGCCTGTGGAGCAGCCGAAGCCACCCGAGGGCGAGGCTCCAAAGGAAGGCGATGGCGATAAGAAAGAAGAGCAAAAAAATCCAGAAACGAAGAAGGAGGAGTACTTCGTTGTTACGTCAGGCCCAGAGACGAAGGAAGTTGGCAAGTCGGAGGAGTACCAAGCCAGGGGGTTTCTGAATCGAGGCAAGGACCTCTCCATCGAAGATGGCGTTGAGCCCAAGGACTTGAAGGAGTACGGCCTCGACCAGCCACAGCTCAAGGTCTCCTTGAGCTACCGCAAGAAGGAGACCCCAGACGCGGAGATGAAGACAGTCGCGTTCCACCTGGGAAATGCTAAGAAGGACGAAAAGGGCGACACCAAGGGATACTACGTGGTTGTCGACAACGACGAGCAGCGGGGGCGCGTTTACCTCATCCAGTCCTGGACCTTTGACAACTGGAACAAGGAGTTGAAGGACTTCCTCCCCAAGCCCAAGGAAGAGCCCAAGCCAGCCGAAACACCGAAGCCGGAAGCCGGGGTGACACCTGGGGCCACGGAACAACAGCCCGCCGTGCCGGTGCCAGGGAGCGATGCGAAGGCAGAGCCGGTTCCGTCCCCGAAGTCTGCCGCAGTTCCTGAGCCGCCTCCAGCTCCAGCTTCAACTCCGACCTCAACGCCCGCGCCCACTCCGGCACCCACCCCCCCTGGCGACAAGAAGTGAGTCTTACCTCGCGCGCCCACACGTGAGACATTCCGAATGGGCAAAGGAGGAACCATCTCAAGTCTGCTGCTCGTCAAGGGCTGGTGGGGGAGGCGGACTTCCCCAACGTCGGCCGCAACACTCGGCCTCGGCCTCCTTCGGTGCCTGATGGGCGCCGGGCGCCCATGGCGCGAGCAGCCGCAACCTATCGCAGGCTGCAAAAGTTCTCATCACTGCCCGCGTGAGGTATAAGGGCTGGTGGGGGGAGGCGGACTTCCCCAACGTCGGCCGCAACACTCGGCCTCGGCCTCCTCGGCGCCTGATGGGCGCCGGGCGCCCATGGCGCGAGCAGCCGCAACCTATCGCAGGCTGTAAAAAGTCTCATCACTGCCTGCGTGCGGTATAAGACAATGGGGCAGACGAATAGTGTCTCTCGGGGGCGGAATGCCCTTACAGCCTTACGCCGCAATTAGTTACGTAAGCAAGGCGTGGCGGCGTCAGCCGGTGTCGTCGTCAGGAGTCACTTCAGAGTGCCGGGGCGTTGAGATGCGCTGGATAGCAGCCCCGGGCATGGGCTTCCCGGGACGCGTTGCCCCACTTTGGCGAGAAGATCGGAGGGGAGCCTCTGCGTTCACCACGCCTTGCCGAGAAAATCGCACGTTTCCCTCAAAAAAAAGGGCCGGATCAAAACCGGTCGGCATGAGCCGGCATTGACCCGGCGGAGAACGGATTTCTTCGTTTGGATGCCGTCCGACAGAAAAAGTCGCCGGGTCAGACGGTCACAAGGGTCACAGGATACGCAATCAGAGGCGTTGGTTGTCTCGGAGCTTGGATTCGAGGCACGGATCAGAGACGCGGGCCAGGGATACTGACCCACAATCTACAAGTCTCACATGCATCCCCGTCCTGACGCGCCTTTCAGGCATCAACGTCCCGGGAGGGTGAAGAACCGGGACCGCCGCGTGGCCTCATCAAGAGCCTCGAACTCTATAAGAAACCAACCGTCCTCGCAAGGCATTTTTTTGCGATTGATGGAGTTCGAGGTGAAGCCGGCTTTCCGAACCCAGGGAGACCGTATTGCTGCGAACTTTTACCCAATTCTATTTCATAAATACAATTAGTAAAAAGTCTTATGACTCTATGTTTCGGCGGAGCAGCTCAGCGTGTCCGGGGTCGGGTCCAGGCCTTCATCGGGGTAAGGCGGCGCTGGCGGAGGGCCCCCCTTGAAGAGGTGGTTCATGAGCAAGATTGGGTCGGTCAGCTCCAACTTGCCGTTGTCATCGGTATCCGCCGAATCGAGGCACCCGGGTTGGGCGCCTCCGCGAAAAAGAAAGTCGGCGATCGTGACAGCATCCCCGAGGTTGACTCGTGGTCCGCCGTCGGCGTTGCCTCGAATGAACTTGATGCCAGAAATCGGATCCACGATCACGGAGCCAGGCACGAGGTCAGGAAACACTGACTGGCCCCCAAAGACGAAGATGTTGTTCAAGGGAGGTGTGCCGATCTGATTCTTGAATTCCAACTTGTACGTGCCTGGATTGGTCTCTGGCTTGACCCGAAAGCGAATCATGAAGAGCACTGAATCAGTCCCTGGCGCGAGGCCGATTCCGTCAATGGGTGGCGTGATGTCGAAGATCACGGTCATGGCCGCGTTGCCCGTCTCGTTGTCGATCGACGGCACAAAGATATCGGGGTTGAGAGCTCCGACTGCTGAGGCCGAGAGATCAAGGTTGAGCACCTCGATTGCGTTGGGATCGAAACTGAAGATTGAAGTGAACGCCTCTGCATTCTTCTCGTTGGTCCCGAGCGCTGGCACCTGGCCCTCGTTACCGGCCAGCGTGTGGACTTCCTCGATCCTCATGCTGTTTCCGCCGGGTGGCGGAGTCTCCTTTGGTGGAAGCACGGTGATCTTGCCATCCCTTGTGCGGGGCTGGAGGCTCCTGGACTCGACAATCAACGTCGTCGGCACCTTGGGTTCGCCGGCGCTCTCGATGAAGTGAAGCGTAGTCTCTCCCAGGGGCGCACCGGGGAGTACATCAAAGAGAAGTCGGAACAGGAGCTGGTTCTCGCCAGCGGGGATCACACGGTTCTCGAATGGGGCGCTGAACTCTGCGATGACGCTGTAGCTCACCGCATCGACGGATGTATAGCGTTGGAAGCTCGAGAACTCTACCCCACTTTCGCCAGTCACAGTGCCTTCAATGGAGACGCGTCCTGGAAGGAGCACGTCGCCATCGTAGGACAGTGCCACCGAATAGGCTTCCAGTGGCTTTGAATGAGTCGATCGCACCAGAGCGATGGCTTCCAGATCCTTCTGGCGTGCTTGCGTGTCCTCGATCGAGAGTTCAAACCTGTCCTCGGGGAGATTCGTTGGTGGAACCAGCGCGTGGATCTCGCTCTGACCGGCGGCTACTACCTCAAGGCTCCCATCGCCGGTAAGGTCAGTGGCCAGTGGCAGGAGGGCCTCTGGAACCCGTAGGAGGTGGCGCCCACCCTGTGAAAAGTCCACGACCCCCCCGGTGTTTGGGTACCACACCACCACCTCCCGTGGCTGATCGGCCAGGATGATGTCGAGGAGCCCGTTTCCGTCGAGATCCCCAGCTGTGAATCGGCTCCGCTCGAGGGTGGCGCCACCCTCGAGCGGAGCGGCCCGAGGCGGCTCACTGAAGGCCTCGAACGTGTCTCCGGAGTACCCGGGAGCGGTCCGTCGCAGAATCCGAAATTCCGCTCCCAGAGCGCCGCCAAGTGTCAGGACGACGATCTCGGGATATGCCTCCCCGCTCAAGTTGACGGCGTCCACCTGCTCTGCGTCGGACCCCAGCTCATGGTGGCGTGCCTCACCCAGAGGCAATGTGCGCGAAGCCATTCCCAGGTGAAACGTCACCCGTCCACCTCGCCGATCACCGTAAAGGAGATCGGCATTGCCATCGAGGTCGAGGTCGTGCAAGACGAGGTTCGTCCGGGCTTGCCGGCTCGTTCCGACGGTCTGGACGGGTCGCTGATCCACTCCTCCGAGGAGAACTTGAAGGCCTCGATCCGTGTCGAGGACAAAGTCTTCGAGGCCCTCGTGGTCCAGGTCACCCACTGTGATTCCTCGCACTGCCGCGCCTGTCGGTGCCCTGGCACCATCGACCGAGGTCACTTCTCGCTTTCCGCCGGCACCCTCCCGGGAGCGCATCAGATAGGCCTGGACGCGATCCGTTGAGCCAACGGCCAGATCATTGGTACCATCGGCGTCGAGGTCTGCGAGAGCCAGCGAAAGCACGGGCTGGAAGAGGTCGATGCGAATCCCGAGGGTGAAAGTCCCCTCGCCGTTGCCGAGGAGTACGTCCACAAACGTCTCGTTTTCGCTCGCGTGGACGAGGTCCGCGAGACCGTCCTGGTTCAGGTCACCCGCTTCGAGAATGACAACTCGTCCCAGCGTGCCGTGGACCCTGTCGATTCGTGTTCCCTCAGGCGGCGGAGATGCCGCGGTGCGGAATTCGTAAGACCAGCCGTCAAAAGGCGCCCCGCTGACAGGCTTTATTGAGCTCGAGAGCTGCACGTTGATCTTGTCGCCAGCAAGGAGTCGATTCTCGGGCGTGATGATCAAGGTGAGCCCATCGGGGCTCACACTGAGGCGCGACGGAACGCGTCCGGTCATGCCGCTCGTGACCCGGACCGACCCCGGCGAGACTGAGCTTGAGTCTGCAGGCTCGCCAAAACGTATCGTGATTGCCAGGGTGGGGGACGCATCATTCGCGAAGGCGATGGGGGTGGAGTCCACCACTGCCAGTCGGGGGGCCGGCACGGGCGGGTCGGAGGCGATATTAAAGGAGAAGTCGGCTGCAGTAAGCGGCGTCCTTGCCGGCGACAGAACCGCAGTCGAGAGCTGAACGGTGACCTTCTCGCCTGCCATGAGCTCAGCCGGGGGTGTGAAGTTGACCCTGTAGATTGCTGACTCGTACGTGTAAACGCCCTGCACGGGGCCGGACTTCGAGCCCGTGACTGCGAAGCTCCGTTCATCGACGGTTGCGAAATCGATCGCCCCGGAGAAAGTCACACTGACAGTGGTCGACCGTGCGACGCCCTCGGCGCCCCCGACTGGGTTGGTGGACTTCACCGTGAGCACTGGCGTTTGAGCCTGAGAGCGCTTCTTTGAGTCTGAGTTCGAACGGCACCCAGGGAGGGCGATGAACAGAACCACGAGACTCCACAGGAGTCTTTGAAGCAGGGCTGAGCGTGTCATGTCTCCAAGCATATACGTCGAGATCCTGTACAGTCTCTCTCGGGTTGGAACTACTGGTGATTGGGTTTGACTCAGGTGGAGGACGCTCCTACCATGACACCGTTTCGCGCGAGAGACGAGTGTCGGTGTCTTTCAAGAGCCTTATGCTGCAACGATTCAGTTTGGGAGAGCAAGAGTTGGGCCACACGATCTGGATGATCGTGCAGCTGTTCTACCGATCCCGTCTCGTTTCCAACGGCGTGTTCGAGACCTACGAGCAGAAGGTCCTCGATTATTCCAGGAAAGTGGGTATACACCGCAACGACCTGCGACTCAAGCCCGCCGAACTGGGGGGACTGCTCGATTTCAAGAACCTTGAACGCCTCAGGGACGGCTACATCTGGGAGTTGAAGGAGCTCTCGCACCTCGTCTTTAGAGGACAAGACTCGACTGACCTCTTTGACCGCTACGTTTCGGACATCTTCCATGAGATCTCGATTCTCAAGGAGGAACACTACAACGTGAAGACCTACGCGCCGCTTTACGAGCGCGACAAGGACGAGGTCGAGTTGAAGTACATCCTTGACGAGGCTCACACCCTCTTCCCCCAGAAGCTGCGTCATATCAAGCACCTCTTCGGCCGAGCTCTGAGCCGACTCGAATCGAAGTTGCCCAGCTTCACCAACTACAGGCCTTTTGTGCGCTCGCTTTACCTCCAACGCTCCGAGTTCGTGGCGGAAGCGTACCCGGACGGCATCCGGCAGTTCTATCGATTCATGTACCGGCTGGGTCCTGTTGAGGGTTTCTTTCAAGTGGGGATGAATTTTTTTGCTTCAGGCTTCCTCGATGAAGCCCTGGAGGCATTCCGCCTCGCCGAGGTCGAGTCTTCGCCTGACGAGCCCGAACGTGACAAGACGCTCGAGGATGCAACGCGACTCCGGGAGATCCTGCGAGAGATTCAAACGAAGCGTTGCAGGATCGCCGAGCTCAAGGATCCTTCGGGTCCCCCCTTCGACGCCGCGGCGGAACAGATGACCCAGAAAGCCCTGGGAAAAGCGGGCGAGAGGTGAATCCCATGTCTGAGAGTTTCGCCGATCGGCTCGTTCAATCGGTGGAGGAAAAGAAGAGCTGCCTTGTCGTGGGTCTTGATCCGGTGCTGGAGCGTTTGCCCCGGGAAATTCTCGGCGCCCTGGGCTCGGGCGCGCCATCGAATGCTGGCTATTGTGCCAGGGCCGCCGGGGCACTTGGGCTTTTTTTGAGCCGAGTCATCGAGGCCGTCAGGGACTCGGCCGTTGCGGTGAAGCCAAACTCCGCTTTTTACGAGCGATTCGGTGCCAGCGGTTGTGAGGTCCTCACGGAAGTCTGTCGCAAGGCGAAGAAGGCAGGCCTGCTTGTGATCCTCGATGTGAAGCGAGGGGACGTTGGCCATACGGCCGAGGCTTACGCGGACGCGTATCTGGGGAGCACCCCCGACACCCCGGGCCCGTACGTTGACGCGATTACCGTGAATCCGCTTCTTGGCACCGACTCAATGAAGTCCTTCTTGAAGATGTCGCATTCCGGCGGCAAGGGACTTTTTGTGCTCGTACGTACCTCGAACCCGTCGGCGCACGAGCTTCAGGACCTTGAAGTGGAAGGCGAACCCCTGTACCTCCGCATGGCGGCGTTGACTGCCCGGTGGGGAGAGCCGCTCCGCGGGCGATCTGGATTCAGCTCGATCGGGGCCGTCGTCGGAGCCACGGCGATTGAGCAGGCGAAACGGATCCGCGCGGCCTTGCCGCATGCGCCTTTTCTTGTGCCCGGCTACGGGGCGCAAGGCGCAGAGGCGGCCCAGCTGAAGGCTTGCTTTCGTGCCGACGGTCGGGGCGCCGTGGTCAATGCGTCGCGATCGATTCTCTTTGCCCACGAACAGAAGGATATTCCGTGGATCGAGGCCATCCGGCAGGCCGCCGAGACCGCAAGGCGCGAGCTGGAGCAGATTCGAAACAGTCTGTAGCCCAATTCGAAGGCTTCCTGCGTATTTGTGATTCTCGATCCCGTTTGGACATTAGCCTGCCCCTACAATGGAGGGGTGCCATGTCCCATTCATTTTTGTTTATTGCTCCGAGGCGATTCCTGTGAATGCACGGTACCCGATGAACATTCAGCCTGTGTGCGTTTTCGCGGGTGTATTCCTCGTGTCCCTTCTTGAAGTCCATTCTGCCCGCGCCGGGGAGATCCGATTCGCCTCCCCCTTCGCAATCAGTGATGTCACAAGCCCGGTGACCGTTGCGGCGGGTGAGTTCAATGGGGATAGCCGGCTGGACCTGGTTACCGCGGGTGGGACGGGGCTCATCGAGCTGTTCCTCCAGGACCCTGCCACCCGTACTCGTTGGACCAAGTCCTCGCTGGCCGTGGGGGCGAGCACCTACATGGTGCGGGCCGCAGACCTGGACGGGGATGGCTACGATGACATTCTTGCGGCGGACCCGGCCACGACGGCCTATCTGATCCGTAATGACCGTGGAGCTTTCCAGGGTCCCCGGGCGCTCAGTCAGGCGCGCGCCTCGCGCTGGATCATGGTGGGCGACTGGAACAAGGACGGACGCCTCGATATCGCGACCGCAAACTTTTCCCTCAACTCCGTCTCGGTCTTCCTCGGTGATGGCAACGGAGGTCTCGCTTTCCTCAAGGACTATTCCATTGTGCAGCCTCACTCCGGGGAAAGCCTTGACTACGATGGGGATGGCGACCTCGATCTGATCGTTGGGCATGGCACCGAGGGGGTCCTGCCATTTGAGGGCCGGGGAGACGGAAGCTTCCTGCAACGGAATCCAGTGAGCGGATTTCCACCCTGCGGAAGGTTTGTCTTCACGGCTGACTGGAACAACGACGGCAAGGGAGACCTTCTCCTCACGTGTCAGGACACCACGCCGCAGGGCCTGATTTCCAAGGCAGTCGCGGGCATTTCGAGGGGTGACGGTAGCTATGAACAGACGCTCGGCCTGGCCACCCAGGGTATCGCCACGGCCGGAGCGGCAGACCTGAACGGAGACCTCCAACAGGATTTTGCCCTCGTGTCCGAGGGGAGCAGGACCCTCTCGGTCCATCGAGGAAAGGGCGATGGGAGGTTCCTTCAACAGATTCCCTTTGGTCCGACCGGAGATCTACCGTCTTTTGTGGCTGCTCCCGACCTCGATGCCGATGGACGCTTCGATGTGGTCACTGCGGATACCGGGTCTTCTGCACTCACGGTGTTCTGGGGACGCGCAGGGGAACAGTTTCTCGAGGCAGGCAAGGTCACGATTGGATCGGGCACGGCTTCCGCAGTGGCGGACCTTGATGGCGATGGCGCCGGGGATTTCTTCTTTCCCAGCTCTGGCTCGGCAAGCGTGGACATCTTCATGGGCCCGGGCTTCAGGTCGTCCGCGGTGCCTTCCCTGACCACCCCCACGGAGCTGGCCTACAAGCAGCTGGTCGTCGTCGACCTGAATGCGGATGATGTCCCGGATCTCGCCGGGTCCAATCTTGCCGGGAGCATTCTGCTCGTGACGCTCCTCGACCGCAGTGGAAAGGTCCTCAAGAGCCAGTCTCTGCCTGCAGGATTGCTTAGCTCCCCTCTCTCGGCGGGGCGGCTCGACGGCAACGAGACCGTGGACCTCGCTGGCCTTCGCATCGCGACAAGCGAGGTGGCAATCTTCCTGAACCAGGATGGCGCGAAATTTGTCGAAGCCCTGCCCGTCCCAACTCTTGAGCGGCCGAGGGCCTTGGTCCTCGGAGATGTGGATCGGGATGGGTTCGTGGACATGATCGTGTCCGCCTCGGCTGTCCTCGCCGTTCATTACGGGAAAGGAGATGGAAGCTTCACGGAGTTTGTGGAGGCCGGCCGCAGCGAGGCTCCCCGGTCTTTCCTCGAGCTCGCGATGGGGGACGTCTCCGGGGACACCCTTCCTGACCTGATCGCGGCGACTTCCGCCGCCCCGGAGGTTTTCGTCCTTTACGGGCGTGGAAATCGAGCCTTCGAAAAGCCTGCGACTGTGAAGCTCTCGAGCGGTCCGCGCTCCCTCTTCATCGCCGACGTGAACCGCGACGGGTTTCTCGACATCACCACGGCCAACAGCAACCAGACGGTCTCATTTATCTTCAACCGTGGGCTGGACGGACTCGATCCCCCGTTCAATTTCGGCGGTGACTTACCGCAGCCGTTGGATCATCTGGTCGGTGACCTCAACCAGGATGGAGTGCCGGACCTTGCTCTCTTCACCGCGGGGACGGCCTACGTCTTCGATGGAGTGCCTTCCGACGCGCCAACGGGCCCCTTCCGACGCGGAGACGCCGATGAGAACGGCAAGACAGAGATTACCGACGCAATTGCCCTCCTCGGCTACCTGTTCCTTGGCAGCGAACGCCCCTGCGAGGACGCGAGCGATGCCGATGATGACGGCCACCTCAACCTGACCGATGCTCTGGTGGTCCTCAAGTGGCTATTTCAGGCGGGGGTGGAGCCCCCCAGGCCCGGGCCGCTCCTGTGTGGCGAAGATCCAACGCCAGACGAGCTTGGAGCCTGTTCCCTGGGGTGCCGATGAGGATTCCGAGAACGTGCGGCACTTGCCATCACGGCTGTGGCATCACGAAAGGGTGCATTTTTTCGTAGGCGCGCGCAGCGCGTAGCACCTGGCGATCGGAGAACTTGGCACCGACAAGTTGCATCGCCACCGGCAGGCCATCCTTCGCGAACCCGCAAGGTACGGTCGCGGCGGGCTGCTGAGTGAGGTTGAAAAGGTAGGTGAAAGGCGACCACTGCCACCAGGCGTGCATACCACTGCCCGGCGGCACGTTGTGACCGGCCGCGAAGGCAGTGATTGGCATCTGCGGCGTGATGAGAAGATCATAATCTTGGTAGAGCAAGTTCATGCGCCGACCCAATGCCTCGCGCTCGCGCTCCAATTGCCGATACTCGAGCGCGCTCAAATGGAACCCCTGTTCGGCAAGCTCCAGCATCGGTGGGTCACACAGCGCACGTTCTGCTGGGGTCATCGGCGCAACGGCCAGTGCGAGAGCCACGGCCCAGAGTGGTTTCATGATCGCAATCGGATCATCAAGCCCGAGATCGATCTGCTCAACGATGGCGCCAAGTTGTGCGTACTCGTTGACGCCCCGCTCGACTCGTGCGGCGATTTCTGGCTCGACCCTGGCAAAACCGAGGGTTGGGCTATAGGCCATGCGCAAGCCGCGAACTCCGGCCTCCAGCCCCACACGATAGTCGATGTCGAGCGGCGGTGCGGCTGCCCAATCCCGCTCATCAGGATGTGAGATGACGCTGAGCATCCAGGCTGCGTCCGCCACATTGCGGGATAACGGTCCCTGATGCCACAGGGTGAACGCCGGCGAATGCGGATATACTGGCACCAGACCCCAGGTTGGCTTGAAACCGAATACCCCGCAAAACCCGGCGGGGATGCGGATCGATCCTCCACCGTCCGTGCCCACGTGCAGGTTGCCCATTGCCAACGCTGCCGCCACGGCTGCCCCGCCGCTACTGCCTCCGGGCGTAGAGAACTTGTTCCAGGGGTTGATGGTCAAGCCAGTCAGCGGGCTGTCGGTTACCCCCTTCCAGCCGAATTCCGAGGTTGTGGTCTTGCCAAGAAACACCGCGCCCTGCTCGCGCAGCCTCGAAACCGAGGCGCTGTCTTCGTCCCACGGCTGGTTGCGCGCAATGGAACGGGAGCCGCGCAGTGTTGGCCAGCCCTTGACCCACAACAAGTCCTTTACCGTGGTCGGCACGCCGTCCACGAGCCCCAGCGGCGTGCCTCGCTGCCAGCGGGCTTCCGACTCTCGTGCCGCCCTGAGCGCCGATTCCTCCCCGACAACACAGAACGCGTTGTAGAGGGGATTTAACTTGCCAATGCGATCGAGCGCTGCGCGGGTAACCTCCAGCGGGGACAGATCCTTCTTGCGATAGCGCTCGGTCAACTCGGCGACGGGCAGGGAGAGTGGATCCGACATGATCGTAATGCAATAAGTCCAGCGTCGTTCCCGCGCAATGGGAATCCAAGTTGATGGACGCGCTGGAGAGCTACCGGTTCCTCGACGGAGGCGACCGGTCGGTGGCGATCCTCGTGCCAGCAGAGGTCAAGGCGTTTTTGTGGTCACGAGCGTCCTCGCCTCACGCTCGAGGAGGTGTGTCAGCTAAGCCCCGGGACGTCCCTGCGGCTTCTGTTGCAGGTCGATTGCACCCTGGAGGTACAAGAGAATCGCTTATCTTTTCTATCCAGGAATAGTGTACGCGGGAGCCCCGAGTCACACCGCATGGGCGGCTCCCGTCGTCATCACCTCCGAGGAAATCCCGAACCGCGGGGCAGCCCCATTTTTTTTCGTTTGAGTGAAAGCGTGATCACGGCACCCTCTGGCACCCTGACCTCACCTGCTGGCTACTCCAGAACGGCAGACTGTCCCGGTGTTTCGCCAGCCTCGACGGGCTTCTTCATCCCCGAGACAGCTGTCCACCACAAAAGCGCCAGGGTGGCCACGACGACGACCCCCAGGCAGACCCACACGGCAGTCTGCCCCGCCGGCGGCTCCCCAGTCCGCGCACCCGTATCGAGGACGAGCGCAGCCACCTCGCAAGTGGGCAGTGTGCGCACGTCAAGCGCCACAAGGGTGCTCGTGGCCTCGTAGACTGGAGCCTCTGCGGCTTGATTCCCGCAGTGGAGCATGAAACTCGTCTGCCCGGCTGGCTCGAAAATGACATGGACCGGGTGCAGGACTCCTGTGACCCCGCTCACGTCGAGAGGTGGGCTATCCGCATTCTCGATGACGCACTTGAGATACCGGTACGGCGCCTCGACAGACAGCTCGAGAGACTCCGCACCCGTCGCGTCGCGGAAGAGAGCTCCCGAGCCGAGTCGCGTCCACGGCGTTTCAATCTCGCGAACTCCACCGTACTCCTTGGTCTCAAAGCGCACCTTGATTTTCTCCTCGAGGCTGTTTCTACCGAAGACCTGACACTCCCGCCGAAACACTCGCTGCGGATCGCTCCCAAGGGTGATCTTGAGACGAGCCACCGGAAGGTGACGGAGGCCGAAGTCGAGGAATGCTGTGCTTTGGCGCGTGGTGGTCTCCGTGGCGTAGGACTGGAGCACGGCTCCACGCTCCGACTCCGCGGGCTTCCGTACAACGACGTGGCGGCACTGGACGGAGTCGATGCCGGGCGCCCGTGGCTCCTCGGGCATCCGGCTCACCGTCACCCGAAGGTAACGATGGTTGTTCGGCCCGAGATCGAGCCTCTCGAACCGCGGGCCGCCCGGGACAGCGAAGAGCCACCCCTCGGGCAGGACCTCGGCCCAGCTGACCTGATCGGCGCTTCCCTCCACCCGGACCTTGCGACGAAAGTTGCTCCCGGCCGTGGCCACGGAAATGCGGTTCTTCACGACGCTTCCTCCGAAGTCGACCGTGATACGGGAGGAGTCGGGTGTGGGGCTCTCTAGATTGAGGACCTGCCCGGCAAGCTCCACTTCCTCGCGAATCTCCTTCTCTCGAATGATGGCGTGGGGGACTTCCGTGCCCTTCGAGTCTGCCAGGCGCAGGTCCGACAAATCTGCATGATCACAGGCATCGAAGATGTTGGGTGTGAGGGAGATCCTCACGAAGCGTCCGGTGGGAGCCTTGAGAGCTCCATGCTGTCTCCAGTCCTTGAAGTTGTTAGCGTGTACCGGCGTCGTGGCCAGGAGATGGAAGATGAGGACCGCGTGCGCGGCGAATGTCAGCGTACTCATGACTTGGAACCGCCTTCCGTTGAAGCACTCGACTTTCTTTTCTCGTGGCGTGCGTAGATGTAGGAACAGCCCATGAGCAGCGTCCCCAGGACCAGGAACGACACAACTCGCCATAGCTGTCTTGCCTCCGCCATGTCCACAAGGAAGACCTTGAGGAGCGTGGCGAGAAGGAGCCCCATGGCAAACCATCGCCACACGGCGCGTCCACGCTGGATCCCGATCCAGAAGGTGACGGTGGCGTAAACGGCCCACCCCACGGAAACCATCGCCAGCCGCACCCACACTTGCCCCTGGGGCTCCCACGCCTTGAGGGTCAACCCCTGGTGAAGCTCGACGCTCAGGAGAGCAACGCAGAGGACGTGCGCGTAGACCTCCAGTGCTGCTCCAATCGCACCTCTCTCCAGCGTGCCGGCCCAGCGCAGATTTTGCGCGACCAGGAAGATTCCGGCGGGCAAGAGGGGCCCAGCCGCGAAGGATGGATTCAAGAAGAGAAGCGTCTCGCGATGGTGTAGATCGGCGAGGTTGACAAGGTAAGCCACGCCGAGCACGGCGTAGAAGGCGGCGGCAACCATCCACAGCGTTGGCTGCCGTCGGGCTCGCCAGAGCCAGAGGCCGGGGAAGAGCGCATGCAGGATGAGGAGGCAACGTGTGCGCCACTCCTTGAGGGCCAGCCCATCCACGCCGGGAAGGTTCATCTGACCGTGAAACCAGGCGTACGTCTCGTACGTCCCGAGAATCAGCAGGATGCCGAGGCCCGCGATGCGGATTGCAACACCAAGCCACAGGCTCGGGGATGGCGCGCCACCGGCCCTGGCACCTGCCTTCGGCGACGGACAGCCGCTCACGCGCCAGCCCACGGCAAGCCAGGCGACGCCGACAGCGAGCCAGGCGACGAAGACGCGATTCACGCAGGGCCAGAAGATGCCGGAATGCTGGACACCCTCGCTGAAGCCGACCCAGACAGCCACCGGAAGGCAGACGGCGGCGGCCAGGGTGTAAGCCCGGCTGCCCGAACGAAAGCCCATGTCGGCCAGAAGGACGGCAGCGAAGGACCACGCAAGTACGGAGCCCTCGGCGCGCAGGACAGCCGGAATGATCAAGACAAGGGCCCCTGCGCCCAACAGGGTGAGAATTTCCTCGATCGCGGCGCCCGTGGCCTTCTGGCGGCGGAGAAGCCAGATCCAGGCCTGATCGAGGAGGCAGACTCCGACAAGCATGAAGCCAAGAGACGTCCGATGAACCGTTCCGGGGGGGCCCTCCGTGTGCGTGACCCAGAGGAAGCAAATGCCGCCAATCTGGGAGAGCGACAACACCAGCGCGTCGGACATCGCCACCACGCATCGCCGGGAGAGGCCTCGCACGAGCGAGGAGAAGCCGAAGAGAACGATCAGGCCAGAAGCCCCCGCGACGGCGATGGCGAACCGGTCGTGGGTGAAAAAGCTTTCGTGCCAGCCCACGTAGTAAGCGGCGCTCAGGGCGAAGCAGAGGGGAGTCACCTCCCACCAATCGCGCAGCGCTCGCACGGCGAGGCTGCCGAGGCCGAGGACGGCGAGGTAGCTGAAGAGCACCTCTGCCTGATCCTGCCCCGTCGAGAGCAAGATCGGGACTGCGTAGGCGCAGACGTAGCCAAGAACCGCCAGCACGCGTCCTCGGCGCAGTACTGCAAGTGTCACGGCGAACGTTGCGAACCACGCCAGCAAGGCGAAGGTCGCCACCTGGCCGCCAAAATCGTAGAACTTGTAGGCAAGATACGTGGTGAGGAAGAGCGTGCCGATTCCGACCGAGCTGACCGCCTGCGACAGGAGGTCGTGTACCCTCAGCACCTTGAGCTCCCCCAGGGCAAGTACTGCCAACCCGGCTCCAAGGCCGATGGCGACGCGGCCAACGGGTCCGATCCAGCCTCGCTCGTAGAGAAACTTCAGAAGGAAGGCAATGCCGACGAGCGTGACGAGCGCGCCGACCCAGCTCAGGAGGCGCGTGCCGAGCAGCTGCTCGAAGGACTCCAGCATCTCCCGTGGTTGAGGAGTTGGCAACGGAGCGATCCCGGGAGCTGTCCGGAGCGCCTCCGGTACCGACCGCAGAGGAGCTGACGCCCTGGCGGGAGAGGAAACTTGCGTCGGTGGCAAGGCCTGAACTGGCGGTGCTGACAACACAACCGCGGGCGATCCTGCGATCGTTGGCGCCAGGGGGCCCCTTGCCTGGGCCTGCATTTCGAGAAGTCGTTTCTCGAGAAACTGCAAACGCTTCCTGAGCTTGAGAGCGAGGAAGAAGGCGAAGATGCCTGCGTAAAGAGCGAAGATGGTCGCTCCCGCGACAAGGAGCCCGAACATGAGTTCAAGTTGCACGCTCTGCCGCCTCCAGACGGGTCCCGCTGTGACTTCACGCCGCAAGCAAGGAAATAGAAGACACCCTGTCCCCGGACCCCGCAAGAAATAAACTGTGGTCTAGAAGTGACACGCCATGCTGGCATCACTTCGAGCCGCAAACTCATCGCCAGGAAGACGACCCTGTGTCACCCGGAGGAGTCCAGGGCCGTCAACACCCTGCTTCAGTGCAGCGCGGCAGATCGTCGGCCTTGACGTCCGGGCCACACTGGGTGGGGCCCGGTGGGGCCGGTGGGGGGCCGCTGCGGAAAAGAAACTCGAGCGTGCCAACGACATCGCTGACGTTCACGTCGCCCGAATCGTTAACGTCAGCGGCGTCAACGCAAACAGGTGGCAATCCGCCGCGAAAGAGCCACAGGAGAGTGATCACGGAGTCGGTGATCAACACACGCCCGCTTCCGTCGGAATCACCTCGCCGAAATGTTCCCGGTTGAGGGGACAGACGCGCGGTCCCGTGCAAGATCGAGAGCCCTCTGGATCCGGAGTCGGCAGTCGTGCAATCGATGCCTCCGTCTGGATGGAGGACACCCACCGCGATGCCCCTCGGGGATGAGCCGACCGGATAGCTCTCGGGCTCGGCGAAGTTGCCCTCGGGAACGCCGCGGCTGAGGAGCACGAAGTCCTTGACAGCGCTCAGGAGATCCGGTTCGCTGTCGCCGGTCACGTCAGCGACTGCGATCGTCTCGACCCTGTTCCGAAAGCGGATCTCCTCGCTTCTCGGTGCTGCCTCCACGGCAGGCCTGCGAAGCACCACGACCTTCTCGCCGGTCGCGATCGCGAGGTCGGCGGGCGTGCCGCGCTCTGCGCCAAACATGGTGATTTGCTGTGGAGCGAAAAAGCCATCGATCGCAAGGCTCCGGTAGCTCTTGCCTCTGCCCTGGTTCAGGAGCAGCACGATCTCCGTTCTTGTTCCCAGGACCAAGTCGGCGAGGCCATCGCCGTCGAGGTCGCCCGCGTCGAGTGCGGTCTGCGCACCGCTAACCTCAACGTCGAGTCTCCGCTTTGAAGCTCCCTCGGCTACAGGCTGGAGGAAAATTCGCAGCCCGGAGTCACCAGCGTGGGAGATTGCGAGGTCGCTGGATCCGTCGCCGTCGAGGTCCGCGACCGCCAGCTTGCGGGGCAGATCTCCCGCCGCCAGGGTTACTGGATTACCGGCCGGGCCGGCGGGTCCGAGCGGCAGCACGACGACCTCCTCGCGGGCCAGGTCGAGGAGGGCCAGGGCGAATCGGTTGCCCTCGGCGAGGCTCAACACGGCCGCGTCCTCGAAGGCGCGGCCGGGAAATTCTTGGCGCGCAAATCGTGCGAAGCCCCCCGCCTGGGCTGCGCGCACGAAGTGGACCGAGTTCGCGCTGACGGCGAGGATCTCCAGGACTGAGTCTCCGTCAAGCTCAACCAATTTGAGCGTTCTGGGTGTGGTCTCCAGGTCCACGGTGGCTCGAACGCCCAGGCGGCCGGGGCCGGTGCCCCGCACGACGAGGACTCCCTCCGGTCGGGGTTGCGAGCCGACGAGGTCCAGCGTGCCGTCGCTGTCGATATCGACCCAAAGCGCGTCACGAAGCGGTCCACCCACGAGCACATCTCCCAGGAAAGAGAACTTTGCCTCTGGCTCGCCCTTCCAGATCCTGACCCCATTTCCGCCCGGAACTTGCAGGGGAGTGGTGAGGTCGAGGCGTCCACTCGCATCAAAGTCCACGGCCCGGACAAATTCCAAGCTCGTCGCCGGTACCTTGCCGACGAGCGAGACGACGAAGTCGTCGCCACGTCGAAACCTCAGACTGAGGAGAAGCGCGTTGTCGGTCACAATGCCCAAGTCGACGAGGCCGTCACCATCAAAATCGCCAGGGGCCACCAGACGCGGAACGGCGAAGTCGACCTTCTCGAGGGATGTCGTGATGGGGCGTTTGAACGTACCGTTGCCGATCCCTCCAAGCCACTGAACACCTCCCACCTCGCTGTTGGCATAGACGGCAGTGACGTCGATGATGCCATCGCCGTCGAAGTCCTCGACAGCGAGCGCGTGCGGGTTTCCGCCAAGCTGGACCCCACGCTGCCTCGCGAAACTGCCCTGTCCATCGCCGAGGTAGACCTGGAGCTCCCTGGACTTTGCAGTGCCGACCACGGCGTCCAGTCGGCCGTCGGAATCAAGGTCGAGGAGCCGGCCGACACGAGGGCTCAGGCCGACATCGAGAGTCTTCCCGACGAGGAAAGTCCCGTCGCCGCGATTGAGCAGCACTCCGACAGTACCTGAACCGCTCGAGACCTCGAACAGATCGGGGCCATTCGTCCCGTCCAGGTCTCCGGCATCCACGGAGAGCGGACTCAAGCCTACCGGGAACATTTGGGGCCTTGCCAGAGGGGCTTCAGAATTTCCAGGTCCCTTGTGAAGGAGCACGCCCAGCTTGCCCGAGGAGGGATGGAGGACGGCCAAATCGAGGCGCCCATCGCCATTCCAGTCGCCAGCGATCATGGCGCCAGGAGAAGCCTCGACCGGGATCAGCACGGGTCGGGGAAAAACGGGTTGTTCCTGTGACCGTGCGACTGGCGTTGCTGTGAGAATCCAGCAGAAAAACCAGCCGATCGAACCGGCGAATCGAGGCGCACAATTGCCCATAAGGTCAAGAGTCCTCAAGCTTGTTTCTGGTTTCAACAGACACTTCTCTGGGACTGCAAGAATACTTGCAGGGGGCGAGGTGCGCCACGGGGCAAAGTGAAGTTATACCTCGCGCGCCCACACGTAAGACATTCCGAATGGGCAGAGGAGGACCATCTCAAGTCTGCTGCTCGTTTCTGCTGGTGGGGGAGGCGGACCCTCCCCCACGACGGCTCGCCTCCGAGCGGAGCGAGGGTGGAGCGAGGGTGGAGCGAGGGCGGAGGCAACAACGACACGCGGCCCCTCCGGTCGCACGCTGCGCGTGCGCCTCCGGGCCAGGCTCTCGGGAGCCGCCAGCTCTCGCTGGCGCCGGCTCCCTCCGAGCCGTTTACGGCTCCGCCAGCTCGCCGCAAACCCCCTCCTCGGCGCCTGATGGGCGCCGGGCGCCTCTGGCGCGAGCAGCCGCAACCTTTCGCAGGCTGCAAAAGGTCTCATCACTGCCCGCGTGCGGTATGTACAGGTTGTATACTCCGCGCGGGGGAGGAAGCCCCCCGTGCCGGCCGTCTGGTGGCGTCCCTCCGGCGCCGATGGTCTGGGAGGCTTTGGCCAGGAGGTCCCCATCCTGGCCACGCGGAGCATGAGAGTTTCTTCACCCGTTTTACCGGGACTGTCTGAATGGGTTCACCTGGGAACGCACTCCACGGCCACCTCGGTCAGAAGGGGAGAATTCCCTCCATCGGGCGAAAAGAGAACGGCTCGATATTCAAGCCAGCCATGCTCCCGCCCCGGACTGGTCAAGCGGGCTCCCGAGGACGTGTAGAAGGAGGTCGCCCCGGCCGGCCCGGACCAGGCGGCCTTCTCCAACCCGTCGCGTGTCGAGGCGCTGCGCACCTGGAACTTCACGCCGGTTCCAAACTCAGTCTCGGCTTTCCATTCCATCCGCGCGAAACTCGTGTTTTTCGGAGCCTCGATCGGCGGCGAAACATAATGCCACTCGTACTTGCGGGTGTAGATATTTCCGGCATCCACCATCGCATCGAGGTGTACGCCAATCGTCGGAACCTGCTTCCGATTCAAGGGAGAAAAGCCCCTGTCGCTCCCCCAGTAGATGTAGGTACCCGACTCCGCATGGTCGAAATACCGCTGGTGGTTGGAGACCACCAGATCCACCCAGCCATCCCGGTTCAGGTCCAGGGAGTCGATCGCCGAGGAGGAATGCGCCTCGAGAAGTGTGCGCCTCCCATTGCCAAAGTTGCGGCTCCCATCTCCCCAGTAGATCATGGCTGGAAGCTCGCGGGTGACATCCGACTTGTAATTGGTGATGGCAAGGTCCAGATGCCCATCCCGGTTCAGGTCCGCCACTGTCGCATCCAAACTCGTGAATCCCTCAAATCGCGTCTGCGCCTTCGCCGAGTAACCTTCCGGGCCACCCCAGTAGATGATCCCCTGCAAATCAGCACTTTGGCTCACCGTGCGGCCACTTGTGAAGACAACGTCCAGCCAACCATCGGCGTCCAGATCGGCGGCCAGGGCGTGGGGAGGGTCGTGGGTTCTCAGTTGCGTGACCTTCTCGGGCTTGTACCCCTCGCTGCTTCCCCACCAAATCTCGGAGTTCTCGCAACCGCAGACGGGGAAAATCAAGTCGAGGTAGCCGTCCTTGTTCAAGTCTGCAACCATGTTCGATTCCAGGATGGGCCCTGACAGCTGCAGCTCGCTGGTCCGCACTCCCTGGAGACGATCCGCATTCCCCCATACGATGAGCGCCCTGGCTCGCTTGTCCCCCGGGGCTGCCACAACAACAAGGATAATGTCGAGATGCCCGTCGCGGTTGAGGTCAGCAACACAATGGCTCAGGGGCGACTCGAAGGGCAAGCAAGTCCTGTTCTCCTTTTTGTAACCCGCGGGGCTACCCCACCACACGAAGGTTTTTTTCTCCTGCAGGAACACGATGTCCGGATAGCCATCGTCATCCAGGTCGGCCACACTGTATTTCATGTTGCCGCCTGGCTCGAGGAGGGAGACGGAAGCGCTCGAATAGTAGTGATCCCTGTTTCCCCAGAAGATGGGCGATGGAAGGACGCCCGAACCGCTGACGTGGCTGACCAGCAAGATATCGGGCTTGCCGTCACGGTTCAGATCGGCCACCCCACAGCCGATGACCCCAAATCCCTGCAGATCCGTCCGAAGATGGCTCGCAAACCCATTCGCCCCCCCCCAGTAGATGTACGAGGGGACATCCTGACTTTCAAAATCGTGAGCGTTTCCGAACAGAATATCGAGGAGACCGTCCTGGTTCAGATCGGCCACCTTGACGGCCGCAGCCCCGTAGGTCGGCAGATCCAGGCGCCGCTCGGCGCTGTAACCCTGAGCTGAGCCCCAGTAGATACTCGATGGGGGTGGCGCCTCTTGATCGGTGCCTTCGTTGGCAAGGATCAGGTCCACGTGCCCATCGCGGTTCAGATCCGCGGCGTCCATTCCCGTACAATTCTTGGCTGGCAAATCGACTGTCCCTTCGGCCTCCAGGCCGCGCGCCGATCCCGAAAAGACCACGGCATGGCTTGTCCCGCCCACCACGAGGTCGGTGAACTTGTCGCCGTTCAGCTCGGCCGCGAGCAATGTCTTCATTGCGGCGCTCCCCGTGGATGAGCCCTTCACGACCGCGCTCAGACGCATCTCGGCGCGCGATAGCACTTGCCGCCGCCGCTCGCCAAAGTCCCCTTTCCCATCTCCACGGTAAACAAATACACTCTGCTCCTGCCGGTTGCTGTTCAGGAAGGCCAGGTCTGGAGATCCATCGCCGTTGAAGTCCCCCACCGCAACGTCAGCCGCGCTGATGGTCGGAATCGACGAGCGCCGCGAAACTTCGTACCCGTTCAAATTACCCCAGTAGATATAGGACTCCAGATGGCGGCCATATTCATGGTGCTCGCCGACCTCATCACCATGGTTCGCGAGCACCACCTCCGGCAGGCCATCACCGTTCAAGTCGCCCACCGCCACGCCGCCTGCGAGCAAGGCCGGCAGCTCCAGCCGATTTGTCGCTTTGAATCCCTGGGCACTCCCCCAGTAGATGTAAGCGGCCTGGTCCGTGCGGTAGTTGTGCATGTAGTTGCCAAAGACGATATCGAGGTAGCCATCAAGGTTGAGGTCAGCTATCTGGCATCGCCCCCCCCCTGCGCTGGGGAGGCGCGATATGCGGCTGCTTGCCTGCTCGACGTAGCCGAGAAGCGAAAAGGGAGCCCGAAGCTTCCACATTTCCGGCAGTAACGAACGGTAGCCATCGTCCCCACCCCAGTAAATCAACGAATCGGGAGTGTAGACACTGTTGTGATCCTGGGTGAACAGGAGGTCCAGCTCCCCGTCGCGGTTCAAGTCCCAACGGTTGATGGTCTGAAGGCGCCCCCTGGCCGAGACATAGAGATTTGCACCGGAGTCACCGGCGACTCCCTGCTTCAGCCCCTCGAATCCGCTGTGCCGAATCCAGTTTGCACTTGAGCTCTGAGCGGCCAGTTCCACCCGGGCGATCGCACCGATCACCGCCAGTGTCCACAGTGCCATCCGTGCAACCCCATGCCTGCAAGTGAACTTGACCATACACAATCCTCTCGGGAACGTCGACCTTGGAAAAATATTGTTGCCGATTTTTCTTACGTTGCTGAACAGGCGCTTCGCCAACAATCGCAGCCGTCTAAACAAGCAGCAGCCGGCCGGTCCCTCTCCTGCCAGCGCGTTTGCGAAAGCTGAGCCCGCAGCCGCCATCGGCAAGAAAGCTCTGGAACTCAGGCCTTGAGACAAGTTCTCACGCCGCCTCTTATAACTCAGCGCTACGCCCGGATCAACCGAGCACATCCTTCCATTCCTGGCCCGGAATGCCGCGGGAGAAGAGCGCTCTTGACCGCCTCGAGGCCGTCAACGACTATTCCAGTCATGAGAAACCTTGACTGCATCGTCCTCGGTGTGGGCGGAGTGGGCGCGGCAGCACTCTACAGCCTTGCCCGCCGCGGCGTCCGGGCCCTCGGAATCGATCGATTTGCGCCCGGACACGACCAGGGTAGCTCGCATGGCGAGACGCGGATCATCCGACAAGCCTACTTCGAGCATCCCGACTATGTGCCGCTCCTGAAGAGAGCGTATGAGCTATGGTCAGAGCTTGAGACAAGACGGGGCGAAAGCCTCTACCGGGAGACAGGACTTCTCCAGGTGGGTCCCCCCGCTGGCGTCATCGTGCCGGGCGTGCTCAAGAGCGCGCGCCTGCACTCGCTCGAGGTCGAGGAGCTTGCCCCCGGGGTGGCAGAACGTCGTTTCCCGGGTTTCCGCATTCCCGGCGACCTGCGTGTGGTCTTCGAACCCCAAGCGGGATACCTGCGAGTCGAGGAATGCGTCAGAGCTCACGCCGCCGAGGCGGTCCAGCTGGGAGCGGAGCTCCTCTCTGGCGAGGCCGTCGAGGGCTGGCGAGCGGACGGGAATGGCTTCGAGGTCCGCACGAAATCGGGCCTTTATCGGGCCGCAAGCCTCATCGTAACGGCAGGCGCCTGGGCGCCAGAGCTCTTGCGAGACCTGGGCGTCCGATTCGAGGTGCGCCGCAAGGCCGCCTTCTGGCACCGGACGAGTCAGGACTATCGGAGCGCACCCTGCTTCTTTTTCGAGCTTCCCGAGGGCCTCTTTTATGGGTTCCCCGAGCTGGAGGGCTCGGGCCTCAAGGCCGCGAAACACACAGGCGGTGACGTTGTGGTGGACCCGCTCAAGGTCGACCGCGCCGAGCGGCCGCAGGACCTCGCGGACCTACGCTCGTTCCTCTCGAAGCACCTCAGCGGCGTTTCGTCCGAGCGCCTGCGCCACTCGGTTTGTATGTACACCATGACCCCCGACGAGCACTTCGTCGTCGACCTCCACCCATCCCACTCCCGACTCGCCTTCGCTGCGGGGCTTTCGGGCCACGGGTTCAAGTTCACCTCAGTGCTCGGCGAGGTGCTATCCGAGCTCGCCATCGACGGCCGCACAAAACTTCCGATCGATTTCCTCCAGTTGGCCCGACCAGGACTTCGCGGCCAGTAACTACCCGCCCAGCCCTAGCACCGAGCGGAAGTAGCCAATCGTCCGCGAAAGACCTTCTTCGAGCGACACCCGGGGCTCCCACCCTAGCAAACTCCTGGCCAGCGTGATGTCTGGCTGGCGCCGTCGCGGATCATCCTTCGGCAGCGGCCGCTCAACGATCCTGGACTTCGACCCCGTGGCAGCCAGAACTCGTTCCGCAAGGTCCCGCACCGTGATCTCGAGAGGGTTCCCCAGGTTGACCGGACCCACGACTGGTTCCTGGTCCATCATCCGGATCATGCCCTCAATGAGGTCGTCGACGTAACAGAAGGACCGGGTCTGATGCCCACCTCCGTAAAGCGTGATGGGCTCACCCTTCAAGGCCTGCACCACGAAGTTCGAAAGCACGCGCCCGTCCTGTGGATCCATGCGCGGACCGTAGGTGT
>SXIK01000030.1 GCA_005772855.1 Planctomycetia bacterium | reverse complement strand
GCTCGCGCCAGAGGCGCCCGGCGCCCATCAGGCGCCGAGGAGGGGGTTTGCGGCGAGCTGGCGGAGCCGCAAACGGCTCGGAGGGAGCCAGCGCCAGCGAGAGCTGGCGGCTCCCGAGAGCCTGGCCCGGAGGCGCACGCGCAGCGTGCGACCGGAGGGGCCGCGTGTCGTTGTTGCCTCCGCCCTCGCTCCACCCTCGCTCCGCTCGGAGGCGAGCCGTCGTGGGGGAGGGTTCGCCTCCCCGCCATCAAGAAAACTCAGAGCCTGAGCGATTCTTGCTCAGGCTCTGAGTGACGGTGAGAGCGTCCGGAACCTGGGGTTTTGGGCTAGCCGAGTTTCGATCGAACTCCGTGCGATCACACGCCTCAGCCAGAACGCAAGCGATGCGCCCGCCACGCTGCCCAGCGACACCGCCACTTGGGCCGCTGCGAGCACCATCGAACCCCAAATCCCGGCACCCTCGACCCGCTGGAGGAATCACTCGAGGTCATCCTTCACGGGCAAGCAAGCGACAACTGGCGCATCAAAGATAAAGATGAAGCGCAAGAGACCATGCGTGGGACGTTGGCCTTCTTCATGAAACCTCCCTGAAGGGAGAGGACTCAGAAGTCTATACTCCTCGCGGGGGAGGGAGCGTTGGCCAGAATGTCCCAACCATTGCCACGAGGAGTCCATCCAATTTATTGTTGCGGTCTCGCAGGTGGATACCTTACCGTTGAAGGTCGGAAAATATTCTCGTTCTGCTCTCCTGGGTTCGAGATTGGGAGGTTTCAGATGAGTCGAAGTCATCTCAGTTCTGTGGTGTTTTCGTTGGTAATGGGCCCTCTCTGCGTGGCTCTCAGCACCGGTAGTGGGAGTGTTCACGCGCAAGTTCCCATCTTTGTCCGCGGTGACGCGGACGGCAACCAGGACCGGCAGATCACCGACGCTATCTTGGTTCTGAATTGGCTGTTCACCGGCGGCCGACCTCCCGTCTGTTTGCCGGTCGCCGACTCAAATGCCGATGGCTTGGTCAACATTTCGGACCCCGTGGCGCTCCTCGGGCACTTGTTCCTGGGCAACCCGGCACCAGCGCCGCTTTCGGCCGCCGAGATCTCAGTCTGCGGGGGGGTGGACCCCGAGGCCGTCGCCAGGGGCATGAAGGAGTTTGAGCAACCTGACCCCAACGGCAATCCTTTTGCCTGCGCCACCTGCCACTCGATGAGCCCGGATGAAGGGGCCGACCTCCTTCGGCCAGGTCACACGCTCCTCAATTCGCTCACCCGTCCAAATTACAAGGGCACGGCCACAGCCAACTTTGTAGGTGCCGTCAACGTTTGCCGCAACGACTGGATGGCGGTGGTCGACCCGGCTCCTCCCGGCAATTTCAAGCCCTGGCTGGAGACCGATTCTCGTTTCAAGGATCTCGTGGCCTTCATCAAGAGTCTCCAGACGGAAGACCAGTCGCCTGCTCTTCAGTTCGAGATCGTTGCCCCGGCCCAGAGTGGTCCTCCCACGCAAGGCGAGGCCGCCGCGGGCTGCAAGCTCTTCAATCGCTCTTGCAGGATTTGCCATGGGCTGGACGCCAAGGGGAGCGAACTTGGGCCTTCCCTCCTCGACGTGACGACCCTTTGCCAAGAAAACCCGGGGGGACTTTGCCTGAACGCCAACTGCGAGCCCATGACGGCGGCCTGCCTGGACAACCCGGATTACATCCGCTACCGCATTCGCCTCAGTGGACCCAATCACCCCGGACAAGTCTACAACGTGCCGCAGGGCTTCACCCTCGCTGGTACTGTCATGCCGTTTTGGTCCAGGGACAAACTCAGCGATGGCGAGGTGGAAGACTTGACGGCCTACATTCTCGCTGCCAGAAGCGCGGTGCGTCAGGGTATGGAATTCGACTGCAACACTCAGCCGAATCCAGACGGCAAGGTACTCCGTCGCGGCAAGTTCACAGGCTTGCTCCACGGGGTGAAGGGGAATGCGGAGGAGCTCGACACGCGGAAGATCCGCCTCACGGAGTTCAGCTACGACGGAGGCGGAATCAGCGTCAAGGTATGGCTCTACAACAGGGGGGGCAACATCCGTAACGGGCGAGCGATCGGCCCCGAACTCAAAGGTCTGCCCATGTCCAACACGACCTTTGTGGTCGACATACCCGCCGAGGTCGCCCTGGACTCGTTCGATAGCGTATCGATCTGGTGTGTCAGTGTTCGGCAGGATTTTGGGCACGCGGAGATGACTCCGGTCCCATGAGCCGGGGGCACTGGTGGACGACGTTCCATCTCTCCCCCGCACCGGCCGCTTGGCGGCGCCCCTCGGTCTCGCGCTTCGCGCTCGCTCCAGGCCAGGCCCCGGCGGCGACTGCTTTGCGGTTTCCGCCGCCTCCGGCCGTTTGGACCTCCTCTCATGGCCTCGAGGAGTACAGTCGGTACAGTCGGAAGGCCCGTGAACCCTTGCGGATATCCTCGTGGAGGAGCTTGCTCGGGTGGGAATCGAGCAAGTCCATTGCCCTGTGGCGGCGGCCACGCTTCTCGGTGACGAGCAGGTAGACCTCGCCGCTCTGCCGGAGTTCCGCCTCCAGACCTTGGGCGTCGTCGAGCATCCGGAGCGGGCGGCCCGTGTAGAGCGGGAACATTCCCCGGGTCGTTTCGTCGGCGCCAAGGGCGCAAATGGGCCGCTCCGTGGGAACGAGCGCCGCGACTCGGCGCGTCACGCCGGTCAAGCTCTTGATCGCGTCGAATGCCGGCACGAGTGTGTAGCTGGCCGCCAGGACTGCCACAGTAAAACCGGCAAGCCAGACGGTCAGAAGGGCGCTTCGTCGTCCACTTCGGGCCTGACGCAACATCCACAATGCAATAACGCCGGGGATCACGGCGCCGCTCACGGCCAGGGGCGTTGAGACACCTTCGAGTAAGGCGCCCGAGACGGCAAGCGCGAGAGCGAAGAGAAGGATCGCGATTGAGAGGATGTGACCAAAGCATTTCTCGTAAGCTCCATCCGCCTTGCCGGACAGATAGAGGTCAAGCCACAGGCCTCCCGGGAGCGCTGCGGCGGGAAGAATCGGCAGGAGGTAGATGTATCGCTTCGTGCTTGCGGCCGTGAACATGGTGAACCCAAGCGCAAGCCACACGAAGCCGAAGTCGTAGAGTCGGCGCTCCACCGGGTCGAGGATTTTTCTTCTGCGAATGCGGTCGATGGCTCCACCGACCACGAAGGCTGTCGCGGGGAGTAGGTTGACCGGCAGAGCCGCGAAATAAAAGAGGGGGCCCCGCAAGTGGCTCCTCGTGCCCTCCTCGGCGGGAGGAAGGACGCGCCCCACGAGGTTGTCGCCCAGGAGGGTCTTGAAGCCCTCCCAGCCGGTTTGTTCGAAGAGCGCCCAGAGCCAGGGTCCCGCCGTCACTGCGAAGGCCACCGGGGCGAGCCAGAGGTGGGCTCGTGCGAAGACCTTGAGGTCTCGCGTCGCGATGGCCCAGGCGATGACTGACAACGCCGGCACTGCGATGCCGACCGGGCCCTTCGTGAGGAAGGCCGCCGAGGCCGAGGCATAGCCCAGAGCAAGCCAGCCCAGCCGGGCTGCGAGAGCGTCCGCAGTGATGCCGCGCAGGCACGAGTAGACCGACAATAGCGTGAAAAACGCGAGCGCTCCGTCGACGACAACTCGGTGAGCGGTGGAGAAGTACTCGAAAGACAATCCAAGGGTGAGGGCAGTGAGAAGCCCAACTCGACGGCTGGCGAGGAATGTCGCGAGCCCGTGGATGACGGCGAGGCCGGCTAACCCAAACGCGACGCTGATCCAGCGGGCCCTCAGCGCTGGATCAAAGCCGATCACCTTGTAAAGGAGCGCGACACACCACGCATGGAGCGGCGGCTGCTCGAGGAAAGGCTTGCCGTTCAGCGTCGGCACGACCCAGGCGCCCTCGGCCACCTGCCGCCCGACCGAGGCCACGCGGGGCTCGTCGGGTGTCCAGAGGTCGTGTTCCTCGATGCCAAGGAGATAGAGGAGTCCCAGGGCGCAAAGGAGGACGGGTACCAGAGCTGATCTGGTCCCGGCGGAATTCAAGGGTCAACACCGAAGCGATGCGATTGCGGACTCGACCCGGCCGACTTGTGCACACTCCGGTGGTTGGCGGCGAGATGCTCGAGCACCTTGTAGATGATTTCGACCTCCTCCGGGGCGTCGACCGCACTTGCGATCTCCTCCGCTGTCTCGAGCTTCCCTCGCGAGGCCAACAAGTGCTTCAGCACGTGAACCTGAAGATCGATCACCCGCCCGGCGGCCTTTTTCCCCGCCTCAACGCCCGGTTGATGGTAGGCGTTGATATTCACGAACGAGGCGTAAAAGCCAACCGCACGTTCGAACAGGGCGACCAAGGCGCCGATGGCTTCGGGAGTGACCGAATCGATCGTGATCGTGATCGATTCGCGCCCTTTCTCAAAGAGGGCCTGACGGGTGCCGAGCAAGAAGCCGAGGAGGTAGTCACCGCTCAGGACGCCGGGCTCGACCTCGATGGATGCACCCGCTCGATCCTTCAACGTCTCCACAAAGGTCACGAAGAAATTTGCGACACCCTCTCGAAGCTGTTGCACGTAGGAGTGCTGATCGGTGGAGCCCTTGTTGCCGTAAACGGCGATCCCCTGATTCACGACCTTACCGGAGCGATCCAGCTCTTTTCCGAGCGACTCCATGATGAGCTGCTGCAAGTAGCGTGACAGAAGGAGCAGGCGATCCTTGTACGGGAGGATCACCATGTCTTTCTCGCCCCGGCCTCCCGTGGCATGGTGCCACGCCAGGGCGAGGAGCATCGCGGGATTCTTCCGCAGGTCGCTCTCCCGGGTAGCCTGGTCCATTTCGCGGGCGCCAGCGAGAAGCCGCGCGGCATCAATTCCTTGCAGACTTGCAGGCAAAAGACCCACGGCGGCGGTGACCGACGTGCGGCCGCCCACCCAGTCCCACATGGGGAACCGTTCGAGCCACCCCTCGGCCCTCGCGAGGTCGTTCAGCCCGCTTCTCTCTTCTCCCGTGACGGCGACAGCATGCCTGGGGAAGTCAAGGCCTGCCTTCCGATAGGCTTCGCGGGCCTCCAGGAGGCCGTTGCGAGTTTCCTGTGTGGCCCCCGATTTCGAAATCACCAGCGTGAGCGTGGCGGCAAGCCCCCCTGGCGTCTGGGCAATCGCCGAAAGAGTACGATCGAAGCCGTCCGGGTCGGTGTTGTCGAAGAAGAAGGGCCGCATCCGGTCCTTGCTCGTTCCGAGCGCATCGGCGACGAATTGCGGGCCCAGCGCCGAGCCGCCGATTCCAATCAAGAGGAAGTTCCCGAAAGGCATCCTCTCGCCGCGCACTTGCCCCGAGTGGACCCGGGCAACGAATTGCCCGACCTTCTCGAGCGTCTGCACGATTGCCACGCGCATCGATTCCTCCGGGGCCAACTCTGGCATGCGCAGCCAGTAGTGGCCCACGCGTCGCTTTTCGTCGGGGTTGGCGAGGGAGCCGGATTCTAGAGCGCGCATCTCCTCGAGAGCCCTGGCCGCAAGTGGAGTTGACGCTTCCCAAAACCCCCGAGGCAGCCGCATTCGGCTCAGGTCCAGCGCGACTCCGCCACGCCACAACAGGCCTTCGCTGAATCTGCGCCAGAGTTCTTGTGAGGTCTCCATGGCAGAGGGGTTCGCTGGTTCCTATACGAAGAAAAGAGTCCGTCCTGGGGACGCGCCCCGAACCGAGAGCCAGGAGCCTAGCCCAGGAGCAGAAGGGTGGACTTTTCAAGGCATCGATCGAGAACCATTTTCGATCGACGCTTGTAGAGATCCTTGGTGACCGCGGGGCATGGGATGCGCTCAAGGAAGTGATCCCAGCTCTGAGCCTCGTCTTCCAGCCCGAGGAACTTGTAGAAGGCATACAAGTCAGAACAAGCGTTGATCTTGTGCCAGTTGCGACCGTTCATCGACAGGACCAACCCCGCGTTCTCCAGATTTCGGAGGGCGTCGTCCTTGAAGTCGAGGTTGTATTCACAGGCGGCGAGTCCCAGGTAGTAGACGGCGACCGAGCCTTCTCCGTCACTAATGTTTCTCTGCTCTTCAATTAGCCCGGAATAAAGTTCAGCCGCATCGGAGTACTGGCCCAAATGGAGTCTCAGATCGGCTTCAGAGTTCCGGCGCAGGTTCATGACCCCGCGAACCTCGGGGTACTCAGCGAGAATTTCAGCCGGCAACTCGGGAATCCAGGCCTCCGGGACGTCCTGGATCGTATCGGCCAGCGGGGCTTCCATGAGCGCGTTGCGGAAGCACCAGATGTTCAAAATGAACTGGCGAACAAGGTTGGGGATGGTCTCCTCCGCTTCCTGCGCTGCCTCGTAGGCCCGATCGAAGTACTTCCAGGCCGAAGCAAACCGGAGCTGCTGCGAGCGAATGTACCCCTTCCAGGCTTCCACCCAGAAGTGCTTGATTCCCCGAAGCTCCATGAAGGAGCGTTCGAGATCCACCTTCTCGAAGATGTCTTCTAGCCATCCTTGCGGAAGGGGGCTGTCGGGGGGAAGTTGAACTGCCATGAGACTTATACCTTCCTGAGAGGCCTTCCTGAGTTTCAGTGCAGACGCCGATTCCAGGAGTAGTCCGTATTGGGTCAAAAAACTGCCCACCGCACGGAGAGCACTGACCTGCCAAGATGAGAGCACAAACAAGGATTCTTGTAAAAGTTTTTCCCCCCCGATTTTTTCGCCATCCGGATTTCCCGGGCAAGGTACACGGCCAGTCTGGGCTCCTCGCGGGGGGGAGACCTACCCCCGCACCGGCCGCCTGGCGGTGCCCCTCCCCCTCCCCGGCGCTCGATAAGCGCCGGGCGCCCCCGGCGCCGATGGTGGGTGAGCCAAGGCCTGGATGTCCCAATCATGGTCGCGAGAAGTGTAAGACGAAAAAAAGGAGGACTCTCCCGCAATGGGAGTGTCCTCCTCCAAGGATTAGGCCAGGAACCGAGTCGATTAGCAGCCGCTTTGGCAGCTATTCGGCGACGGTGTTGGATTCACGACGCAAGACTGGTTCCCTGGGCCCGGATATGGCGGAGGAGAACCACCGTTGAACAGGTAGTTCAGGAGAAACACGGGGTCCGAGATGTCGACCCGTCCGTCTCCGTTCGTATCTGCGTTGTTCATGCAGGGTGGAGCCGGTCCCCCCGAGTACAGATACGAGTTCAAGTAAACTACGTCGGTGATGTTCACCTGGTGGTTGTTGTTCGCATCGCCCCGACCGAGAATATAAATATCATCGAAGCCACCGGCGAACAGTGTGCCGGTTGCCATCGCCGCCAAAACGAGAACGGTTACCTTCAACATGCCAACTCCCTCCTGTGTTTGGATCTCGCAAGATCCGTTTCCCTACCTCAGGTTTGGTCCGCGGCCCCTCAGGACTTGCCGCGGCTCGACCTCGCCGGGTTATCCGGCAACCGGCATACCGGAGCTTCCGGGAACGGAGGGCCCTCGTGGCTCAAGTCGCTTCCCGGGCCGAGGTTGAAGGCCCAAAAGGCTGCTTTACAGGTGGTTGGCGTGCTTACCGGACTGCCCAATTGCGGCGCCAGGATGCGCCGAGAACTGTCGAGGCAGACAGGAAACGGCTCCAGGCGCCCCGAGAAATCGTTCAAAAACTGCTTTAGTCTTTCCAGGAATTACGGTATGTTCAGCGAGATTCTGGGTGGGCGGAGGCTACGCTCTTTAGCGAGGCTAACCGTAAAGCCCGCCGTCCCCCCCAGAGCCAACCCCATGCAAAGCAGGATCGCCGAAGCTCAGAGCGTTGAGGAAGTCTTTCGCAAGGAGAGGGTCGGAGCTCTTTGCCGTGCGCGTCCAGCGACGGCACTGGCGGAGACGCCTCTGGCCGCTTTACTTGAATTGCTCCGTGGAGACTCCGGCGGGTGCGTCGTGATCGTCCGGAATCGAGCGCCGATCGGAATCTTCACCGAACGGGACTACCTGGACAAGATCGCGGGGAACGCGTACCCCACGGGAACGACCGCCGGGGCGGTCATGACGACAAGTCCGAGGATGCTCAGCTTCGATCAGAGCCTGGATGAGGCCATTCAGCTCATGACCGATGGTGGTTATCGGCACTTGCCCCTGGTGGACGTGCAGGGGCAGCTCATGGGAGTTCTCTCCGTGAGAGATATCATTAGTTACCTTGCGGCCTTCTTCCCTGTTGAGGTCATGAATCTGCCGCCGTCCCTGGGTGGGGACGCAACTCGCCGGGAAGGGGAATAGTAAGAAAATGATGGACGGGCGCAGGGGCGGGAGCATAGACAACGTAGAAGCGCAGCGTGATCGCCGAACCTCAAGCAACGTGATCCGGGAATCCAATGCCATTGAAAACTGAAGAGTCAACGTCCGGGCATAAGCCAGGAAGCATCGAGGAGCACGAAAACGTCATCATCCGTTTCGCCGGGGATTCCGGTGACGGCATGCAGGTGACGGGCTCCATGTTCACACACAACGCAGCCCTACTTGGGAACGATATCAGCACGCTTCCCGATTTCCCTGCCGAGATTCGGGCCCCTGCCGGGACGTTGCCGGGAGTGAGCGGCTTCCAGCTCAATTTTTCGAGCTTTGATATCAAGACTCCCGGGGATGCGCCGGAAGTTTTGGTGGCCATGAATCCCGCTGCCTTGAAAGTCAACCTTGGGGACCTCACCCAAGGCGGCATGATTGTTCTCAACTCGGATGCTTTCGGCGGGAACAACCTAAAGAAGGCTGGCTATGCCGTGGATCCGCGGGAAGACAACTCGCTTGCCGGATACCAGGTCGTCCAGGTCCCCGTCTCGACTTTGACAGTTCTCGCCGTCAAGCCCACGGGGATCGGCCAAAAGGACGCGGCGCGTTGCAAGAACATGTTTGCGCTCGGGCTGATGTTTTGGGTCTACGATCGATCGATGGAGTCGACGATGCGTGCAATCCGGGAGAAGTTTGGCAAGAAGCCCGAAATTGCCGAGGCCAACATTCTGGCCATGCAGGCCGGCTACAACTACGCCGATACGGTGGAGATCGTTCCGAACCAGATCCGCGTCTCGAAGGCCGTGCTCCCCAGGGGCACCTACAAGATGATCATGGGCAATGAGGCCACGGCGCTAGGATTCATTGCAGCCTCCAAGCTTTCGGGCCGGCCTCTTTTCTATGGCAGCTACCCCATCACACCTGCGAGCGACATCCTTCACGAGCTCTCCCGCCACAAGGATTTTGGCGTTTACACCTTTCAGGCGGAAGACGAAATTGCCGCGATCGGCGCGGTGATTGGTGCCGCCTTCGGCGGAGCGCTGGGTCTGACTGGCACCAGCGGCCCTGGCATCGCTCTGAAGTCCGAGGCACTGGGTCTCGCGGTCATGACTGAGCTTCCGCTCGTGGTCGTGAACGTGCAACGAGGCGGACCGTCGACCGGTCTTCCGACCAAGACCGAGCAGGCAGATCTGCTCCAGGCCATGTTTGGTCGCAACGGCGAGTGCCCGCTCTGCATCGTGGCGCCCTGCACCCCGGGCGATTGTTTCACCATGGCGATCGAGGCGGCCCGGATTGCGTTGACGCACATGGTCCCTGTGATCCTGCTTTCTGACGGTTACCTCGCCAACGGCGCCGAGCCCTGGTCCATCCCCAGGGTCGAGAGCCTCCCCAAGATCTCGGTCAAGTTCGCGACGGATCCGGCCACTTACAAGCCTTACAAGCGGGATCCCGAGACGCTTGCCCGTCCCTGGGCCAGTCCCGGCACGCCGGGGCTCGAGCATCGAATTGGCGGGATCGAGAAGGAGGAGGTCACCGGCAATGTGAGCTATGATCCCGAGAACCACGAAAAGATGGTGAAGGTCCGCGCTGAAAAGGTTGCGCGCATAGCCAATGACATTCCCCCGATTGAAGTGGTGGGCGATCCACAGGGTGGTGACATCCTTGTGATTGGGTGGGGGAGCACTTACGGCGCCATCGATCAGGCCGTTGGCCGCGTCCGCCGTCGCGGAGGCCGTGTCTCGGCGGCTCATTTGCGCTACTTGAACCCGTTCCCGAACAATCTGGGCGACGTTCTTTCCCGCTTCGAGAAGGTTCTTGTGCCGGAGATGAACATGGGTCAGCTCCGCCTGCTTCTGCGCGACCGTTACCTGGTCAACGCGATCGGCCTGAACAAGATTCAAGGCCAACCTTTCAAGATCAAGGAAATTGAAAAAAAGATCGAGGAGCTTCTCTAAACACCCATGAGTGACACCAAGAATTCTCTCTCCTTGGGCGATTCGCCGCTTCTTTCGCCCGTGCAGGCCAGCGGGCCAGCGGCCGTCTTGCCCGAACCGAAGGATAGCTTCACTTACACGAAGCAGGACTTCACCAGCGACCAGATTGTTCGCTGGTGTCCCGGCTGTGGGGACTACTCCATCCTGGCACAGATGCAGAAGGTGATGCCGGGAATTTGCGCCCGGCACAAGATCCCCAGAGAAAACGTGGTTTTCATCTCCGGGATCGGCTGTTCGAGCCGGTTTCCGTATTACATGAACACGTACGGGTTTCACAGTATCCACGGACGTGCCCCGACCTTTGCGACCGGCCTCAAGACGACGCGGCCGGAGCTTCAGGTCTGGGTCATGACGGGCGATGGAGATGGCCTCTCAATTGGCGGCAACCACTTGATTCATGCTCTTCGCCGCAACATCGACTTGAAGATCGTGCTTTTTAACAATCGCATCTATGGCCTCACGAAGGGGCAGTATTCTCCGACAAGTGAGCTCGGCAAGAAGACGAAGTCGAGCCCGGTTGGCACGGTGGAGCAACCGATCAATCCCCTCCTGATCGCCCTCGCGGCTGAGGCGACCTTTGTGGCTCGCACGCTCGACACCGATACGAAGCACTTGCAGGAGATCCTTGAGCGAACCGCGGATCACAAGGGTTCGGCGTTCGTGGAGGTCTATCAGAATTGCAACATCTTCAACGACGGAGCTTTCGAGTCGTTTGCTGACATAGCGGTGCGGAAGGACAAGACGGTCATCCTGGAGCACGGGAAGCCAATTGTCTTCGGCAAGGAACGGAATCGAGGCATCCGCCTGCGGGGACTCAAGGCAGAGGTCGTGGAGTTCACTGCGGGAGCACCTCCCGCGGATCTCCTCGTCCACGATGAGAGTGCCGAGGACCCAACTCTCGCCTACTTGCTCACGCACCTGAACGAGCCTGAGTTTCCGGTGCCCCTGGGCGTCTTCCGCTCGGAGCGGCGGGAGACATACGACGAGCTGGTGCAGAAACAAATCAAGACCGCGATGGCGAAGCCTGGAGCCGGGAACTTGCAGGCTTTGATCGCTTCAGGTGACACCTGGACGGTCGAGTAATGCTTCCCACCTTCAGAACTTAAAGGTAAAGCCCATGGAATGCCCGTCGTGCGCTCATGAGATCCTTGAGGGTCAGGACACGTGCGAGATCTGCCAGGGCGACCTGGCAGCCGTGGGGGCCATTCCGCAGCCGAAACGGGGTCGTATCCACGAGTTGATTCTCGAGGACCCGCTCTCGCAGCTGAACGCTCCGCGCCCAATCACCCTGACGGCTCGCGACACGGTTGCGCAGGCCGTCAAGTTGATGCGGGAGAGGAGGTTTGGTAGCGTCCTCGTCGTCGACGAGAAGGACACGCTGGTGGGTATTTTTACCGAGAGAGACCTCTGTCGCGGGCTGGGTTCCAGAAGAGAGCCGCTGGATTGGACCCTTCTCCAGGATGTCATGACGCCGCGTCCGCAGGCCCTTTGTGAGCAGGACACGATCGCCAAGGCCCTTAATTGCATGGCAGTGGGCGGCTACAGGCACATTCCAATCGTAAGGGAAGGCCTGCCCGTTGGGTTTGTTTCTATCCGTGGGATCTTGAATTACATTGCAAAGAATGCGCTGTGAACGAAGGGCCTCGCGAGCAGAATCAGCCGCCACGGGATAAGGAACGCGCTCCACCGCGGGGGCCATTGCCAGGATCGTCTGAAGGGGCGCGGCAAGGGAAGCGGTGGCGTCATCGTCGGGGTGGCGGCGGAGGGCAGGACATGGATTCTCGGCACTCGCTGCAACGTCCCCGTGATCAGGGGCTACCCGGCTCGCGACACGGACGTTGGGTTCCACGCGACCCTGTCCGCCAGCAAAAAACCCCAGCGATGCTGGTGCTTCTCATCGCCTTGGCGGTGCTCCTGCTTGGCGCCTATCTGATCTTCTCGCCCTTCCTGGCGCCGATCGTCTTGGCCCTCCTGGTAGCGATCACAGCTTATCCGCTCTTCTGTCTGATTCTCCGCAAGGTCGGCGGGACCCGGCGAGGCCTGGCCTCGGGAATGACCTGCGGAGTCCTGGTGCTGGCTGTCTTCGTGCCGCTCGTGTGGGTGGGTTGGGCGATAGTTGGAGAGATGCCGGACAAGGAGGCTGTGATGGAAGTGTGGGCGCAAAGGCATGACTTCGAGAAGAAGGACTTCTACAAGAACAACCCTTGGGTGCAAGAGGCGTGGGCGCGTATCCTGGGGTGGTGCGAGCGGGGGCCATGGGTCGGAGCCCAGGACGGGCTTGACCCTGCCCAGGCGAATCCTGCCAGGGCTTCCGAGGAGCCTGTTTGGGCCAAGCTTGGAGATGCCTTTGCCTGGATTCGCGCGAGCATCTTCCCGATCGTCTCTGGAACGTTTCAGGTCTTTCTCAAGTTCTGCCTCATGCTTCTGGTCCTCTTTTTCTTCCTCAAGGACGGAACTCCGCTGCTCGCCTCCATCCGGCGGCAGATTCCGATCGAGCCTGCGCAAGCTGATCGGGTGGTCCAGACGTTCGTAGAGGTGAGTCGTTCGATCATTCGAGGAACCCTCGGCACTGCCTTTGCGCAGGGCCTCTGCGCCACGCTGGCCTATGCGATCATTGGCGTGCCTGCGGTTCTCTGGGGTTTCCTCACACTCATCTGCGCGATGATCCCCCCTCTCGGGACGACGATCGTCACGGTGCCCATGATGGGCTACCAGCTTCTTCTGGGCCACTACTGGCAAGCGGCGTTCTTGCTCGTCGTGTCGATTGGAATCGGACTCCTGGACAATTTTTTGAAGCCGTACCTCATGCGGGACGGCCTGCGAGTCCACTCCCTGTGGCTCTTTCTCGCGATTCTTGGCGGTATCAACGCGTTCGGACCCATGGGCATCATCTACGGGCCCATGGTGCTTGTCTTCCTTGGAACCTTTGTCGCGCTCTTTGTCCGCGAGGAAGCAAAGAAATCGGTGAAACCGCAGGTTCCCGCGCCCCAAACCCAAGGGGTATGAGTATACTCCGCGCGGCCATGACTGGGACATTCTTGCTGACGCTCACCCATCATCAACGCAGGAGGCACCCGGCTGCCGGTGCGGGGGAGGTCTTTCTCCCCCGCGAGGAGTATGGCTTGACAGCGGCCTTCTGTTCCTTCAACTCATTCGCCTGGACGGCCTGGTTCCCTGGCTCCCCTTGGCGACTCCTCAACGTCAAGTTTTTCCCCAACTGCTTTTCTGCTTTTCCCCGGAGGACCCCCATGCTTTCCCGCGCTGCCTTGTTTTCACCTATTTACCTCGTCCTGTCCTGCTTCCTGGCTGATAACCTTGGGGCCAACGAACCCATCGTTCCACCTGATGCGAAGGTGGAAAAGCTGTTTGAATCGAAGGTGCTCACCGAAGGAGTCTCTGTTGCCCCCGACGGCATGGTCTACTTCAGTGAGATTACTTTCTCGCACGTCGCTCGTGACGACAAGGGCGTGATGGAGGCGGGGTTCATCTGGAAGTTCGATCCCACGACCGGTAGGACGACGATTTTCCGCTCCCCCAGCGGCATGTCCAATGGCATCAAGTTCGACGCGGAGGGGAACATTATTGTCGCCGAAGGAGCCGACTTTGGTGGGCGGCGCGTCACTCGCACCGACATGAAGACGGGCAAGAGCTACATCATTGCTGGCCTCTTCGAGGGGCGACCGTTCAACTCCCCCAACGACATCACCATCGACGAGAAGGGGCGCATCTATTTCAGCGATCCTCGCTATTTGGGGCACGAGCCGATCGACCAGCCGGTTGTCGCCGTTTATCGCATCGACCCCGACGGTTCGATCCATCGCGTTGTTACCGACGCTGGCAAGACGAATGGAGTTTGCATTTCCCCCGACCAGAAGACTCTCTATGTGGTGAGCCACGACAACGGCGCGACTGCTATCGACCGGCTGAACAAGGGCAAGACCACGCAGGCCGACAAGGTGCAGACACCCCTTCGCAAGCAGCTCATGGCTCTCTCGGCGTACGACCTGGCGCCGGACGGAACTGCAAAATTTCGCAAGCTTCTGGTCGATTACGCGCCCTTTGATGGCCCCGATGGTTTGGTTTGTGACAAGGACGGCAATCTGTATGTTGCTGTTCGTGCCGAAAACAGGCCGGGCATCTACGTCTATTCGCCGGAAGGAAAGGAATTGGCCTACATCAAGACCGAACCTCCCACCAACGTTGGCTTTGGCCGAGGCAAGGACGCAAAGCTCCTCTATATCACCGCAGGCAGCAGCCTCTACCGCATCAGGCTGAACCGGGAAGGTTACCAACTCCCCCCAAGAAAGTGAGTGGAGTCCTTCGAGGGGAGCCACTTGTTATACCGCACGCGGGCAGTGATGAGACCTTTTGCAGCCTGCGAAAGGTTGCGGCTGCTCGCGCCAGAGGCGCCCGGCGCCCATCAAGCGCCGAGGAGGGGGTTTGCGG
>SXIK01000213.1 GCA_005772855.1 Planctomycetia bacterium | reverse complement strand
GAGTTCAAGGGCACCGGAAACATGGAGCTCCACCTTGACCGTCGCCTTGCCGACAAGCGCGTCTGGCCCGCGATTGATATTACACGCTCTGGCACCCGCAAGGAGGAGCTGCTCTTTGACCCTGACGAGCAACGCCGAATGTGGGTGCTTCGGAAAGTCCTCCACGACATGAACCCGGTCGAGGGAATGGAGCTTCTGAAGGGCAAGATCAAGCAATTCAAGTCGAACGCTGAGTTCCTCACGAGCATGAACGCGGATCGCGTGTAAGCTGACCGCGCTCTGCGTCAAGAAACCCTCCAGCCGCGAGAGCCGAATTGTTGACCAGGCTATCGAGTTCACCGTGAACGGCGTCGAAGCCAGATCACCTTTTCCATCGTCTTTGGATTCTCGCCCTTGTCGTCCACGATGCGGAGCTTCATTCGCACCGCGGACGGCATGTAGGCCGCCTTGTAGTAGATGCTGTTTTGCGACTGGCCGTTCCAGTCAGTGCTGTCAATGTCCTCCTCGAATTCGAGGAGGCCATCGAGGTTGGTCTTCACCGTGTACTCCCCGTCGGGGAACCTGATGAACTGGTTTGCGTTCCCGGCAGCCGCACCCGCTGCTCCTTGAGCTGCCTCGCCGCGGCTAGACCCACGGAAGCAAAATATCTTGTCGCCAGGCGTTAGCTCGGTGAAAGAGATCTCCTGATTGCCCTGGAAGCCGAAGCGTACAGGCGTGTGTTCTCCGCCGCCACCGCTGCCCTTGGTCAGTTGTTCGTCACCCTGGTGTGCAGGGAACGCGACCGCAAGCTGCATCTTTTCGCTGAGCTTCACCGTGCCGTAGCCGAAAAGCTTCCGGTAGGCGCCTCTTTGGGGCAGGCCCAGGTCGGGCATGTGCTTGGGCCGAGTTGCGGCCTCGCTGGGCTGGGCAAAGTCTGCCGACGGCTTGCGGAATTGTGGGTTCCCCCTGCCGCGGAAATCGCGATCCACAAGGTATTCGACGGAGAAATCTGTGACGTTGCTTGAAACTTCGATCACTTCCCGCTTCACGGGAGTGAGGTTGATCTTCTGGATGTTGTCGTAAGAGATCTCGAGGTATCGGACGACCTTCACGAGGCTCAAATTCTGTACGTTCTCGGGCTTCACCTGCCGGGGCGCGGGATCCAACTTTCGCTCGCCCCCCCTTGCCGAGGCCGGCGGCGATTGGCCATCATTGTTCTGGAGGTAATTGGGGTCCACTAGCATGTACTCGACGTTGGCCACGCGCATCTGGCCATTTACAAACGTCAAGCTTCGAAAGTAGAGCTGATAGCAGTCGTGAATCTTCTCTTCTGTCTGAGACGGCTCCCGGCTCTTGTACTGCATCTCAAGGATCTGGGCGTACTCGTCGTACTGACCGATCTCCCCCCCATCGATGACGCCGAAGCCCTTGGCGTCCGGTCGGTCGGGCAGCTCCTCGCCTGGATCCCAATGGCGGTTGACCTTGGCACCACGGCCACGGCCGTCGGTATAAAACTCAAGCTCGCTGGTCGGAATCCACTGGCTGATATCGCTCTCGAGCGCCTTGAAGACAAAACGGAACCGATTGTAGACGTCGACCTTCTTGACGGTGCCATCGTAGGAGAGACGCGCCTGGGAGGATATGAACATGATGCTCGCAGAAATCATCGCCGACAATGCCAGCGCAACCATGAGTTCGATCAGGGTGAAGCCTCCTGATTGCGCGCCACGAATTCGACCCCGAAAAGGAGCTGCCTCAAGGGAAGTCGCCCTCGAAATACCGTTCATCGGACGTTCAGCATCAGGACATCTTGGAATCTTTCGCCTCATATGGACACCTCGAAATCGAGCTCAAACACTGGCAGGACCGGCTCCTGGAGCACTGCCGGACGGTTCCCCTCGGTCCTCGGAAAGCCGCGAAAGATCATCACCCGCACTCGGTAGAGCCGATTGGCTGGCTTGAAGGGCTGCCCCAGAAAGCTCAGATTGGCATCAGCGGTGGAAGATTGAATCTCAAAAGCGTACGAGTACTGCTTCAAAGTCTCAATTTTCTGGTCTTCCAGCACGTCTTCGCCTGCCGCGGACCCATCTTCGGGCGGCAGCGTGCTTCCAAGTCTGTAGGTCTTGTCGACGAAGACCTCGCGGACAGTCCCGCCCTGGGTGAGCTTTCGGGAATAGTCGTCGCCGTCGTCATCGCTCACGAACGAGTTGCCGCCGCCGTTGGGAGGGTTGTCTGACTCTGGATAGACGAAAGTCTTCGCCACCTGCTGCGCAGCATCTGGATTCGAGAAGACACCTTCACTCCCTGACTTGAATCGCGGGAGCAGAATGTAGTAGCCCTTTTCCGGCTTCTCGAGCTCCTTCCTGGACGGTATGGGATCCTGGACGCCGTCATGATTGAAGATGAAATAGTGATACGTCTCGCCGCCGCCGCCAGATTGCTTGACCGACCGCAGGTTGTTACGAAGGCCGTGTCGGATGGCCTCCGCGACACTCTCCGCGATGACGCTGGCCGATGAGCGCTCAACAACTTGCTTGCCGTAATGGATAGCCACCGGGAAGAGAGCCAGGATCCCCGCGAGGCCCAGGGTCAGGATTGCCGTGGCGATCATGACCTCGAGGATGGTGAAGCCCGACATCACCGGCGCCCTGGAAAATCCAGCAAGACGCTCGAATCGGTGTCTTTCACGATTCAATCTGTCGGGAGCGTTCAATCCTCTTCTCCTTCTGAATCGGACTTCGGCTTGGGGGTCTCGTACTCGAGCTCGAAGCGATCGCCAGCCGAGGATTCAACTCCATCGACCGTTGGCTTCGGCACAGCCGCCTCCAGGGGCTCGATCTTGCTCCGAAGCTGGCCCATGGGACGTATGTCCATGAAACAAGCTGTCGTGTTACCCACCTGGTAGATGATAATGTCGGCGTTATCGGGCACCTGCCTTGCACTGAACTCGCTCGAGGAGACATCGCTACCGGTGCCAAACACAACGCTGCCATCCCGCTGAAAGGTGAGTTTGGGCAGGCCGTTGACGTTGAACATTTGCCCCTTGGGGGCACCCCGCGACCTGGAGGTTCTGGCAGCGGGAGTGCCTGCACCGGCCGCCTCCTTGATGGCTTCTTGAGACGCTTTTTGGTTCTTCTCCCATTGCTTGTACTCCGGGAGTGCCAGACTCGGCTTCTTGCGGTCGAAGCCGAGAACGTACCAGACCTTGTCGCTCGAGAACGGTGCCGTGTCGGGGCTGAACGAATACTTGGGATCAAAGGCGTGCCGCGTCTCGTCATAGATGCGGACACCTTCACGGAAGAACACGAGGCTCATTGGCTTGCCCTGGTTGACGGCAGCCAGACGAGCCTGGTTAAAGGCCGCGCCAAAATGGCCCCGGATACCATCGAGTTTCCGGTTCTTGAAGAAGTCGGTGATGGTGGGCGTCATGAGCCCAGCCGCCATGACGATAATCGCCACCACGACCATGAGCTCGATCAGGGTGAACGCGCCTATGCCTGATGGCACGAGATTTCCCCCCCTTTTCGGATTTCGAGCAATCCACCCGTGGAAGACCATGAGTCAATCCTCCTTAATGTTCCACGTGGCGATTGGAAGGTGAAGGATCTCCTTCACCTCGTGGCCCTGCTCGGCAAACGACCAGATATCGTAGCCCAGGCCCTGGATTCCGGGTTCATCCACAGCATTTTTGCTTCCGACCGCATAGCTGCCCGAGCGGGGGTCGCCCGGGTGCTCCTCATCGTCGATGGGCGGAAAATGGCAATCTCCCCGCTGGGGCTGGAACTGGCCATCTTCTGTGTTGTCGTAATGAATCGGATTTCCCCAGCCGTCGATAATTTCTCGGGCATCGGGGAAGCTGGGATCCGGGTTGCTGAGCTCGCTCTCCTTGAACTTGGTGATCGGAGGGAGCTCCTGGATAAACTTTTTGCCGGCTCGAATCTCGATCAGGAGAACGGGTTTCTGCGAGAGGAAATAGTAGAGGCAAGCGGAGCCCTTGATCGAGGTGCCCTGGTCATTCTTGACGGGAGAGTCGAAGCCGTCCGGCGGGTAAGACCCCGTCCTCTGCTTGTAGTCGTCCAGAAACGAGTCCAATCGGATGATGAGAGCGCTTGTGGCTCGTTCTGCGGCCTTGCCACGCAAGCCGGTCACGCCGAAAGCGACGAGCGCGAACAGCGTCACCATGATGGCCATCACCACCATGATTTCGATCAGCGTAAAACCGCTGGCTCGGCTACCAGTTTCCGATGTCATCGTTATCCGCTTCACTGCCCTCGGCAGTATCGTCCCTGCTGTTGGGACCCAGGGAATAGATATCTGCCGCTTGCACGTTGTGCATGAAGTCCTCACGCTTCCGGCCCTTGTTGGCACGGTAGATGTAAGGGTTGCCCCACGGGTCCACCAGGTACTTCGTGACCTTGGGGTTTCGGAGCTGCTCGCGGGTGCAAGGCACATACGTGTCCGTATCATTGTCCCAGACCACCACTTTTTTCTCCTCGATTTTCATGTAGGGCGCGCTACGACCGCCGGGCCCATTGGGTCGCCTCTCGCCGAAGAGGGCATTGTAGAGGTCTGGAAACTGGTTCACGTCGGCGGCAATCTTTTTCGACATGCCAGGGTATTCCGACTCCTCCTGCAGGTATTGCTCCAGGGCCTGAGCCAGACTCGAAACCTCGGTCTTTACGATGGCCTCATTGGCGCTCTTGCGCGCCTTTTGGACCGCCACGAGAATGAGACTCGAGAGGAGCGCGATGATGCTGATCACGATCAGGATCTCGATCAGGGTGAAGCCGTGCGAGCGAAGCGATTTCCGGCGAGCGAAGGCAATAAGAAACCCTTGGGGGGCTCTCTTGAGCATGTTGCAGTCTCCAAACCTGGCGGTTGAGGGAATCAGGGAATGACCCGGGGGAAGACATAAAATATATCGGGCACGGCAGTTCATGGCAACGGGGCGGGCGGATTCTCTCCATCGCGCCCAAGCAAGAAAAGCGCTCTACAGTTCTACAATTCGGCACTCGAGACCCGGCGCGAGTGGCCAGTTGCACTTCAGGACGGGGCGTGAGCCCGAATCGTTGCAAACTGTGACCTCACCGCGCTGTGATACCGTCCAGGCGATACCGTCCAGGCATATAGCCCGGACGGCCATGGAGGGGGTCTTCGCAGAAGAACCGTCTCCACTCAACCCATGAAGTACTCTTCGATCAGCCCGGTGTGCACCTTACCACGCAGGAAGTGGAAGTGCCGGAAGATCTCCTTCAAAAGCGGCACGTTAGTTGCTATCCCCTCCACCTTGAGCTCGTCAAGCGCCCGGCGCATGGTGGCAATGGCCTCGTCCCGGGTGCGTTGGTGAACGATCAGCTTACCAATCATCGAGTCGTAGTGAGGAGGGACGCGATAGCCGGAATAAATGTGCGTGTCAACTCTCACGCCGAAACCGCCCGGCGCCTGGAACTTCGTGATGAGGCCCGGCGACGGCTTGAAGTTGTTGGCAGGGTCCTCGGCATTGATACGGCACTCGATCGCCACGCCGCGAAGCTGGATATCCGACTGCGTGTAGCCGAGTGGCTCTCCGCAGGCGATCCGGATTTGCTCCTTGATGATATCAATTCCCGTGACAAGTTCGGTCACGGGATGCTCCACCTGTACCCGGGTGTTCACCTCGATGAAATAAAACTTGCCCTCTCGGTCAACGAGGAACTCGCAGGTGCCGGCGTTGTGGTAGCCAGCGGCCCTTGCAAGCTTCTTGGCCGCCTCGCCCATGGCCTGACGGGTCTCCTCCGGAAGCCCGGGGGACGGAGACTCCTCAATGACCTTCTGGTGGCGGCGCTGCAAGCTGCAATCGCGCTCACCCAGGTGCACGATCTCCCCATAGTGGTCGGCGAGGAGTTGGATTTCGACGTGGCGAGGCTTTTCGATGAACTTCTCGAGGTAGACGTCCGGGTTCTTGAAGGCCGCCTCCGCCTCTGCCCGGGCTTGCAGGAAGCCATTGACGAGGCTCACGTCGTTGTGAGCGACACGCATCCCCCTGCCACCTCCGCCGGCAACGGCCTTGATGATCACGGGATAACCGAACTCGTGCGCGACCCTAAGGGCCTCCTTGTCGTCCGGGAGAATCCCCTGGGAGCCGGGGACGCACGGCACGCCCACCTTTTTCGCCAACTCCCGGGCCTTGCCCTTGTCGCCAAGAGCCCTGATGGCCTCGACGGAGGGCCCAATGAACTCGATGCTGCAGGACTTGCAGATCTCAGCAAAGTGTGCGTTTTCGGCCAGGAAGCCATATCCAGGGTGGATGGCGTCGACATCGGTAATCTCGGCCGCACTGATGATCTTGGGTATGTCGAGGTAGCTCTGGAGGCTGGGCCCGGGGCCGATGCAAATTTTTCTGTCGGCATACTCGAGGTGCAACAAGTTGCGGTCGGCCTCGGAGAAGACGGCAACTGTCTCGATATCAAGCTCCTTGGCCGCACGAAGAATGCGGAGCGCCACTTCGCCTCGGTTGGCGATGAGAATTCTGGTGAACTTCTTCACCGTCTCAGGTCCTCACCATTACAGTGCGACCTCGATGCGAAAGAGGGCCTGGCCGAATTCGACGGACTCCCCGTTCTTGGCAAGGATCTCCCGGATGACGCCTGCAACCCCCGAGGGGATTTCGTTCATGACCTTCATGGCCTCGATGATGCACACGGTCTGATCTGCGGTGACGTTGTCGCCCTCCTTTGCAAAGGGCTCAGACTCTGGGCTGGATGACCGGTAAAAGGTGCCCACCATGGGCGAAGTCACCTCCCGCACATTGGCGGGGAGCGCGGCAGGGCCGCCAGCAGCTCCCGGAGAGCCGCCCCCCACCGCCTGCGGCATTGCAGGTCCCCCGCTCCAGGCCTGGGTCGGGAAGCTCTGCGGATAGCTCACGAACTCGCGTTGTACGGTCGGACCAGCCTTCTTGAGACGGATCCTGTGTCCTTCTCCTTCCAGTTCGATCTCTTCGAGCTCGAACTTGCCCATCAACTCGAGCAGCGACTGGAGGTCTTTCAAATCCTTGATCTTCGAGAGATCCATGGCACCTTCATCTGCGGCAGAAAGTCCCCCAGAAAACCAGGAGACGGGAGACAAGCTCACGACCTTGTGGCTCGTAACTCTTTCCATGACAATGGCGTAAAGTCAGCTTGAACGTGGCGAGATCTTAGGCAAGCCCCGAGCTCCTTGTCAAGAAGTCTGCCGTGATCTGAAACGAGCGGACTCCTCAATCGTCTCCTGTCTTGTAGAATCACCGCTCGATTTCGGAGAACAGAATCTTGAAAGGAGCTCCCTCGATGAACTCGAAGAAAACCAGGCCCGCATGGAATTCCGGACGAATCCACTCCTCAGCTCTCCCATGCATTCTTGCCGCCATCGGCGTCGGTTTTCTCTTCGGCGCCTGCTTTGGAAGGGGGCGGGTTCCGTTGCCTCCGCCAGTGGTTGCCCAGGAGACTTCAACCCCCGTGCTCGCCGCCGAACGACAGGTGGTCGAGATCTTCCGTCAGGCCTCCAAGTCCGTCGTGTTCATCTCAAACAACACAGTCGTGCGGCGCGGACCCTTTTCTCGCAACCTTCAGGAAGTTCCTCAGGGTACAGGTTCCGGTTTCGTCTGGGACAAGCGAGGGCACATTATTACCAACTACCACGTTGTGAGGGGGGCCAGCTCGATCCGCGTAAAGCTGGCTGACGGGATCTATCAGGCCAAGAGGGTCGGGGTTTTCGTCGACAAGGAGCTTGCGGTGATCCAGATCGAAGCGCCCGCAGAGCAGCTTCACCCCATCAAGCTCGGAAGATCCAGCGATCTCGAAGTTGGAATGACTGCGCTTGCGATCGGAAACCCCTTCGGCCTCGATCAGACCCTCACTGTTGGTGTGATCAGCGCTCTCGACCGTGAGATTCAGGCACTCAGCGGCCGCCAGATCGCCGGCGTCATCCAGACGGACGCCGCGATCAACCCCGGAAATTCGGGGGGACCCCTCCTCGGCTCCTCGGGTCAACTGATCGGAATGAACACTGCGATCCTGAGCCCAAGCGGAGTCTCGGCCGGGATCGGGTTCGCGGTTCCGGTGGATATCATCCGCAGGTACGCGGATCAAATCATCAAGAACCGCGGCAAGGTCCAGGGCGCCGGGCTCGGCATTGCGACCGTGCCCGATAGCTGGGCCAAGTACCACGGTATTCGTGGTGCCATGATTGATTTTGTCGCGCCTCGAAGTGCGGCTGAAAAGGCAGGGCTGCGGGGCACCCGAGTCCGGGCCGATGGCGAAGTGGAGCAACTCGGCGACATTGTCACTGCCGTCAACGGCAAGGAGGTCACCGACTTGAACGGCCTTCGGGACTTGCTCGAGCATTACGCCGTTGGCGACGAGGTTGAGTTGACCTACATTCGGGACAACCGCGCAACGAAGACCCGGGCAAAGCTGCAGCAGATCGAGCTTCAGGGCGAGGACGAGTGAGCCAGCGAGTCGAAAGTACCATCGTGATCCCGCGGAAAGACTTGCCTCCCTGTGAGTGCGGCGCGCTGAAAGTTTGTCATTACCGAGACGGCATCGAATCCCTGATGGACAACATGGGCTGCGAGCTGGGAATCGAGCTCCTGAAGGGACCCTTCTGCCCCCGGTGCGAGCCAGGCAGCGTTACACCCCCCAGTCAGGACTGAAGGAAGGCTGCCGTGAGATTACTGGGTGGGTGGTGCCGGCAACAGCGAAGCTGAGACGGAGCGATCCCGGGCAATAAATCGGGGGCTCCCGCGAAGTTAATGGGTGGCAGCCTGTTGAAAAGGTGCTGGCCCTGGATCCATTTCCTCGAGTCGTCGGTAACGGATGACTCACTTTCAAGAAGGAGCTTTCATGAAGGTTCATGAGCTTGTTGGTGCTTTCCTCGCTCTGGCGGTCATCACGCAGCCTCTCGGTAGCCAGGAGCAGAAGTCAGACAAGGACGAGGCAGCGCCCAGAGAGGAATCCAGGCCCCAAGCCCGGGAGGTGGAGTCCGGCCCAGCAGCTGCCGGAGAGATTACCCACGGGCACCCGGAGAACGCCACCCACAGGGCTGTGGAGCACCTTCTGCGTGCATCCAGCAAGGCTCGAGAACGGGGTCAGGGCGACCTGGCGGAGGAACTCGAGAGAGAGGCGCGCCAGCTTGCCGGGGACGTCGGCCGACCGCGGCGGGACGCAGGGGAAGGCACCGGGCGAATGGCTGCGCTTGAGGAAAGGCTCGCGGTGGTCCGCAGGAAGCGAAACGAGCTGCGGGAGAAAGGCCCTTCGGAGCAACTTGAAAAGGCCGAGGCCGAGGTGGAGACCCTTGAAGGTCGCCTCCAGGAGGCCAGGAAGCGAAGGATCAGGGATGGGGACCAGCGACCCTGGCAAGGCGGCAGGCGAGCGGGGAAAGCATCCGATGAAGGCGACAGGGGTGATCGTCGGGGCGACTCAGCCGAGCGCGGGCCGGAACACGGGCCCCGCCACAGGGGGCCAAGAGCTGCTGGTCCTCTTCGGGCCAGGGACGGGGTCTTCGGCCCGCAAGGTCGCTGCCCCGATTGCGATTCGCCCGGAGCTCCAGAGGGGCGGAGCCAGCAGGGCCCCCGTCCCATACGGCTGCGAGGGATTGAAAACCTTCGCCACGAGATCCACGACATGGGCCGACAGCTAAGGCGCATAGAGCAGCTCATCGAGGATCTCCACAGGGCCCGAGCGGAGAGGGAGCGTCCTCCTCACGACCGACGAGCGGGTCCACGGCAAGGCCCCTTCGGGCGCGAAAACGGTCCGGGGCGACCACCCGGGCCCAAGCCGTTGGCCAGCTGAGAGCGTGAGCAATCATTGTTCAGCCTCACAGCTGTCCACCGGAGGCGGGGGCTCTCGAGGAGCGCCAGAGCGGTCTCTCTGACCTCAAACCAGCAGGCTGCTGACCTTTTCCGCGATCTTGTCAGGAATGACAGCAGGCACACCACTCCACCACGTGATCTTGCCCGTCTCAAACCTGTTCGCCAGTTCTCGTCGGAACGGAATAGCTCGCACGACGAAGCCATGCTGCCCTGCACCTCGGCATGGGATTGAGCCCGCGAAGACAGCCACCGATCCCTCGCTCGAGAAGAAATTGAGAGGTAGCGGGTCTCCGGCCACGATCTCCCCCTGGGCATCAATCGGACCGTAGAGAACCTCGACCGAGATCTCATCCGAGAGAAGGGCACCCAACAAGACGCGTACCCTCAACTCGAGGCTGTCGCCGATCTCGAGCTCCCTCGATGTCTCAGCTTGCACCCCAAGGATTGAGACCTCATGCCAGTGCTCGTTCACATGGTTCTTCCAGGCTGCAAGCAGCTTGGCTGGACGGTAGTTGTCTTTCGAAAGCATGGCCGAATGGATAGCGGCAGGCAGGTACATCCGCTCCGCGTACTCCTCCACCATGCGGTTCGTGTTAAATCGGGGGCAGATTGTCCGGATACACGCCTTCATGCGCTGAACCCACTCCCGTGGAACTCCATCGGCTCCGCGCTTGTAGAAAGTGGGGATAATCTCCTTCTCGAGCAGGTCGTAGAGCATGGTTGACTCGGTCTGATCCTGGTACTCGCGGTCCGGATGCTCCTCGCCGCTCCCGATGGCCCAGCCGTTGTCGCCGGAGTAGCCCTCGCACCACCAACCATCGAGAATGCTGACGTTCAAGGTGCCGTTCATTGCGGCCTTCATTCCGCTCGTGCCGCTCGCCTCCAGCGGCCTGAGAGGAGTGTTGAGCCAGACATCAACGCCCTGCACGAGATGCCGAGCCACATCAATGTCGTAGTCCTCGACAAAAACGATGTGTCTGTGCACGTCCTCGCTTTTCGCCATCTGCGCAATTTGTCGCATGATCTCCTTGCCCGGACGGTCATGGGGGTGCGCCTTGCCGGCAATGATGAGCTGCACGGACCGATCCTTGTCGAGGAGAATGCGCTTCAAGCGCGGAAGGTCGCGATAGAGAAGGTCCGCACGCTTGTAGGTCGCGAAACGCCTGGCGAAACCGATGGTGAAGATCTCGGGGTTCAGGATCTCGTCCGCTGCACGAATTTTTGCGATGGGTGCCGCAGCCCGCTCGAGGAGCTTTTTCTGGCGGTTTCGCACGAAGCCGACAAGACGATCCCGAAGGCGCTCTTTCGCTCGCCAAAGCTCGCTGTCAGGAATGTCCTCCACTCTTTGCCACACACTCTGGTTGACGGGCTCCTCGAGCCACCTTGGTTCGAGGTACCGCTCGAAGAGCCTTGCAAACTCGTCCGATAGCCACGAAAGAGTGTGCACGCCGTTCGTGATGTGCGCGATCGGAACTTCTCGCTCTGGAACCGCCGGCCAGAGACGCTTCCACATGCGGCGCGAGACCGTTCCGTGGAGTCGGGATACGCCGTTTGAGTGTGCCGCCAGCTTGAGCGCGAGTACGGTCATGCAGAAGTCCTCCCGGGGGTCGTCGGGGTTTTCCCGGCCCAGCCCGAGGAAAGTCTCCATCGAGATCTTGAGGAGTGGCACGTAATCTCGGAAGTAGCTGCGAACCATGTCCGGTGGAAATCGGTCATTGCCTGCTGGAACCGGGGTGTGCGTCGTGAAGGTGTTTCCCGCAGCCATTGCCTCGCGGGCCTCGACGAAGCTGAGCCCCGCCTTTTGCATGAGGAGTCGGATCCGCTCCAGCGCAAGAAACGCCGAGTGTCCCTCGTTCATGTGGCAGACGGTAGGCTCGACGCCGAGCTTGAGAAGCGCTCTGATGCCGCCAATCCCGAGCAGAAGCTCTTGCCGTATGCGCATGTCGAGGTCGCCGCCATAAAGGCGAGACGTGATCGCGCGATCCATGGGCTCGTTGGACGGGAGGTTCGAGTCGAGCAAGTGGAGCGGCACCCTGCCCACTTCAAGCTTCCAGATGCGAGCCTCGACGCGTCTCCCCAGGAAGTGGACGTCGACCGTGACCTCACGGCCTTCCTCGTCCCGCACAAGCGACGCAGGCATGTTGTAAAAGTCATTCTCCGGGTAGCTCTCCTGCTGCCAGCCATCGGAGCTCAGATACTGGCGGTAGTAACCGTGCTGGTAGCAAAGACCGACGCCCCAAAGCGGCAGGCCGAGCTCGTCACTTGACTTGATGTGATCACCGGAAAGGATTCCGAGACCTCCGGAGTAGAGTGGCAGGCACTCATGAATGCCGAATTCTGCAGAGAAGTACGCTATTTTTACCTCGAGCTTGGCTCCGTAAGTCTGCATGTACCAGGTCGATGAGCTCATGTAACCCTCCAGCTCAGCATGAACGGAGTCCATGTGGGCCAGGAAGGCGGCATCCTCGGCAAGGGTTCGAAGACGCTCCGGGTGGAGCGAGCCGATCAGGCGAACGGGGTTGTGAACGCACTCCTCCCACAGGTCCATGTCGATGCGTCGGAAAAGGGCGAGCGCGTTTCGATTGCCAATCCACCAGAGGTTTCCTGCGATGGACAGGAGAGGTTTCAGACGGGCCGGAACCCTTGGCACGACGGTGTATTTCTGGATCAAGGCTTTATCCTATCCACTCCTGGGGAATCGCAGTGGTTGCCTGAGGCCCGGCGGGGCCAACGACGGAAGGCACCTGACAGCCTTCGTTTATCGGCTCAGACCTGTCCAAAGCATTATGTCCTCGTTCGCCGCCGGCCGAGCAAATAGGGTGAAGCTCGGACCCGCTGGTACCGAGGCAGTATACTGAAACTGGAATGCAAAATTCCATCCTGGCTTTGGTTGGCCAGAATTTTCCGGGCCAAGGAAAATCGAGAGCCCAAGTGGCTAGCGGGGATAGCTCCGTTTCCCGGCGACATTAACGATAAAGTCATGCGCATTTTGGTGATGGACGATTACCGGTCCCACGGCGAGAGCCTCGCCGAGTTTCTTGCGGCCAAGGGCCATGAGGCCCTCTACGCGGAGACTTACGCCGAGGCGCAGTGGCTCATCGACCTCATTCGCTTCGATTTTGCGCTGCTGGACTTTGACATGCCTGGCATGTCGGGCCCACGGGTAGCACAGGGGCTCGCAAAGCGGCTTCCAAATATTCAATCGGTGATCATGTCGGCGAAAACCCCCAGCGGGGTTCGGCTGGCAGAGCTCGGCGGGCTTCGATTCCTTCAAAAACCTGTCTACACGAGCGCGCTCCTGGACAGTCTCGGCCAACTGGAGCGAGATATGGCAGGCCTGGCGCTCGTACAGCGACCGAGCTTTTCACTTGTGAAGTACATCAAGTGAGGAAGAAGTTTCGCGCGTGCCTGGAGCTCCTGCGAGTCTTCTTGACGCCCACGGCCGTCTCGGACAGTCTCGCCGGGTTTATTGTTGCCGGTGCTCTGGGCGATGCGTCAGAGACAGCTCCACCCGCGAGAGCAGCCCTCGTGGCCGGCGCGAGCGTTTGCGCCTACTGGCTCGGAATGGCTGCAAACGACCTCTTCGACCGAGACACAGATGCTCGCAGGGCGCCAGGAAAGCCGATACCGTCGGGGCGCATCTCCGAGCGAGAGGCAACGGCCCTTTGCTTCTTGCTGGGAGCCATGGCTCTGGCCCTCGCCTTCGCCTGCGGTGCCCTCGGGCTCATGGCGGGGCTCGTGGCGGCAATCCTTGCGTACGACGCAGGAGGCAAGAACATTCCCGTCCTTGGCAATGTGCTGATGGGACTTTGTCGAGCGGGGAACTTTCTGTTGGGAGCCGTTGCGGCCAGGGGACAGATTTTCGTTTTCGAGACGCCGGCGCTTTTTTGGGGCGGAGCGACCCTTTGCTTGTTCATCATGCTCGTGACGGCGGTGAGCCGCCTTGAAGACGAGCCCTTCAACGTCCAGAAGCTAAGATGGCGAGCCGCCTGGACGCTTCTGATTCCGCTCGGGCTCTACCTTGCGCGCTGGACCGACATCTTCTCTGCGGTCAACTCGCTGGCTTTCGCCGCGCTTCTTCTCGGTGCGCTCAGAAAGGCGAGCGCGGCCGGAATAAATGGTCGCGGCCATTTCCACGGTGCAGCAGTTTTCGTTCGAGAATCGCTCGCCGGGATCTTTCTGCTGGACGCGGGCCTTGCACTGGCGATCTTGCCGGACAGCGCCAGTCGGGCACCCGTCGTCGTCATCTTCTACGCGCTCCTTGGCCTTGGTTGGCTCTGGAAGCGAGAGTGGCTCCAGAGAGGCTCTCCCGGGAGCTGACCCCCCGACTTTGAAGTCGCTTTCCGCCTTCAAATGGGGGCGCTTCCCATTTATGTTGGTGAAATGAAAATACTGGTGGTCGGATCCGGTGGGCGAGAACATGCGCTGGTCGAGACACTCCGGCGCTCCAGTCGAGAGCCGGAGATCCTCTGTGCTCCCGGGAACGCCGGAATTGCTCAAGCAGCTCGCGTCAAACCGATCTCGGCAGATACTCTGCCTGGCGTTCAAGCGATCGTCGAGCTGGGCAAGGCGGAACGGGTTGATCTCGTCGTGATTGGGCCGGAGGCACCCCTTGTCCTGGGCCTGGCCAACGCGCTCGAGTCGGCCGGCATCAAGGTCTTCGGGCCCCGAAAGGAAGCGGCGCGTCTCGAGGGCAGCAAGGCCTTCACGAAGGAATTCCTCGCTCGCCACTCCATCCCGACAGCCGCTTTTCATGTCTTCGAGGAGGTTGCGGCTGCCCGGGCCCACGTCGAGCACGTGCCGCTGCCCGTCGTCCTGAAGGCGGATGGGCTTGCCGCGGGCAAGGGCGTGATTGTGGCCAGGACGCGGACGGAGGCTCTGGCGGCAGTTGAAACGATCCTCGTCGAGAAGCGCTTTGGCGAGGCTGGAAGCCGGCTCGTGGTCGAGGAGTTCCTGCCTGGATCCGAGCTTTCGCTCCTCATCGTCACCGATGGGGAATCGTTTGTGGCCCTCGAGACGGCGCAGGATTACAAGCCTGTCTTCGATGGTGACCAGGGCCCCAACACCGGCGGCATGGGCTGCTATTCGCCCTACTACCGGCTCGATGACCCCGTGATCCAGCTTGCGCTGGAACGAATTGTCCGGCCCACCCTGAAGGGCCTCTCGAAGGACGGGATCCAATTCCGCGGGCTCCTCTATGTGGGCCTCATGCTCACTGCGCGCGGTCCAGAAGTGCTCGAGTTCAACGTGAGGTTTGGGGACCCCGAGACGCAAGTGATCTTGTCTCGTCTTCAAAGCGACCTGGTCGAGCTCTTTGAACGCACGATCGAGGGCCGTTTGCAGGGTTACAAGCCCGTCTGGGACGCACGGCACTCTGTCTGCGTCGTGGCGACCAGCGGTGGATACCCCGATCGACACAAGACCGGTCTCGAGATCCAGGGACTCCACGAGGCCGCCGCCACAAATGTAAGGATCTTCCACGGAGCAACAACGCTCGCTCCGGACGGCCGCGTGCTCACGGCGGGTGGACGCGTGCTGGGAGTCACCGCTCTGGGTGAGACGCGGGAAGAGGCCAGAGACCAAGCTTACTCGGCGATGAAAAAACTTCACTTCGAGGGTATCCACTACCGGAGAGACATCGGCTCCCGCGGGCGATATACCGCACGCGGGCAGTGATGAGACCTTTTGCAGCCTGCGAAAGGTTGCGGCTGCTCGCGCCAGAGGCGCCCGGCGCCCATCAGGCGCCGAGGAGGGGGAGGGTCCGCCTCCCCCTCCAGCAGAAACGAGCAGCAGACTTGAGATGGTCTTCCTCTGCCCATTCGGAATGTCTCATGTGTGGGCGCGCGAGGTATAGAAGCCGCTTCGCCAGATCGAAGTGGCTACTTTTTTACCTTGTTGGGCGCAGTTTTTTTCTTGGCGTTATCACTGGGTGCGGGCTTTTCGGGGGGGACTTCCGGCTGAGTCTCCTCTTTTTCGGGGACATCCTTGGCCTCTTCCTTCGGTTCCCCGCTCGGCGCCTCGGAGCCTTCCTCTGGCTCGGTCTCTGGCTCGGCTTCGCCCTCGTCCCTCGGACAGCCGAGGATCTGGTGAATGGACTCATAGGTATTCTCAAGAAGCCTCGGTTCGACGCGGGGCTTGTACTTCCTGTCGAAGTCCTTCACCGTGGGGTTCGGATCGGTTGCCTTGTACTTGTCGGCAACCTCCTTTTGAAGCTGGGTTGATCGTTTCGAGACCATCTGGGAGAAGACAAGGAGCCGCCTGTAGGCGCCCGCGGACTTCTGCACCATCCCTGACTCCTTCGCCTGGAAGGTGAGGACTTCCTTCTGGATAGCGCCCTGTTTTTCGCGCCATTCCTTCACGTAGCTCTCGAATTTTTTTGTGTCGAGTGTCCCGCCACTGGCAAGGTCCTCACCCTGGTGGGCCTGGTCCATTTTCTCGGCGAACTCACTGAGATTTTCAAGAAGCCGATTCATGAAGCTCGTGTAAGTCTCACAGATTTCATCACGCTCGCGGATCGCGTCCTCCTCCGTGCCGAGGGTGAAGGTCTTGGCATACCAGGACCATGGGGCGCTCTTTGGAGGGAAGCGTTTCACGTCTTGTCGGATCAGCTTTTGAACGGCCGAAGATTGCTTCTCCAGATCGACATGAGTTCGAAGCTGGTACTCGCGGAGCGCAAGCCTCTTTGAGAACTTCCAAGTCAAGCTCAAGGCCTTGCGGCTCTCGTCCTTGAGCGTATACGTTGTTTCCTCCTCCGGAAGGCCATCCAGGTCGATCGAGAGGCGGATAATGCAGCCCTTCGGAATGTCGTCGGACAGGTCGAACTGAATCTCGAGAGCCTGACCAGCGCCCCCATCCGGAGGGATGTACTTGACGTCCAGGACGGTCAGGTACCCATCGTAGCCCTCGGCATTGCTCGGACGTCCCTTGTCCTGAGGTTCTTCCTGGGGCGTCCCCGTTTGCCCGGGCTTCTTTTCCTGGCCCAGGATGTGGCGATGTCGACCGCAAAGGCACAAGAAACCCACGACGAACAACGCTGAGAAACGGAGCGATCCAGAATCTTTCGACATGATGTTCCGCCTGGGTGCTTTCATTCTCGTTCTCAATCCGCCTCTTCCTGGATCAGGATTCTCGGGCTGGGAAGGAAATAGGTCAAGGTGACGTCGTCGATGACGGGCGTCTGTACTATGCCTCCCGACGTGTTGCCAAACGCAGATCTTGAGCCCGAAAACTTGAAATTGTAGACGAACTGGATGTTGTTGCCGCGGACGCCGGTCTCCCTTCTATAAGCCGCCCGCCCGCCCACGGCGTTCTCAACGCTTGGCCGCTTCCATGGCTCGTCAAAGGACGAAGGCGGCGAGCCCGACCCCGAATTGTAGGTCAGATCGCAGCGTATCGGTGTCACTGCAAGTGGCTGTGGAATCGATCCCGGCTTTGAGTCCGTGTAGGTCGCGGGATAGTAGGAGGTCCAGTCAAAGGATCTCAGAATCACATGGTCCAGGTCGGGTGGACAGGGGATTTCGAACAAGTTGGCGTACTCGCCTCGCTGGTTCGTAAAATATCCCGGAGCACCTTGACCACCGTAATATTGCTTCACGGCCGCAAACTGACTGTCGTGGCAGATGAATTCGTCGATGGTGGCGTTGGCAAGAATTCGTTTCACCGACCGCGCCACCGTCTCAATGCCTTGTCCGCCAGTCGTCAGCTTCGTGGTGTTGGTGAACCACTTGAAGACACCGGAGTCCTCCACACCCTGGTCGCGGATGATGCCCCCGATCTGGAGTCCGTCCCTTGGTTGTCGCTCATTCAGGCGCACCCAGGAGTTTGCTGTCGAGTCCACTTGCTTTTGCGCCATGCGAGGCTGGGCCAGATCCTTCAAGTCCTGGAAGTCAACGTAGAGTCTCACCGGGAAAACTGGGTTCTCGTCGTCCCAGTCGATGGCGATATGGTGCCACTCGTGGGCTTTGAAGTGGGAGACGTCGACGGGCGTCGTGTCAACGCGACTGACGAGCTTTTGTTGATCCAACTCGGGCACGATCGGGTTCTGCTCCGAGGTAACGCCGCCAGTTTCACTGCCCGTGGACGGAAAGAGGCGAATGCCCGTGCCATCACCCCCGGCGTCCCCTCCTCCCTCTCCGCCTTCTTCGGGGAAGGCCTGGTGATAGTACATTCGAACGACTCGGAGTTGGCCCTTCATGTTCTTGAAAATAAAGAACTGCGTGCCCTCTGAACCCGTGTAGTCTCCAGCATTGGGCATGACAGGTTTGATCACCTGCGTGCAGCCAAGGAGGCCCGAGAAGACTGGATCGTCGCCGTCAAAATCGAACTTCACCCAAAATGCGATCCCTCCCTTGTAATAAGGGACATTGCCGAGGGCGTTGTTGCCTCGAGAGCCCCGTCCCGAGGCACCCACGCGGGGGTCACCGTCACCGCCAACGCCTGGCGAGCCAATGCGCGAGCGAGCCGGCAGGAGGAGCGTGCGGGCTTGCAAGTGGGTCATCGTCAACAGGCTGCAGTGAAGCCCGTCGGGCCTCAGATCCGTTCCGAGCTGCTCCCGGTTCACAAGGGGGTCGTAGAACTGGGCCGAAATGTTCTTCGAACCACCGAGCTGGACAAGGTCGCTTCTGGAGACATATTTGCCAAACTGTGCCCGACTTGCTCGCGTGTAAGGAGGATCAAGCACTTCTCGCACCGCTTCCGTGAAAGGGTCGCCGAGTGGATTGCGGGTGCCCTGCGTGACCACACGCTGCAAGTTTCGAAGCTCGACTCGGTCCTGGAACGTGTGGGCCAGGGTGAGCTGTGTCCAGTTACGCAGTAACTGTGTGCGCTGGAGGACAGAAGCCTCGAGACGGCGTCCGTCCAGAAGCCCGGCCAGCTCGACGCGGCCATCGCGAAGGCTTCCCGAGCTCACAAGCTCCGTCAGCGCCGCCATGGGGTCCGGCCACGTCACGACGAACTTGCGGTTCCCCTTGCTTGATTGCGAGTTGGTGTTGAACGTCCTTTCAAAGTGGTACTGGTTCGTGTGCCGCAGAACGTCGTATACCTGAACCACCGTGCGCACCTGCTTCTCAAATGCCACGCGTCCTACCTGCTCGCCTTTGTCGGCTTGAACTGCCGTCAAGCGCCCTTGCCCCTTCAACTGCTCGGCAATCCTCCCGAGAGTCGTCACCTCGTAGATGCCATTGGCATCAAAAGTGAACTCCGTGGTGTGTCCCTTGTGGATGTTGAAGCGGTCCTTCGCCCACACGAGGTCCGATTTGTCGACGGCCAGGTAGGCCGGAGAGTTCGGGTTGTAACGGTTGATTCGGCTATTGGGGTTGAAGTTGGCCTTGAGCACTCCCTTCACCAGTTCGTAATACCAGCCGTTCTGGTCATGAAACATGAGCCCCTTCTGGATTCGAATGCCGCGAGTGTTACTGGGTCCAGTGCCCTTGGTCCACATGCGCGCGACCTCCTGGGAACCGTTCCTGAGGATGACGCCTTCGACCTCGCGGTTCTGCGGCTGGTCCGGGTCGATCACCTGGCAGGTCTGGGGTGAAGGGAAAAAATCGGAGGACAAGCCATCGACAAAGTCCTCGAACCCCGGCTTCGAGGGGTCATTCGTCCGCCAGGCCATGAAAGGCTTCTCCCTGCGCTGAGAAGTGATCCGCTGAGCCAATTTTTGAGCCTGCTCGTACTGAATCTGCTGCGTGTAGACAAAAACAGCCCGCGGGGTGATGTCGCGATACTCCTCCACCCCGGTCAGCCGTTCGCCCTGAATCTGAGCACCCTCATTGACGGAGCGGAACTGCCCGAGCGATCCGAGTCGCGAGAATGGGAAGACTCGCCTTCCTGCAAGGCCCTGAATGCAAGCGATGAGGACTTCCTCGGGAGCGGTGTTAATGTTGATCGGGCAACGGGGCTCCGGGTCCAGGCGGGGTACCCCATGAGCCTCGGGCTGGGCTCGCCCCCCTCCTCCTCCTCCCAGCCCCCTGCCGCCCCCAACGCTCGTTGTCCCGCCAGAGCCCAAGATCTGGACCTCATCGAGACCGTCCGACGCCTTGTAAGTGTAGGGATCCTCCCACGAATGAACTGTTACGAAGTCCTTCACGATCTCAAAGTTCTCGGGACCAATGAGCTCCCGAATCTGCGTCTTCGAGGTGAACCGACCCTCGGGCATGCGCCGACGATACTGGACAATCATCTCGCCCCGGAGCTGATTCCCCTGGCGATTGGGCTTTTCGTAGAAGGGGTTTGTGGTCTGCCTGCCATCGCGTTTGAGGTTCTCGCTCTTCTCGATCGCAAGCCCCAGGTTGTCGAGCATGCGAGCCAGGGTGTCCTGACGACCATTCAGGTTGATCTGCGCCGCACAATCGATGATCTTGTTCTTGAAGTCGTAGACTTGCCCTGCGCGACGGGTGAACACCTCCCAGGCGCCAACACGATCATCTTCCAGGCCCGCCCGGCCGTTCGAGAGCTCCCCTGTGACTTGCCCGGCGCGGTTTCGCAACACGGAGAGCCACGGGTTGTCCCGGTAGAGAGAGTTCGTGAAGTGCCGAAGATTCTTCCCACCCTGGAGCATCGCGACAACACGGTCGACAGCTGAGTCCAGTAGCAGGTCCATCCGCCTTGCGTCAATGTAGTTGTCTGTTGCCTTTTTCTCGAGGAGGATGAGAGTGGCGAACGTGGCGCCCAGAATTGCCATGAGCGTCAGGACGCCCAGGGCAATGATCAGAATAGCTCCGGATTCTCGCCGAGTACCGCCCCACTGAAGCCCGTGGCTGGACAATGGCCGCTCCGGGGATGGTACTGACTGGGGGGGACCGGAGCACGCGCGTGGCGCGTGACGGAGGGACGCCTCCAGGCGGCCGGTGCAGGGGAGGTCTTCCTCCCCCGCGAGGAGTCTATAGATAGATGCTGCGTCTTGCTTCATGGATAGGGAGGTCCTCGGCTCGATCGAAGGCTCGCGTACATGGCCGTCGGCACGGTCAACAACCTGACTGAAAGACCATCGCCGTCCTCGTCCTGTTGCAGGTTGTTGTGTGACGACCTCTTGGGCAACTCCGTGCCTCGGGGCCTCAAGGAACAGGCCCCCCGGGCAAAAGGGTGCAGACCCAGGAGCCACTGAGTGTATCACAAGGGGCTGTCAGTCCTCGGAATCCTTGTCCTTTGCGGCGAGCACCGGGATGGCCCCGAGAGCCAGCTTTGCTCTCAAGTCGTGCTCGATTTGAGCCCGGAGATCGGGATTCTCCTCGATGAACTGCACGGCTCGCTCCCGGCCCTGGCCAAGTCGAACCTCACCGAATGACTGCCAGGTCCCGCTCTTCTGGATCACCTCATGCTCACCGGCAAGGTCGACCAAGTCGCCGCAGAAGTTGATGCCCTTGTCGAATAGAATGTCGAATTCGGATTGCCGGAAAGGTGGCGCCACCTTGTTTTTGACCACTTTGACCCGGGTCCGGTTGCCCTTGACCTCTTCGCCATCCTTGATCGCCGTGATTCGGCGGATGTCGAGGCGCACGGAGG
>SXIK01000212.1 GCA_005772855.1 Planctomycetia bacterium | reverse complement strand
GTTGAGGAGCTGAAACGACTTCATGAGGCCGATGCGGAGGCGTTCAGGTGGCTCTCGAACACGCTCGGGAGCCTTCCGGACAGGGCGAGGCTTGCCGGAGCGGCGCTCCTCTACGCTCGCAAGGAGCCCGCGTACCAACAGGACGGTCAAGTGGCCATTCAGCGGCTCACCCGAGATTCCAGCGAGACGGAGGTCCGGATCGCTGCGATTCGCCTTCTGAAGAAGCCGGTTCAGTTCAACGAAGCCTTTCTCACGCTCAAGGACGTGGCAAAGTCAGCAACGGATCCCAGAGTTAAGATCGAGGCGACCCTCGCACTGTGGGAACTCGACAATCAGCCGGCACTTCGAGCGCCACTGATCAACCTGCTCGCCGACGAACGCGTCGATGTCCGCAACATGACAGCGTTGGCCCTTGCGGAAACAGGGTACTTCGAGACGCCGGTAGAGGAGAGGCTCCGCTCGATTGCAAGAGAACCGACGGACCTTGGGCGATACGCACGGGCACTGCTGCGCTCCGTGGATCGACACTCCACTGAAGAGACACCCCGCGCAACAACAACGACACCCCGAACACCAGAGACAAAACCAGGGCAACCCGCGGCAGGGAACGGAGGCGGCAACCCGGCGCTCGCTGATCGGCCCACATGGGCGACCCTCCTGGCGGCCGTTGAAGGCATATTGCTGAAGAGCTCCCTGTATCGCGATCGGATCGGGACACGAGATCTGTATCTGGCGGCGATCCGGGGCATGGTCTCGAGCCTTGACGAATACAGCGTCTTTCAAGATCCCGATGAGCTCCATCAAGCCGAAGCTGGCCGGCTGGGCACGTTCTGGGGCCTTTGCGCTGATCTCGTCAAGCCTGGAAAAACGGCTCCTCTACTGGTCGCCAGGCCACATCGCGGTGGGCCGGCCTTCGAGGCAGGGCTTCGTTCGGGCGATCAAATCCTTGAGGTGAACGGCGTCGCCACTCACGATCGCAATCGTTCGGAGCTTGAGCGCTTGACCTCGGGTTCGGAAGGCGACGAGATTCAACTCCGTGTCGCTCGGTTGGGTTGGAGCGAGTCGCAAATGATCCGCGTGAAACGAGGAAGGGTCGAAATTCCATCCGTGCAAAGCGTCCGTCTGCCGGAAGGAATCGGTTACATCAAGCTGTCCCGAGTGGGACCCACGTCTGCCACCGAATTCGAAGATTCGCTCGATGAGCTAGAGAAAGCCGGCCTGGATGCCCTCGTGATCGACCTGCGGGACAACAGGGGGGGCAACCTGAAGCAGGCCGTCCGCATCGTTGATCTCTTCATCGGCGAGTCAACACTACCGATCGTGACAGAGCGTTCGCCGGGTCGAACCACCGAATGGAGCTCGAGCCCTGAAGAAAAGCCGCGCCATCCAACCGCGATCGTAGTGAACCACCTTACAGCAAGCGCAGCGGAGGTGATCGCTGGCTCCCTTCAAGACTTTCGCAGGGCATTTCTCGTTGGCGACAGGACGTTTGGGAAGGGCGTCAAGCAAGTCAGCTTCCCTCTCCCACCCGAGTTCACGGAAATCCTCGGTGGAGAGAGCCGGCTATTGATCACGACGGGCAGGCTCTACTTGCCCTCTGGCCGCCCGATTCAGCCCGAGAATGCAAGAACCCCGTCAACAGAAGGCGGAGGACTGACGGGCCTTGAGCCGGACATCCCGGTCGAGGACAGCGGGAAACGCTTCGAGGGGCGACGGCTCACCGAGGTGCTTCGCGTGCAGTATTCGCCGCAGGTCATCGGGTACGTGCACCAGAACTTCACCGCCTTGAAATCTATCTTCTTGAAGAGCGACATCTGGAATCCAACACAGTGCCCTGACTTTGAGGAGCTTTACCAGTCTCTGGGTACCCGGCTCAGCCATTCCGAAGTGCTCCACGCCATCAAGGGGCTACTGCGCAGGCAACTCGAGGACGAAGCGGCGGAGGAGACCATTTGCAACTATCGCGACGACCCCACGCTCGCTCGCGCCATTCTCGAGCTCTTCCGGCGAATTGGCCGCGACGCCGCCCAGTCGCCAGAGTACCGCGGACTGGCTGAAGAAGGGACGAGACGGAACGTGAAAGAGGAGTGAGCGAGCAGCCAGGACGCAGATTCGCGTGAGCGATCGATGTCGGGTCCATCGTGGCCCCATCCCCCAAAGTTGCGCTTTTTGAGCACTCTAACTTGTGGCGAAAGGTACTCCCATTCCTGGAGCATTCGTTGGGCCCCGGGGACAGCCTCAAGGCTGTCGTGTAGGATTACGGCATCCAAAATCATGGGCACTTCGGCTATACCCCCCGCATGAACTTTTTCCCCAGGGCCACAGAGCCAACTCCAGGAAGCCAGGCAGAGGCACCCGCCACGAGCACTGACACCGCGCGGGTGAAACTTCTGTGCCACGCCTACGAGCGTCTCATGAACGAAATCGAGAAGGTCATCGTCGGGCAGCGCGAGGTGATCGACCTGCTCCTGATCTCGCTCTTCTCGGGCGGCCACTCGATCCTCGTCGGTGTGCCCGGGCTTGCGAAGACGCTGCTCGTGAGCACACTCTCGAGACTCCTCTCCCTGAGCTTCAAGCGTGTTCAGTTCACGCCCGATCTCATGCCCTCCGACATCACCGGCACCAACATCATTCAAGAGAACCTCGAGACCGGCAGCCGATCCTTCCGTTTCCTCCGGGGTCCGGTCTTCGCCAACATGCTCCTTGCGGACGAAATCAACCGCACCCCACCCAAGACCCAGGCAGCGCTGCTCGAGGCCATGCAGGAGCGACATGTGACTGTTGGCGAGGAGACGTACCCCTTGCCGAACCCTTTCCTTGTGATCGCGACCCAAAACCCGATCGAGCAGGAAGGAACCTACAACTTGCCCGAAGCGCAGCTCGACCGTTTCCTCTTCGCCATCCGGGTAAGTTATCCCGCTGAAGAGGAAGAGCTCGAGGTGATGAGACGAACTGGCTCATCCGCCGGACGCGACCTGCCCAAGGTCTTGAGCAGCGAGCAGATTGTGGAAATCCAGGAGATCGTTCCCAAAGTCCCGGCCGCCGAGCACGTATATCGTTTCGCCCTCAAGCTGGTTCGACTCACGCGACCCGAGAATCCAGGGGCGCCCGACTACGTAAAGCACTGCCTCGCCTGGGGCGCCGGCCCCAGGGCGGCGCAGAGCCTGATCCACTCCGCGAAGGCTCGGGCTCTCATCCACGGGCGCCTCCATGTCGGTGTGGAAGACATCGAGATGCTTGCGGTTCCCGTGCTCGCCCACAGGCTTGTCACGAGCTTCAACGCCGAGTCGGAAGGTGTGACGGCCGAAGGAATCGTCGAGCGGCTCCTGAAGGATCTACCGAAACCCATCTGAGACGCGGGAAATGGCCGCCGCACTTCACGAGCACCTTGATCCCCACACAGTGGCCCGCCTGGAAAGCCTCGAGCTCGTGGCGAGGACGCTCGTCCAGGGTTTCTTGAAGGGTCTTCACCTGAGTGCCTCGAAGGGGTCGTCGATTGAGTTCGCCGAGCACCGACCTTACGTGCCCGGAGATGACATCCGCCGGATCGACTGGCGCACGTTTGGCAGGACCGACCGCTACTATCTCAAGGAGTACGACGATGAGACCAACGTGCGAGCCACGCTCTTCCTCGACGCGTCGGCCTCGATGGCATTTCGTTCGGGTGAGGTATCCAAGCTGCGCTACTCGGTTTGCCTTGCGGCCGCGCTCGGGTACCTGCTTTTTTGCCAGCGTGACGCCGTCGGCCTGGTCGTGGGTGGGGCCACGATCCGAAAAGAGCTGCACCCCCGGGCCACGGCAAGGCAATTGAAGGGCATTTTCGCGAATCTCGAGAGCACAACGGGAGAGGGAGAGACTCGGCTCGGAGAGTGTTTGCACCTTCTCGCCGAACGCATTCACCCTCGCAGCCTCGTCATCGTGCTCTCCGATTTTCTTGACGACCCGCGCAGCACTCTTCGAGGAGCTGCACACCTTCGTCACCGAGGAGCCGAGGTGCTCCTGTTCCAGATCCTCGATCCGGCAGAGGAGGACTTCCCCTTCACGAACTGGACCCTCTTTGTGGACAGCGAGAGCCCCGGCAGGCGAGTGCGGGTCGACGCTCGCCAACTACGTGAGATCTATCTCGAGAACCTTTCCGACCACATCGAAAACCTGCGGAAGGGAGCGACGGCGCTTGAGGCGGACTACATGCTCCTCAACACCGGCAAACCCTTCGAGGTTGCCCTGGCCAGATACCTTGACCTGCGGCAATGCCGAGGCAAGCGATGAACTGGGCCTGGCCATTCTCGATCGAGAACCCCTACCTGATACCGCTCCTTGTCGCGGGACTTTTCCCGGTGCTGCTTCACTGGCTTGACCGGCGCAGGGCTCGAGTGGTCGAGTGGGCTGCTGTCCGATTCCTCGTACCACGAAACAGAGGCCGTGTGCGCCGGCTCCAGCGCCTCGAAGGGCTCCTCATTCTCGTTCGGAGCCTGCTGGCCCTCGCCATCGCCGCAGCTTTGCTACGCCCCTTCCTGTTGGAGGAGCGCAGCGAGCTCGAAGAGCTCCAGACGCCCCGGACACTCGGCATCGTTCTTGACAACTCCTACAGCATGGCGCTCCGGGAATCCGAGGACGGCCCGAGCAGCCTGGAAAAGGCCAAGGAAGCCGCACTCACACTCCTCGACGACTCTGCTGCGGATAGCCGTGCGCTACTGAGCACTGCGGCGTCCGTTGAGCCGAATACTCGTAACAGACCCGGTGACCTCGAAACCGTGCGGAGAGCCATCCAGGAAGTCCAGCTCGACGGCGGAACCTTCGACATCCTCGGGTCCATCGACAATGCCCTGGAGCCGCTTCTCCAGGTAGAGCGTCTACCCAGAGAGCTCTATGTGCTTACCGACCTGCAAAGGAGCCTGGCCCCTGGGCTCGAACCGGACCGTTTGCGATTCCTCCGGGAGCGTCTGAACGCAGTTGACGGCCCCATCAGAGTGTACATTTTGGACTGCGGTGCCACGAATCCGTCCAACCATTTCGTGGCTGAGTTTGCCCAGGAACCGGTCGCTTCGGACCTCGACACCCCTCTCGAGATCACCGGCACGGTGGAAGAGAGTGGGGCCCCGCTGAAGCACGAGGAGATGACCCTTCGCCTCATCGAGCAGGGCAGGACGGTCGAGTTACTCCAGGCGAAATCAGGACCGGACAAGAAGGCAAGGGTGACGCTCGTGCACAAGCTCTCGACCCCGCTCGAGGCGCTCCTCACGCTGGAAGCGCCTCGCGACCTTCTCCGGGAGGACGACTCGAGGCGGCTGGTTGTGGAAGTGCTCGACCGTCTGCCAGTACTCATCGTCGGCAAGAATTCAAGGGGAGGCGGAGCCGGTACGACTCGATTTGTCGACCTTGCCCTGGCGCCTCGCGCCGGCGATCTTGCCGCGCCTCCACTCGTCTTCCGACCCATTCTCGCGACCGATATCACAGCACAGGATCTTGAATCCTCCAGGGTGGTTATCGTGACGGGGCTGGCTCGACTTGGAGATGCCGCGACATCGCTCCTCGACCGCTTCGTACGTAGAGGCGGCGGGCTTCTCGTTTTTGCCAGCACTGAGTTTGACGCCACAGTAGCCACCCAGAATCTCTTTCGTGGAGGCCGCGGAGTGCTACCCGCTGGCCTTTCGCCGCGAACAAACCCGGGCGCGGTCACGGGGGGCACAGGCACCCATCCTCGGGACATCGCCCTGACCCATCCAGTACTAGAGATCTTCAACGGGCCCGAGGAAGGTGACCTCTCCCGTGTCACGATTGGTTCATGGACTCGCACGACGGAGGTGGCACGGGATTCGGTAACGCTCGCGAACATCGAGACGGGCACACCGTGGATCCTGGAGCGCAAGGTCGGACTGGGACGAACCCTGCTCATCACCACTTCGGCCTCGCTGGATGACTCTGATTTGCCGAGCACTCCCCTGTTCCTGCCTCTTCTACACCGACTGACTCGTTACCTTGCGGCCCGGGATCCCACTGAGCGCACACTCCACGTGGGCCAGCCGATCCGTTGGCCGCTTCCAGCAGACTTCTCGGGAGGTGAGGTGTCCGTCATGGATCCCGCTCGGAATCGCAGCGCGGCGGAGATTATTCTGGAGGACGGCCACAGGACTGCGATTCATCGACAGACACGCCTCCCGGGTTTCTACGAACTCTCACGACAGGGGTCAGCCGGGACCGTCACGGCCCACTTTGCCTTGAACGTTTCGCCCGAGGAGTCGCGGGTGGAGCGAGTCGCCGCCGTGGATCTCTCCACGATCGAGACGGGCCTCGGCGCCCAGACCCTTCGGGACGTCCGCGAGGCTGCACGATCGAGGGTGACGAGGACCGTTAAACGGGAGCTCTGGCCTTGCCTTCTGGCCTTCGCCATCCTGTGTTTCTTCGGGGAGCAAGTGCTCTCGCGGATCTTCGTGACCAGAGGAGCAACGAGCTGTTGAGCCCCCGGGTCGGCTCTTGGCTTCTACTTGCTGGCCCGTGGAAAGGACTTCCTGGCCCGCCGGGTATATTATTGCTTTGATCGCATGACTCAGGTTTGGTGTAGTGTCAAAATTCATTGGATTCGACTCAAGAACGAGCAGGAGCCCCCATGCAAACCACCGAGTGGAGCAGTTCCGTCAACGTCAAGATCCAGGAACTTTGCCAGGCCGCCCTCGATGGCCCCTGGTTCAAGTCAATTCAGAGCCGCCTGAACGCCTTCAAGCAGGACGGGGAGGCGCAAGCTCGCATTCAAGCTGTCAACGACAAGGGCGAAACGCTTCAACACAAGGAATCGCAGGGCCTCCCCATCACGCCACTTGAGATTCAGGAGTTCGAAAGGCTTCGTGAGGAGTTCTTTCAAGACTCTGTGGCTCGAGGTTTCGTCGAGGCCCAGGAGGAAATGCACCAGATGAAGAGTACGGTCGAGCGTCACCTGGAGCTAGCCTTTGAGCTGGGCCGACTACCCCTCCCCGAAGACCTTGAGGGCGGCTGCGAGTCAGGTGGTTGCGGCTGCAAGCACTGAGCAGGCCGCGGCTGAACGGAAATTATTGCGAAGAGGGCGCCGAGATCGACAAGGCTTGAGAGGCCGCAGTGGGCGCGCTTTCCCTGGCGACCCAGGTGGACCCGCAAGGCAGGAAGAACGTCTCGAAAACGCGATCGCCGTCAAGGTCGGCCTCGAAGCGGTCAGTACTACCGTCCAGGTCCGTGTCGACAGCTCGCGTCTCCGCGTAGCCATCATGGTCCGCATCGAAACGCTGAATCGCTGACAAGACCGGGCCTTTCGGAGGACTCTTCGGCGGCACTTCGGAGATCCACTTCCGCCGGAGCTTTTCGATCTGGGCCACAGGGGCAGCCCGGAACTTCTCCACAAGATCGCGCGGGAGATCCGGCGGGTGACACTCGAGCGCCTGAAACTGCCGCTTGAGTATTGCCCGCACTCGTCGCAGCACCTGAAATGTCGAAAGACTCTCCTTGACGATTCTGGAGCGCTCCTCCCGGGTCGGCCCATCAACGGTACCCCAGGCAAGAAGAACTTCCGCCACTTCGTCGACCCTGGAGCCGCGACGCAAGTCCTCAATCAACTCCAGGCTCAGCAGGCCGACGACCGTCTTCGAGGCGGAATCCCTGTCAGCCACCGTAATTCTCTCGAGTGCCAGGTCCGTGATTCTCTGGCAAGCTCGCTCAAGCGCCGCCTGGCCCGTTGGCGACTCAAGCTCCCGTGCAAGCTGCTCACCAGCCCGTCCGAGAAATCGAGGATCGAAGTGATGCGCCGTGACCGAGGAGGCGATCACAACGCTGAAGGCCATGGCTGCAAGGAAACGAGGTGGGAGCCTTTGTTGAAACATTCTATTTTTAATTCTACTTGAAACCGGGCGTCTCGAATTGCGAACTCTGGCATGATAGTCTCCGTTTCATGGCTGTGATCCACCTGCGCGCCTTGCCACTACCTCTGCTCGTGCTATTGCTCGTGCTGGGAGCGGTGGCAATCACCCTGCTTGCGTCTCGCGAACGAGGGGTTGTCTCGAGGAGAACAAGCCGGTGTTTGCTCGGGCTTCGGCTTCTGGTGGGGCTTGGCCTCCTCGTGACGATTGCGGAGCCTGTTCAAATCCTGGAGGAGAAGGTCGTCGAGCAGCGTCAACTGCTTGTCGTTGTCGACTCGTCACGCAGCTTCCTCATCCGGGAACCCATGCGACTTGAAGCGCAGGTCAACGACGAGGCGAAGGCGTTGAACCGGGCAAACGGTGCGGTGCGCGACGCAAGCCGCCAGGAGCTGGCACTCATGACGCTCGAGAGCGGCTGGATCAACGAGCTGCGCAAACGATTTGACGTGAACCTCTATTCGATCTCCGAGACCTTGCTCCCGTTCGGCCCCAACCCACCCACGTTCCAGGGGAGTACCGATCTTCTCCGCCCGCTTGCAGATGAGTTGGCTCGAAGGTCTCGGTCAGAAGTAAGTGGAGTCGTCCTCATGACGGATGGGCACAACCACGGCCCGGGAAGCGCAAACGAGGCACAGGCCCGGCTCGAACGACTGAAGGTTCCAGTCGTCACGGTCGGCATTGGGGCGCTCCAGCTTGCTGCGGATCTCGGGGTCGAGTCGATCGAGACCACTGGAAGAGTCTTCGCGGGCGATGAGCTGAAGGCCCAGGTGACACTCGCCTCGGTTGGGGTCGAGGCACAGCAGGTCACGATCGACGTCCTTGAAGGCAACTCCATCCTCCAGACCGTGAGGCTATCCGTCCCTTCCGGTGACGACCACACCGCCGTGCCCATCTCGATTCCCACAGGCTCTCCCGGCCGCAAGAAGCTCACCGTTCGCGTTTCGCCCCTGCCCGGCGAGGCCTTCGAGACCAACAACTCCCGCGACCTTTGGGTCGACGTCCTGAGCCTGAAGGCAAGAGTTCTCCTGCTCGATGGCTCACCTCGCTGGGAGGAGCGGTACCTGCGTTCATCGTGGTCGCGAGACAAGAACGTCGAGCTTCAAAGCTTTCTCGTGACGATGCCTCCCGAGCGGCGGCTCCCGTCAGCCTTTCTGAGGTCCCGTGAAGCCCTCTTCTCCCAGGACATCCTGGTTCTGGGCGATGTTGAGCCCGGCCTTTTCGCGAAGGAGGAGCTCGAAACGCTGCGCGACTTTGTCTCGGCGAAGGGAGGCACGCTGGTCGTCCTCGCTGGCGAGCGGTCGATGCCTTATCGCTGGGCAGACACGCCCCTCTCGGAGATGTTGCCGGTGCAGCTCCTCGACCCACCTCCCCCTCCCTCGCAGGGAGCGGCTCTCGCTGGCGAGGACACGAAGACAGCTCTCACACTGGAGGGACAGTCGGCAGAGATCACGAGACTCATCCCCGGACGAGAGCGAAACATCGAGCTGTGGGAGATGCTGCCAGCACCCCGCTGGATCTGCCCGGTCGCAGGGGCAAAGCCGGGCACCCGGGTTCTGGCGACCGCGAAGGAATCACCCGTCCTCGCCTGGCGTGCGTTCGGCTCCGGCAGAGTTTTTTGGGTCGGGATCGACTCGACCTGGAAGTGGCGATACAAGCTCGGCGATGAGCTGCACCGTAGGTTTTGGGGGCAGCTCGTGCGCTGGGCCGTCTCCCGGCAGTTCAGCAACTCTGATGACCAGGTGAAACTTTCGACCGACTCGGCGGTCTACAGGCCCGAGGATACGATCACTGTGGAGGCTCTTGTGCGTTTGTCTTCGAGCAAGGGCGATGATCCTTGCCGAGTGGACGCAATCCTGGAGCACCTCTCGAGCGGCGAGAGGGTCCGGCTACGGCTGGAGCCGATCCCCCGAAGCGACGGGAGATTCGAGGGCAGGGCAAAGCTCACCGATCTGAGTCTTGCCACAGCTTCTTCGAAGCTTTCCGGCGAGTATCGAATTCAGCTCGACGTGCCATCCCTCGGCGGCTACAGCAGCAGAGCCGATCGCGCCTCGGCACGGTTCGTGATCGAACCAGAATTGGACGCCGAGGCCAACGACATCGGATGCGACGTTCGCTTCCTCTCGGCGCTCGCCGAGACCACGGGTGGCCGCTTCCTGCCGCTCTCACGATTTCGCGAGGCAGCGGACAGCCTCCCCGCAGGAGGGCAACCAACGCCAAAGATCGTGACGAGAAGCCTGATCGATCGTCCCGGAATTCTCGCCCTGATCTTGTTGGGCAGCCTCCTCCTCGAATGGGTCGTAAGAAGACAACGGGACCTCGTGTAGGGCTTGCAAGTCCGTGGCAAAGGCACGGACCGGTGAGTAGAGTGCTGGCATGAGTGGACGCAAGATCGTCGTTGCCCTCGTGGTCCTCGCCTCTGCTGGCGCCATCGGGGCCACCTGGTATCGCCAGGCAGCTCGCCCCACGGTCGCACGAGACCTGGCAATACCCGAGAAGAGAGTTCGCGCGTTTCTCAAGCTCCTGCGCATGAACAACCTTTGGGGGCTGGCGCAAGATCACTTCTACGACGCACGCAAGACGTCCGAGGGCTCGAGCTACATCCTCGCAAGAGGGCCCGACGGCAGCCGCTGGCACGTCGTAAGGGCCGTAAACGTTGCCGAGACGAACCGGTCGACCACGGCTACGGTCGTCTTCGCCGAGGATGGAACGATCACGGCCGTCATCGAGGGGGGCATCCCGGCTCTTCTCGGCGGCACCCCCGACGATGGGCTCGCCGCAATTGTGGCCCCCTCGCCAAACTCCGTGGGCTCTCATTCGGTGTTCTTCGTTGGCAAGGACTTGACGGAGGGGCTACGCGTTCAGGGAGCTTTCCTCCTGGCGCCCCTGGAGGGCAGGACCGTGCGGATACCTGATAGCGCCGACGACGCCAACCTCCCTGTTTTTCGCTTTGATTTGCAAGCCGGGCAGCTTCGGGGCCCCCAGGGCGGGCCCGATAAGCCCTGGCGTGTCGACCTCCGGCACTCGCCAAGGTATTTGCCGTAAGTAAACTGTCGAAAAGATTCGAGTGTCGATAACGGGCATTTCTTGGCGCCTACATCCAGAACTTGGAGAAGCCCGGCAAGCCAGGGCCGCCGCATGCCGATGAACCTCCCTGAGGCCTGCCGGAGGACTTCAAAGCTTTGCGGAACTCCGTCTTGCATCCGTTCCTTTTCTGGGGAAACAATGAAGACCCACCACGTCTGTAAAATCGCGACCGCGGCTCTTTTCTCCGCAGCGTCTCTCCTGGCTGCATCTGTACTGCCCGGGGCCGCGCCATGGATCGCGGCCGGAGCAGGGACGATCCTGGGTGGAGGGGCCACGTACTTTCTCATGACATCCCGCCTCCGACCCGCCAGGGTACAACTCAAGGAAGCCCTGGCCAGCTCAAGAGCCGAGCTGGAGAATGCCCACAAGCAGGTCGAATCACTCGATGACAGGCTGAAGACCAGTGAGACCTCGAATCAGCAAAAGACCCGCTTCCTCGCCAGCATATCCCACGAGCTGAGGACGCCCATCGGCTCCATCCTTGGATACGCCGAGGTGCTCGAGGGGGAGAAAAGCTCGCTCCAGGATCAACAGCAGTCCCTGCAGTCCATCCGGCGCAACGCCGAGCACCTGCTCGATCTGGTGAACGACATTCTCGACCTTTCGAAAATCGAGGCCAAAAAGCTCGAGGTCGAGCTCGTGGAGTTCACGCTCGAGACGGTGCTCAAGGACGTTCTGTCGGTCATGTCAGTAAAGGCGCAGAAGAAGGGGCTCCGACTCGAAGAGATCTTTCTCAATTTGATCCCTTCGCGAATCGTGTCGGACCCGACTCGCGTCCGACAGGTGCTCATCAACCTGGTAGGAAACGCGGTAAAGTTCACTGACCGTGGGCTCGTCACGCTCGCGGTGAGCCACACGGCCATCGAATCGGGCGAGTCTCAACTCGAGTTCAGAATTCAGGACACGGGGATAGGAATCCCGCGCAACAAGCTCGAGCACCTCTTCAAGCCCTTCCAGCAGGTACATGAAGACTCAAGCGGCAAGTACGGAGGCACCGGACTGGGGCTCGCGATCTCAAGGGAGATCGCAAAGCGTCTTGGAGGAAATGTCGAAGTCACCAGCGAACCGGGTCTCGGCAGTCTCTTCACCTTCCTGCTTCGCTGCAAGCTCGCCGAGGGAACACCGATGCTCCGTCGACCGTCCTCGGCAGTGCTCGACGATACCCGGCGCACTCCACCGCGAGGGGCTCCAGGCCACAACCTTGAGAAACTTTCGGGCCGCATCCTCGTGGTCGATGACAGCCCCGACAACCGAAAGCTTTTCCGCTATCACCTCGAAAGCGCTGGCGTCAACGTGCACCTTGCCGAGAACGGCGTGGAGGGTATCGCCAGGGCCACCTCGCACCCATTCGACCTGGTCCTCATGGACATCCAGATGCCGGAGATGGATGGATTCGGAGCCCTCAAGGAAATCCGGGCCCGCGGCGTGACGACACCCGTGGTGGCTCTCACGGCCCACGCAATGAAGGGCGATCGAGAACGCTGCCTGTCCGCCGGCTTCAACGACTATCTTTCCAAACCCATTTCGCGAAGCTCGCTCCTGAGCAAGGTGAGCGAGTTCACAGGCCACCCGAAAGCAGCTCCCTCTCCAGAATCCGAGAGTGGCATCCCGGAGGAGATTGTGGCGGAATTCAGAGCCACGCTTCCGGCAAGGGCCAGCGCGCTCGAGAAGGCCCGAATGGCAGGCGACCTTGCGACGGCGAGGCTCATCATTCACACGCTCCAGGGCACAGCACGAGCGTTCGGCCTGGATGCTCTGGCCACGTTGGTGTTCCAGGTCTACAAGAGGCTCGAAGAATCCGACGATGTCAGCGTACTGGCATGGACTGAAAAACTGGAAGAGGCTTGTCGAGCCGAGGCCGTCGCTCCTCAGAGGGCCGTGAGCTGCCCAGCACATTGAGGCTCCAACCCAGCCTGCAGAAGGGCATGGCAGGGAGGGGGCTCCCTCCACCCTTCACCGCGCTTCTCTCCGAGCAGATCGGGCACTCGTTCAACTGGCTGTTACTCGCCTCGGGATGCGACCTGCATCACGACTTTCCCGGTCTGCTGGCCCGACTCGAGGTACCGGTGCGCCTCCTGGATCCTTTCGAGAGGATAGACCTTGTCGACGACGGGCATGAAGTAGCCGCGGTCCATGAGGCCGAGCACGGTCGCAAGCTCGTCGCGTCGGCCCATCGTGGAGCCCAGGATCGACTGGCCCTTGAAGTAGGTGTGCGCGAGGTTGAGCTTGACCTCCGAGCCGCCCGTCGTACCGCAAAACACCAGCTTCCCGCCCTTCGCAAGGCACTTGAGGTCGGTTTCCCAGTTGGGAACGCCCACGTGGTCGAGAACGACGTCGGCACCGCGCCCACCTGTCCATTCACGAACTTTCGCCGGCACGTCTTCCGTCTTGTAATTGACGACGACATCAGCGCCGCAATTGCGCGCGTGCTCGAGCTTCTCCGGCGTACTGGAGGTTGCAAGGATCTTGGCGCCGAGGAAAAGAGCGATCTGGATCGCAGCTGTGGAGACCCCGCTGCCGGCAGCCTGGATCACGATGAACTCTCCGGGCCGAAGGTTCGCCCGAGCAGTTAGCATGTGCCATGCGGTGACGTAGTTGATGCCTACCGCTGCGGCGTGGACAAAGTCGAGGTTCCTTGGCTTCGGGATGCAGTTCCGCAACGGAAAAGCGCAGCGCTCGGCGAGGCCGCCATCCTTTGATGCCCCAAAAATCTTGTAGTCAGGGCAGAGCTGCTCGTCACCACGCTCACAGGCGGGACAGGTGCCGCACCCGTCGGCGGGGTAGATCACGACCTCGTCGCCCGGCGAGAGGCGGCTACCCTCGGGCGCCGCCAGGATCACGCCGGCGGCGTCGCTCCCGGGTATGAGCGGGAGCGGAAAACCACGTGGTCCACCCTTGCGGACCCAGATATCGAGGTGGTTGAGCCCGCAGGCCTTCACGTCGACCAGGACCTCCCAGGGGCCTGGTTCCGGCTCGGGCCGGTCGGAGACTGCCAGGACTTCTGGACCACCATGTTTATCGAGCCAAACGGCTTTCATCTCTCTACTCCAGAATCGAAGGGGATCGAGTTGCATTCACCCAACAGCCTCGTGGGTGCCGACTCGCGGCAATGCTCTCACGGATAACGTTCCGTGCAAGCTCCTGCAAGGAAGCAGCCTGGTGCGAGGGTCATTCTCCGTGCGGCCATGATTGGGACATCACGACCAGGGCTCACCCACCTTCGGCGCCGGAGGCGACCGGTGCGGCGGAGATTTTGCTCCCCCGCGAGCAACATGGTTACCCGCAGGTGGCTCACTCGCTGACCGCGTTTCTCCCCTTTGCCTTGGCGCGGTAGAGCGCATCGTCAGCCCACTTGGTGATCGTCTCCACCGTCTTGCCATTTTCGGGAAAAGTGGCCACGCCGATCGAGATCGACACGTGGTAATCGTTGCCGTCCTTCTGAAAAACGTGCTCATGGATCGCCGTCCGGATGGACTCGGCAACCTCGAGCGCGTCCTCCTTCGAGGCCCCCAGGAGGTAGGCGACAAATTCATCGCCGCCGTATCGGCAGGCCTGGCCGCTCTGGTTGCAGATGAGACCGATCAGCTTGCCCACCTCTGAAATGATGAAGGCGCCTGTCGGATGCCCATGGGTGTCGTTGATCTTCTTCAGGCCGTCCATGTCCATCATGAGGACCGACAGCGGCTTTCCCTGCGCGCCGGCGTAGTGGAGCTGAATTTTGAGCTCATTGTAGAAGCGTCGCTTGACGACGAGGCCGGTGAGGTCGTCCTGGAACATGAGGCGATCGACGATCTCTCCGCTCTCACTCTCGACCTCGTCCTGGAGAACAAACTTGAGAATGGTCGTGCCCACGAAGATCTTGTCACCGTCCTTCAGCTCGTCACGAGTGACCGGACGATCGTTGAGGAACGTGCCGTTGGTGCTGCCGAGGTCCGATAGCAAGTAGGTACCGTTGGATGTGTCGCACGATATGCTGGCGTGCCGGCGCGAAATCTGCTCGTCATGAAAAACGAGGTCCGCCTCGGCCGTCCTCCCGATCGTGAGGAGGTCCTTCGTGAGCGGGATACGAAGCCCCGCATCAGCGCCCTTCAAGACGAGGAGCGTGGGAATTTTCTTGTCGAGCCGCGCCTTTTGAAGCCAGTTCAGGTCGTACCGGGCGGTTTGGGCCTCAAGGGGGTCGAAAGGTTCTTCAGGATCGCCGGTTCCCATTCTTTTAGTTATTTCGCAGCACTATCCTGCCTGCCACGTGGCTCGGGACCGCACCCCTGGGGAAAACGATCCGTTCCCTGGCAGCTCTACTTCCTTTATTCGCGGAGGGATGCCTGGACCCGGTGGACAACTTGTGGCCTGATAAGCCTTACCAAGTCTCCGGCCAACACAGCGCATGGGTCTCGAGTCCATGGTAGCCTCTCGTGAACCAGCATAGTCTAACACACTCGATCGCTGAGGATGGAGTGGCCCGCAAAGATTCTCGTAACCGCCGAGGAAGGACAATATGAGGCTTGAATCGCTCCTTGGAGTCGCGCTCGATCTGGTCGAGCGACTGGCGGAGCCCGGCCACCTGCCTGCAGACGCCCGGATGGGCCGCATGTTCCGGGAAAAACGCTTTCTCGGAAGCCACGACAGGAGGCTGGTTGGCGATGCCGCCTTTGCCTGGCTACGGCACCTCCCCAGGGCTCGCGCCCGCTGGACCTCGTGGGCGACACAACTCCGCCTCGAGACGATCCTGAATCTGGCCTCGAAGGCCGGGCGGGGCACGTTTCTTGCCGACTTGCTGGCGATCGCAGCGGATGGACTCTTTCCCATTCCCCTGGCGGACACTCTCGGAGCGGCGCGCTCCCTGCGGGAGCCAGCGCTGCCTTCCGAAGTCCTTGCCCTCGACTGGAGCCAGCTGGCATGGCCCGAAGACAAACAGTCAAGGCAGGCGGCGGAGTGGAGCCTCCCCCCCTGGCTGGCGGATCGGTTAGCCGCTGAACGTGGCGAGGCCGACGCCCGCGCCCTCGCGCTCGCGCTCCTGGAGCCTGCGCCCCTCGACCTGCGAGTCAACCTCGCCAACTCGACTCGAGACGATGCCGTCCGCTGGCTTGAAACTGAGACGAATGAGCTCGCGCTGCCAACGCCGTGGAGTAGCCACGGGCTGCGCCTTCCGCGCCGAACCCATGTCAGAGGAGCGCTCGCGGCCAGTGAAGGGAGGCTCGAGGTCGAGGATGAAGGAAGCCAGGCCGTCGGGCTCGCTCTTGAGGTGCTGCCAGGCATGACCATCATCGACGCCTGCGCGGGCGCGGGTGGAAAGACTCTGGCCCTGGCAGACAGGCTCTCTCTGCCCGTCGACCAGGCCACCGCGCAACGAACTGGACCGGGCCGCATCTTCGCGTGCGACACGGCGCCCGAGCGAATGAAGGAGCTTCAGCGACGCGCGGCGAACGCAGGCGTCGAGTCGAGAATCCGCATTGTCCCCCTCGAGCCCGAAGGTCCGCTACCTCGTTCGCTCGAGAGGGCAGACCTTGTGCTCGTCGACGCTCCTTGCTCGGGGCTTGGAACACTGCGCCGCAACCCCGAACTCAAGCTCCGGTACAGTCCCGACGACGTGGGCTCCTTCGCGGCCCTGCAGCGCCGAATCCTGGAGCGCTTTCTGCCTCTCGTCAGGCCTGGTGGCCGGCTCGCCTACTCGACCTGCTCGATCCTGGCCGAGGAGAACGAGGAGGTAGCGCGCTCGCTTGGATCGGCTCATCCGGAGCTCGTCGAGTGGGTGTCACCGTGGGCGCGAAGCACCTTGCCTGCGGAATGTTTCCGCGACAACTTCGTCAGCCTTGATCCCGTTCGATCCGGCACCGACGGCTTCTTCCTCGCGGTGTGGACACGTCGGCCCTGATCATCGGCTGATTCGGGCGGGGCGACCAGGAGAGGAGTCCTGACGCGCCGGAGGCGCACGCGCAGCGCCCGACCGTCTGGGTGCCGCCTGGCGGCCGGTACCGGGGAGGTCATCCTCCCCCGCGAGGAGGATACAATCTGGAAATGCCCTCTCAGGAGCTACTCCAGCTCGTTCGCCGCCACCGCCGCCGCTTCATTACCCTGCGCGCAACCGAATGGTTGGCGTGGCTAGTAGCGGTGTCGACACTCCTCCTGGCAGGCTCCCTCCTGGCCGACCGATACTGGATCCTGTCGGGCACAGCACGCGCCACTCTTTCGGCGCTGGTGCTCGGCGTGCCAATATTGCTCTCTGCCACGTTCGTGGCAGCGCTGGCCTGCCGCCCGAGCCTCTCGAGAGTCGCACGCATCATCGAACGGGCGGAGCCGACCCTCCATGGATGTCTTCTGAGCAGCGTGGAGCTGGCCGTGCCAGGGAAGTCCGAACAGGCGAGATTCTCTCAAGATCTCTTGACGTCGCTACAGCAGTCGACCCTGAATCGGCTCACGCGTATCGACCCCAGGCGCGTCTTCAACTCGCAAGGAGCGACTCGCGCGCTTGCGATGGCTATCCTCACCGGGTCGGTTCTCCTCGCGGGCATCCTCACGAATCCGCGTGGTTCACTCCTCTTGTTGGCCAGGCTTGCGCATCCCTTGACGGATTTGCCTCGACCGACGACCGTGGAGCTCGAAGTGTCGCCCGGCAGCGTCTCCCTCGCTCGAGGCAGCAACCTGACGATCCTGGCTCGGACCGTGCGGGGCACCCCGGATTCCATCCGCCTCTGGACCCAGTCGATCGACGCCCCGTGGACCTTGACTGGAGAGTCGAGATCAAGCCCGGAGCTGTTGCACACACTCAACGCTGTGCGGCGTGACCTCAAGTACCGCGTGACGGCTAAAGACTGGGCAACTCCAGGCTTCACCGTACGCGTGCGCGAGCCTCCCCGGCTCAGGAATTTCACCGTTACCTATACTTTTCCCGGCTACACGGGACGAGTTCCTGAGGTGGTCCAGCAATCTTCCGGCGATCTTGTGGCGATCGCTGGAACACAGGCCACCCTCGTACTTGACGCGGGCGAGCCTTTGCGGCATGCCCTGATGGTTTTCGATGACGGGAGTTCGGGCCCCCCTGGGTCGATCGAGGGCGACAAGGCGACTTTCAGGGGGATCAAGGTCACAACTCCCGAGAGCTATCGGCTCACAATCGAGCTCACCGATGGCGTCAGGAGCGCGGGTCGGGAGGAATTCACGATCCGACCCCTCGCGGACCGCCCGCCGACGGTGGACCTGATCGAGCCCCGCGGCGCCGAACTCAACGCCGAGGCCTCGAGCGTCGTCACGCTTCTATTCCATGCGAGGGACGATGTGGCTGTAAAATCTCTCGAGGTCCACGTGAAGGCCGAGGCCGGCACGGAGTCCAGCATCGCGCTGGATCCAACCACGACTGCGTATCGACTGCAGATGGCGAGCCTTGGCCTCAGGCCGGGCGAGTCGACCCGGCTTTGCCTCAGGGCGCACGACGGCCTTGGCCAGGAGGGCCGCTCGAGCGAGCGCATCGTACGCGTCGCTCTCGTGCCCGATCCACCCGAAGGCCCCCTCTGGCCAAGGCCGCTCGCAGAGATCGAGTCCTCGCTCCATGCAGTGCTGGAAGACTGGGCCAGGATGTTGCCCGAGTCCCGAGGCGAAACCCTCGCCGACGTGACGGCCGATCTTGCCTTCGGGGAGCGGCTCGCCAGCGCCGCAGAAAAGACACTGGCAATCCTTGGTTTCCTCGGTGGGACAGCCAGCCTCGCGGTCGAGACTGGCCGGGCGATTTCAGTGCCGAGCCCGAATCGGCGCGCTCTCGAAGGCCTCGCGCACTCGATCACGGAAGCCGCGAACGAAGAATGCGCCGCGTTCTGGGCCGAGGCGTCCCTCGTCGCAGGCAAGATTCAGGAGGCGGGCCGGGACCCGGGGAGGCGGATCCCGGTATCGAAACTCCACGCCGCGCACCGTGCAGCAGGGGCCCGCCTCGAGGAGGCCTTGTCCAGCATTCGGTCGCTCCTGCGCCCGGAAGAGCTGGAGGAGCTGCTCGAGCAGTCCACAGCGATCGAACACGACCTGGCGCTCGCTCCGGCGCGAGCGCCAGCGCTCAAAAGCGACGTCACCCGCCTCGCAGCGGGGTTGACGCGTCTCGTCGGCAGAGGCGGAGAAGACTTCGAGGCAGCGTCCAGGTCGCTACTGGAGGTCGCGGCCCCATCTCTCGAACTGACCCCAGGCGTGGCAGCGCAGTCCGTCGCGATTGTGCGTGCGAATCTTCAGTCGCTCCACGATCGTGACGAGAGAGTTGCGGCCCAGGTGCGTGCACGCCTCGGCCGACCCATGGACGCTCAGGCGGACCTTGATCGCTTCGCCGCGGCGACGGAGAAGAGCGAGGCTCTCACCCGGGGACGTAAAGCGCTTCTGAGCCTCACGGAAGAGCTCGAGAGAGCCCAGGCGATGGACCATGCCGACCTTGAGACTTCAGCGGACCTGTCCACGATTCGGGAGCTGATCGACCTGTTGCTGAAGGAGCGGCTTGAGCTCGGAAGTGGGCAAGACTCCTCGCTTGCGGAGGACGCTCGCAACCTGGCCGCACTCTACCGAACCTCCGCGGGGTCACGAGCCCTCGGGAGGATCATCCAGGGGGTGGACCGGCTATCCCTGGGTGAGGAGAATCTCGCCTGGCGCGTACGCGGCTCGAGCTCATGGAACTGGCGCAATCTGCGGCAGATCGCCCGTTCGCAGCGTGAATGCCAGCGGACCCTCGTCGCGCATCGCTCGGAGCTCACGGAAGCTCGTCAAGCTATCCCGGGCGCCCCATCAGCCCTGGCAGAGGGGCTTGCCCAGGTGGACGCCGATCTCGAAGCTGCAAGCAAGGCCATGGTGGAGTCGCATGAGATGCCTGGAGGCAACACTTCGGGAGAGTCGAGTCGAGACGAGACGATCCTTGCCGCCGCACAGGCCATGGGTCGAGCTGCTAGCTTGTTGAGCGGGGTGACGGAGCGCCTCGAAAGTCTGCGCTCCCTCGCAAGCCCGGGAGCCTCCGGACTTCGGGATCGTTTGAAGGCCCGTCTTGGAACGCTCGAAGAGAGAATCACCCGGCTCGCGACGGCCGAGCGATTGTGCTCGGAGCGTATGAGGGATCTGTCCAGGGATCCCGAAGCTCTGGACTTCATTACTCGCACCGAGCTCCTTCAAGTTTTCCAGGAGGAACTCCGGTCCGAGACCGAAGCCCTGGCCACCAACGTCCGGAAAGAAGGCGACCGCGTTGCTGCTGAACGCGGCGGCCTTGCGCGTCTTCGCGTTTACGACCGATCCGCAGTCGGCATGGCAGAGATCGCGACGGACGAAGTGCCACGCGTCATCCGTGCCCTGCGGTCCGTGGGCACGCAGTCTCCATCGTCACGGGGTGGAACACTCTTCGCGGCCGCGGCACAAGGCTTCGCGATCGCTGAGCGCCTGGGCCAAATCGCCCGGGCGCTCAGCGCCTCGGAATCCGCGGAGGCACTTCAGCTCTCCTCGCAGGACCTCCAGACAGCCCTGAAATCTCTCGAGCCGGGCAGCAAGGCGGGAGAGAAGCCGCAGGATCCCGCCCGGGTCGAACGCGACGCCGGGATCTGTCTTGCGGCGGCCTTGAAGGCGGCGCAGAGCCTTGCCCGGCAGGCTGCGCAGGACCCGCGCAAGCAGCCACTCCTCGATCTCCTCCGCGACGCTGCGGAACTGTTCCGTCAAGCGATCACGCTGGCGCAGGCGGGAGACCCGGCTTGCGGCGGCTTCCTCGAGGCTGGCCGGGCTCGCCTCGAGGAAGCCGTCACACTGGCGCAACAGCTCCGGGGGGAGGCGCAGGAGGAGGCCTCGGAAGTCCAGAGGAACCTCGGGGAGGACACTACCGCTGAGGCCGGCGCGTCCGGCAAGGAAAGGGAGCTGACGCGGGAACTCGAGGCCGCGTATGCAGAGCTCGAGAAGCTGCTCGAGCACGAAAAGCTCAAGCGCGAGATAGCGGCGCAGCTCGAGGATCTCCTCCGCGACACGGCAAGCGACCCAAAGACGATCGGAGACCTGGAGAAGAAGGAGCAGGAGCTCGAGGAGGAACTCCGAGGCCGCTATCTCACGACAGCCGAACTCGTCGAGCTGGTCTCGAAGCTCGTCTCGATCGACCGGGATGGCCGTGAGATCTCCACGCTCGAGCGGACGCTTGCCGCCGAAGCGGCAGCACTTTTCTTGCAAGTGAGCCCAACGCAGGCGAAGCGCAAGGATCTTGAGACCCGTCAGATCGCGGCGCTCGGCATGGCTCAGAAGGTGGCGAAGGAGTTCCACGAGTCGGGGCTCAAGCTCTCCGCCGTCCTGCCTCACGTGCTGAGGGCGTACTGGCGGGCCGGGGAGGCGACCGGACCAGCGCTCCAATCCATGGAAGCGGCGGCGAGGGCGCTCGAGACCGGGGCAGAAGCCCCCGGCGCGCTTCTCGCGGCCGCTGCGCGAATGGAGGACTTGCTGACCGGCGTGGGCAACATGCGCCGGGCTGCGTTGGAAGCAATTGCGGATCAAGAACGGGGCGATGGCGGCCCGAACGCCGCGCAATCGAGCCTCGAGCGGGCCCGGCAGCTTCTCGACGAAGCTTCGAGGCTCCGCCAGGAAGGGCAAGTCGAGGCCTCCCAACGGGCGCGGAAGCAGTCCCTACGTTCGATTGCAGACGCGAGCGGTGCGATTCGATCTCGCGTCGCGGAGCTTTCGCTCCCCGTGGGTGGGGAAGCGAGGCTCATGTCCCGAGTGCTCGATGAGGAAGCCGCACGCCTGGGGCTTGGTTGGCAAGTCTCGACGCGCGGCTCCGGCATTCCGAATGCAGCTCGTCTCACCCGAGAGAATGTGGCCGACATGCCCTACCCGGGCCAGTTCCGCTCCTGGGTCAAGGTCTATCTGATGGCGCTGGATGAGGGACGCCCGTGAGGTGCCACCTGATCTGGGCAACTCTCTTGCTCGCTCCAGCGACGATGCAAGGGCAAGAGAGTCCCCCGAAGCAGTCCAGCACGCCGCTACCACCCACAGGTGACCTCAAGGAGGTCTATGCCCCCACGCCCGTCACCCGCGCGGTTGACCGTGGAATCGAACACCTCGTCCGGGGCCAGCTCCCCGACGGAAGCTGGATTTCCCCCATGGGCAAGAACACGGGCATCGTGAGCCTGGCAGTCCTCGCGCTCCTTGCAGCCGGGCACGAGCCGGGGAGGGGAAAGAATGGGGCGAACATCGATCAGGCCCTCCGTTTCCTCCTCGATCACCAGCGAGATGGCATGATCCTCACAGCGGACACCTCCCACGGCCCCATGTACGAGCACGGAATCTCGACCCTCCTCCTCGGTCAGGTTCTGGGCATGGTGAACGAGGAGCGCCCGGGCTACGAGAAGATCCACAGGGTCCATCGGACCGCTGTGAACTTGATCCTGCGGGCGCAAAATGTTTCCAAGGACCCCTCAAGCTCTGGAGGCTGGCGTTATACCCCGGCGTCGATTGACTCGGACCTCAGCGTGACGGGCTGGGAAATTCTGGCGCTTCGCTCTGCCCAGGATGCTGGCCTCGCTGTACCCAGGAACAACATTGCTCAAGCAATCGAATACGTGAAGCGGTGCGCTCACCCCTCCGGCGGGTTTTCGTACATGCCTGGAGGCGATCCCAACATCGCCCGCACCGGCACGGGAATCCTCGCGCTGGAGCTCTCGGGTGACTTCCAGAGCCCCGAGGCAAGACGCGGCGGGGAATGGCTCGCCAAGAACCCGCTCAAGTTTCAAGGACCATTTTTCTATTACTCGGTCTACTACTCAAGTCAGGCCATGTATCAGCTGGGGGGCGACCTGTGGGAACGCTGGCGACCTCTTAGCGAAGGGATCCTGCTCGAGAATCAAAGACCAGACGGAAGCTGGCCTGCGCCCCCAAACGAGACTCATGAACTGCAGGCCGGATCCGCCTACACCACGTCCATGGCAATCCTCAGTCTCACGGTGGAATACAAACTCCTGCCAATTTACCAGCGCTGAGTTGAAACCGCCTTCCACCCGCGTGAGCAACGCTCCCGGCTACCTCCAGATCAAGACCCTGTACAAGCCAGCTTGGTCGGGCGACGCCCCAGCCGAAGGCGGCTTCAGGCAGGAGCTTCGCCCTTCCCCTCACATTCGCTATCGATCGGCCGGTTACTGAACCATTGCCTTGAGATTCTTGAGCGGCAGAGCCTTGACCACGTTACGTGCCGGCTTCGCCTTGAAGATCATTTTTTCGCCAGTGAAAGGGTTAACGCCCTCACGCTCCTTCGTTGCCGGCTTGCGAACCACCTTCAACTTCAAGAGACCGGGAACGGTAAAGATGCCCGCGCCCTTCTTGCCCAGGCTGGACCCAATGAGCCCAGCGAGAGTTTCAAACACTGCGCCGACCTGCTTGCGGGAGAGCTCATTTTTCTCCGCGATCGTGGAGTAGATCTCGCTCTTGGTCAATGCCTTCTTGCCTACGGTAGCTGCCTTCGCCATGCGGACTCCTTGTAATGAAACCTTGTTGAGACTTTCCCCCGGGTCAGTCGATCCCAATCGATCCAATCCGTGGGTAACTTCCACCAAACGCGCGTAAATTACGGAGATTACCGGATGGAGTCAAGCGATTTGCCTGAAAAAGCAGGGAAAAACGAATTCCAGTCCCCCACAAGGCCTCCAGGAGGGCCCGCGCGGGTGGTGCCCGGGCCCAACAGGCGCAACGCAGAGAGATTGACCCAGCCGTGGCGGGGAGGGGAAATATACCGCACGCGGGCAGTGATGAGACCTTTTGCAGACTGCGAAAGGTTGCGGCTGCTCGCGCCAGAGGCGCCCGGCGCCCATCAGGCGCCGCGGAGGGGGTTTGCGGCGAGCTGGCGGAGCCGCAAACGGCTCGGAGGGAGCCGGCGCCAGCGAGAGCTGGCGGCTCCCGAGAGCCTGGCCCGGAGGCGCACGCGCAGCGTGCGACCGGAGGGGCCGCGTGGCGTTGTTACCTCCGCCCTCGCTCCGCTCGGAGGCGAGCCGTCGTG
>SXIK01000029.1 GCA_005772855.1 Planctomycetia bacterium | reverse complement strand
TGACACTCCCCCGTACGTCAACACTGCGCAGGCCAGCACCACCGCCAGACACGCGCGCTGCGTCCCCAGCACTCGCCCCACGCCATGCGCCACCGTGATCGCCGCTCCCGAGTCTTCCATCAATTTCCCGAACACTGCGCCAAGCGCGAAGATCAAGTAAAAGTTTTTCACGTACCCGGCAAAGCCGCCGAGGTACGCTTCGTTCATCGTGCTGAGCGGGTCCGCACCGCTGAGCGTGGCGGTCACGAGCGCGCACAGAGGCGCCACGACAAGAACGCTCTTGCCACGCACCACGAGCCACATCAGCAGCCCCATGCAGCCAAACAAGACGGCAAGATGGTATGTGTCGGCCAACATGCAGAATCCAAATCGGAGCCAGCGCGAAGAAAAGGACAAGCCGCAGCCAAACAACGTACCATCGCGCATGAAGAGAAGCGACGGAGACGCATCGACCTTCCGACTCACCAAGTGACTCTCCCCCACCCCCCGAGACGCTGCGGGATCTCACCGAGAAACGCGGCCCGGAGTTTCGTCAGGTTCCTGATGTTGTCGTCGGTCAGTCCGCCACGGCGCACGTGGCGGACGCGGTGCTTCACGAGCTGGAGCAGCTCGTGAAGGTACACGTTGGCGAAGAACCAGCTCGTGTGATTCCCGATGGGCAGTGCCTTCTCCGGCGGGGCAGTGCAGAGGCTCTTGCCCGGAGGAATCTTCTCCCGGAGCTACGGGTCTCCCTTTCAGATCGCGCCCGCCGTTTGGTCGTGGAAAATCCAGAGGGCCGCCAGCCAACGCAGGGCTGGCGATCCAGGGATCCTCTTCGTGACCAGGAGATGGCGGACCATCCGGTGGCGGAAGTCGCTTGCGATCATCTCGCGAAGCGTTGGCCGGCTCGCCTCGCTGCGCTGGGTGATCTGCTCGGCATCGTTGAACAAGCTGCCGATAAACGGGCCGGGAGCACCCGCATGGCCCAGCTTGGTGGCCAGCGCGGCTGGATCTTGGGCCACCACCAGGTAGCTGCGAGCCGCGAGACGGGAGCTGGCGGCAAACTGGAAGTCGAGTCCGCTTGAATAAAACTACCCGGAAAGGTCGATCTCCGCCTCGGCCGTGTTGTACAGCTCGATGAATTCGGTGGGATCCGTGCTCGAAGTGGGCTGGTAGTGGATCTCGTTGATGACGGCGTCGCCGGCGCCAAGCCGGACAACAAGAACAAGCAGGCTCAAGCACCGCGCGAGCCTGGCGAGAGGCGCCTTCCACTGAATTGCGCAGCCGCTTGAGAATGAACCCAACCGGAGCCTGCCATCAACCGCAGTGGCCCCTCCAACCTGTTGCAAAGCAACCCGGGAGCTAGCCCTGGGCCACTGGCTCGGAGCCTGAGCAAAATTGCTCAGGCTCCGAGTTTCTTTTCTCGTGGGGGAAGCCCCCCTCCTTGGCATCTGATGGACGCCGGGCGCCTCCGGCGCAGTAGCCCGCAGACGCGAGGTCGATTGTGTGGCTCAAACTCTCACTTCTTCGTCACCGAAACCAACTCGGTTCGCCGGCCGTTTCCATGAATGCTGACTTCGAGCACCAGGCCGACTCCCGGAGCGTAGTACTTGTGCTCGAGATGCCCGGGCTCGATGGGCGAGAAATCTTTCGTCTGCACGCAACCGGAGAAATTCCCGAAGGGTACGGACACCGACTGGTTGAGCCCGATGACCTTCCCCATGTCTTCGGCCTCGCCAAGAAAAAACTCCTGACGATAAGCGTCTCCGACTCCTGGCTTGGCCTTCATGATGATGCCGGGCCTGGCATGGTCGACGCCGGCTTCCCAGGCGCCGTCGAGGCTGACCACCCTGCCGTCCTTGAGCTCCCGCGTATCTTCGCCGAAGTACCATACGTTGCCCTCCTTGTCCTGCGCGAACCAGTCGAAGGTATCTTCTTCGACTTCCCCGTTGAGCGATGCAACGTCACGCACGACCGTGCAGGTAACGCCAAGTATCTCCTTGGTTTCGTCCGTCACCGTGACTTCCACGCGCTCGATTCCCTCGTCCGTCACTTTTTCATAGATCATGGTCGTGCCGGGCACGAGTGGGAAGTAGGGGTTAGTGACATGACGCACGAAGTTGGCCGGATCGATCTCCGGATCGTAGAGGCCGCCGCCGAGCAAGTCGCAGACGTCATCGCGCTCCTCATGCTGCTCGCCGCAGAGTTCGAGTGCATCGCGGTATTAGGCCTTGGCTTCCTTGCGGCATTCGACGCGGTCATCGCGTTCGCTCAAGTTTTCGCAATTGCCCATGGCCAAGTAGAAATCCTCCAGCGCCTCGCTGCGGCAGGACTTGAGGGCGTAGCGAGCGGTGCGCTGGCAGGCGCCGTCGTCACCACCGGCCCGGACTACTGCTGGAGAGCCCCCCAGGAGTGCCGCCGCTGCAAACAGGAGCCTCGCGCGGCTAACGAAACGCAAACCGTGAACGTGGGTGATACACATGACTTTTCCTCCGTCCTCTGCTTCGGTTGCCAGGAGCGTCGCCCCAGCTCGCACGAGCTGACCAGGCACATGCCCCCAGCGCTCGCGAGCAATAGTAGGGGGTCAAGATGAGAGGAAAGTGAGAGGGGCGAATATACTCCTCGCGGCCATGATTGGGACATCTTGGCCATCGCTCCCCCAGCAGCGACCACGGAGGCGGCAGGTGCTGGGGGAGGTCTCCCCCCGACCACGGCTTCGACAACCATACATTCCCGGGACACTTTCTCCAGGCCAGGAATGGCGAAAAGAGCCTGGAAAACTCCAACATGTTCCCGTAATATTCGTAGCCGTCAATGCAAAGCTCAAGGCTAACGAGGCTTGAGAAATTTCTCTGAGTTGGGGCCACTCCATAGGCATGTTCCGTGCGGGGTTCAAAGCCGCAAGCTTGGTTTGTGGCCGCGCGAAACCACCCAATCACACGAAAAGTGGCGGGAGAATACGGCTGAAGAGGTGGCTGGAATTCTGTTCAACGAAGGTGTGCACTCCATGGTCGAAAGAATACTTCCGGTGTTGTTTCGGCGTCTGACGTGCTTGGGTTGTCTTACGGCGTTGGCTCTATGGCTCCCCCTGAGCCCCCAGGCGGAGGCGCAGACCCCTTGTGGTGCCGGGGGAAATCCGACGGCCTGTGAGAATAGCCTCCCCGGCAATCCACCCTCACAGTGGGACATCTCCGGCTCCGGGGATCCATCCATTCAGGGCTTCACCGCGGAATTCAGCGTCAACCTCGGCGAGCAGGTGCACTTCAAGGTCGACACCACCGCCTCGAGCTGGCGCCTGGATATTTACCGGATCGGCTACTACGACGGAGACGGCGCCCGTTTCATCGCCACAGTCAATCCCATTCCGGCTGGTTCCTACGTTCAGCCCCCCTGTACTTACGATCCGACGGTGGGCCTCACCGACTGCGGCAACTGGTCCAATTCCGCCGTATGGACCGTGCCTACCAACACCGTCTCGGGCGTTTACGTTGCCAGAGCGGTGCGGAACGACACCGGCGGCGCTAGCCACATTATTTTCATCGTGCGAGACGACTCGGGCAGCTCTGACATCCTCTTCCGCACCTCCGACACCACCTGGCAAGCCTACAACAATTACGGCGGGTCGAGCCTGTACGAGGGCGGGCCGGTGGGTCGAGCCTACAAGGTCAGCTACAACCGACCCATGGTGCTCCGCGGGACTCAGTATGCCCGCGCTGGTTTCATGGCCACCGATTATCCGCTGATTCGTTGGCTCGAAGCGAACGGCTACGACGTCAGCTACGCGAGCGGCGCCGACAGCGGCCGGCGCGCCGCGGAGCTCCTCGAGCACGAGATTCTCATCTCTTCTGGCCATGACGAATACTGGTCTCTCGAAGAAAGAAACGGCTTCCGAGACGCGCGCAATGCCGGGGTGAACCTGACCTTCTTCAGCGGCAATTCGATCTTTTGGAAGACGCGATGGGAGAGCTCGATCGCGGACGGCGGCATGCCGTACCGCACACTCACTTGCTACAAGGAGACGCACGCCAACGCCAAGATCGATCCCCTGCCCGGCGTCTGGACCGGTACCTGGCGCGATCCTCGCTTCAGCCCGCCGGCCGACGGGGGCCTCCCTGAAAACGAGCTCATGGGCACTATTTTCACCGTCAACTGCTGCCGCTTTGACGCCATGCAGGTCTCAAGCGTCGAGGGCAAGCGGCGCCTCTGGCGCAATACAAGCCTCGCCACCCTGGCGGCGAATACTTCGGCGACCGTGGGCGCTGGCACGGTGGGATACGAATGGAACGAGGACCTCGACAACGGCTACCGCCCGGCGGGTACGTTTCGACTTTCCTCCAACACGATCAGCACCCAAAGCTACCTCCTTGACCATGGCTCGACGTACGGACCCAGCACCGCCACGCACAGCTTGACCCTCTACAAGCACTCCAGCGGCGCTCTTGTCTTCTCGGCGGGCTCGGTTTACTTCGCCTGGGGCCTTGATGCCACCCACGATACGCCGGACAACATTTTCGTTTCGGTGGACTCAAGAATGCAGCAGGCGGTTGTCAACCTGTTCGCTGACATGCAGGTGTTTTCCTCATTCCTCGCACCTGGCATGGTCTCTGCCACAGCCTCGACGGATGTAACGGCGCCGAGCGCGGCCATCACGTTTCCGAGCAATGGGGCAAGCTTTCCGGGCAACCAATTGGTGACCATCACCGGCACGGCCGCCGACACCGGCGGCGTCGTGGGAGGGGTTGAGGTGTCCGTGGACGGCGGCACGACCTGGCATCCCGCGTCGGGAGGCTCGACCTGGGCCTACGATTGGGTTCCAGGTTCTCCCGGAAACGTCACACTTCGCGCCCGCGCTGTCGACGACAGTGGTAATCTCGGCGCGGCTTCTGCCCCCGTCTCCGTGACCGTGACCAGCAT
>SXIK01000028.1 GCA_005772855.1 Planctomycetia bacterium | reverse complement strand
GGGGCGGAGACCTTCGAGTGCTCCGCTCTTGACGTGGGCGGCTACACCCCGCTTTCCGCGGTGGCATTCGCGCGGATCGCATTGCGCGAGATCCCTGTGGCCCGACTCCACGAACTCAAGGGACTCTGGCGGGTGAGTCGACCGCGGAAGCGCGGCGCGGCCGAGGAACTCGGGGCGGGCCCTCTGGAGCCCTCGAGCGGCAGCGAGCGCCACCACAAGCGAAACCAGGGGGATCAGCAGCGGTCGGTGCAGGATCCCAGGGAATCGCTCGTTGGATCGATCCCGCAGCGCTCGTTTCCCGGCGGCGCCAGCGGCGCCCCCCGCAGAAAGAGGCGGTTCAGGAGGTGGATCGGGTCATCGACGGCGAGCCTGCCGTCGTCGTTCGTGTCGGCGGCATCGTCGCAGGCAAGCGCGGGAGCGCCGGCGAAGAGGCGCAGTATGATCTGCACGGCGTCGGTGACGTTGATCTTGCCGTCGCCGTTCACCTCGCCCCGGCGGAAGCCCGGGAGGCTCTGGCAGTCGTCGGGCACGCCGTTCGCGTCGAGGTCGCGGCTCGTGCTCGGCACGCTCAAGTTGTAACGGACGGAGAGGACCACGCCGGTGGCGGTGACGACGTCTGCCACGCCGTCGCCGTTGAAGTCTCCGATGTAATTCGAGAGCGCGTTTCCGAGGAGCGGGAAGTTCCTCGGGCCCTCGAAAGTGCCGTCGCCCTTGTTGACCGAGACCGTGATGCTCCCCGTGACGAGGTCAGGATCGCCGTCCCTGTCGGCGTCGAACGGGAGAACGGTGCTGCCGGCGCCGACGCCAGCGTAGTGCACTGCGTCCGTGAATGTGCCATCCTTGCGGCCGAGGAGAACCGAGTACGAGCCCGCGGTCGAGTTCATCACGGCCAGGTCCTGCCATCCATCGCTGTTGAGGTCGCTCGCGGCCACGCCGCGAGGCCCCGCCTCGACGGGATACGCCCGCTTCTGGTCGAACTTCCTCGCAGGGTCATTGACGTAGACGGTGACGTCGTTGCCGACCTCGTGGGCACAAGCGAGGTCCAGGTCGTTGTCGCCATCGGCGTCAATCGCAGCCACCGCCGATGGGACCGCTCCGCCGGGAACGTTCTGGGCCGGCGCGAAGGCCCCACCGCCCTGGTTGTAGATGAAGGAGAAGGTCGACGTGCCGGCGAACACAGCGCTGTTTGACACGACGACGTCAAGCCGGCCGTCGCCGTCGAAGTCTGCGATCAGGACGGACGATGGATCGGGGCCCGTCGGTACGGTCACGGCATTGGCAAGGGAGCCGTCTCCCTTGTTGAGGTAGATCGAGGCGTTGGCCGAGCCGGCGTTGGCGACGGCGACGTCGATCGATCCGTTCTGGTCGAGGTCTCCGGAGGCTGCGGCGACCGGCTTGGTGCCGGTCTTGACGCTCCCTGCGAGCGTGAACTTGCCCCGGCCGTCGCCGAGGACCACGACGAGCTGCTCGGTTGTCTGCTTCACGGCGGCGAGGTCGAGGTCTCCGTCCGAGTCGAGATCGCCGCCCACGACCGCCGAGGGATTGTCGAGCACCGGGAGCTGGTAGTCCGTGAAGAACCGGCCCGGCCCGAGGCCGAAGACGATCGAGATGTTGTTCGCGCGCTCGTTCGAGGTGGCCATGTCAAGGTGCCCGTCGCCGTTGAGGTCCGACACCGAGACGGTGTTGGGGTCGATGGCGCCCACGGAGAAGCCGAGCGCGGGCTCCAATGTGCCGTCGCCCCGGTTGTAGAGGATGGCGACGTTGTCGGCCCGCTCGTTGGATGTGACCACGTCGAGGTCCTGGTCGCCGTCCATGTCGATCACCTCAGCCATGGAGGGGAAATCGGGCGTGGGATAAACGACCTGGTCGGTGAAGACGCCCTTGCCCTGGTTGAAGAGGACAGAGAGCGTGTCGGCGCGCTCGTTCGTCACCACCATGTCGAGGTCCTTGTCGCCGTCCATGTCGACGGCGCTGACGCTCGACGGGTTCTCGCCGACCGTGATCAAGGTTCCGATGCTCAAGATGCCCTTGCCGTCGTTCTTGAGGAGCGCCACCTGGCTCGTCTCCCCGATCGTGACGGCCAGGTCCTGATCGCCGTCCTCATCAAAGTCGAAGTTGTCGGAGCCGAGCAGGCGGATTCCGAGGGGCAGGTTCGGCCCCACTATGGTGAAGGCGCCCTTCCCGTTGTTGATAAGGACGGAGACGTCGCCGGATGTGCGGTTGGGGACGCCGAGGTCGAGGTCCCCGTCGCCGTCGATGTCGAACGTGGCGATCGTGCGAGGGGCATCGCCCGTGACGTAGTTGACCGCTGCCTCGAAGGTGCCGTCCCCTTTTCCGAGGCAGACCGAGACGTCGTTGGCGCCCCGGTTCCCGGCGACGAAGTCGATCTCGCCGTCGGCGTTCAGGTCGGCGGTGGCGATGTGGTGCGGGTTTACCCCCACGGCGTGCGTCACCGGGGCAGCAAAGCGACCTTTGCCGAGGTTGATGAAGATCGAGACGTGCCCGGCCCCCCGGTTGGCGGTCATGAGGTCGATGTCCTGGTCGCCGTCCAGGTCGACTGCCGGAATCGAGAACGGGCTCACGTCCACCATGTACGTCGTGGGAGCGCCGAAGCTGACAAGCGTCTGGAGGTCGCACTCGTCGGGGACGCCGTTCTGGTTGCAGTCGCGGCTCTGGCTCGACGTGAGGTCGCAGGCGTCGGGCACGCCGTTTTGGTTGCAGTCGTTGAGGAGGACCTGGCAATCGTCGGGGATCCGGTCGCCGTTGCAGTCCTGGCTCGTGCCCGAGGAGATGTCCACGAGGTCCTCCACGGTGTTGCGGTTGCAGTCGACTGCCTGAAGCTGAGAGGCCAAGAGGAGCCATACACAAACCAGACGGATTGGTAGCAGGGAAAATATAGCGGTCTTGCGGTTCATGAAGTTTTCCAAGTGCGGCGTTTGTTCGTCCAGACAGCTCAGGCCAATTTTATGGGGCAGCCAAACGTCAAACAACCGTTCATCGCTGGAGTTCCTTGGGTGTGAGCGAATCTGCCGGTTGTGGCCCGGGCCTGGCACGCGCAAGGATTGGGGCTCTCGATCGACCAGCATTCCCGAATCTCCTGATTCCTCGAGCAAGCACGCAGGGCTTCGAGGCAATCCACCCTCAACAAATTCGTGGCAGCTGTTCCCCGCTGCCCATCTCCAGAATTCGTGATGGTCCGAGACGGCTCCGGAGAACCACCGGCGTCTTTCCGCGGGCCTTCACCTCGCCCACAATGACGGATTGCTCCGAAGGCGGAAAGCTCCGCAGCACCGCGAGCGCCGCGTCAGCGGCCACCGCCGGCAGCACGATCAGGAAGCGTCCTTCACAGGCCACCTGCATGGGATCGAGGCCCAGGATTTCGCAGGCCGCCCGAACGTCCTCACGAACACCGACCCGATGTTCATCGATGAAGATTGACAGTCGCGCCGCGGCGGCGATTTCGTTGAGTGCGCTGGCCACCCCGCCGCGCGTCAGGTCCCGCAGACAATGCACCACAATACCGGCCTCGATCAGCGCCAAAGCCGGCTCAACTATCGATGCGCAGTCGCAGGAGTTCCCTGGCACGCCGGGCCGGGATACAGCGCTGAAAACTCCCCTTGCCGGTAACCCCGCACCCGCCGCCAGGAGTCAATTTTTCACTTCCATCCAGGCGATAAAGAGGAGAGCTTCTTGTAGCTCTCGGCCGTGAGCGGTTACCCCCCGGGAGACAGCTTGATCCAAAGTCGAGGAGGTGTCACAAACGTGTTGAAGCCAAGCCCTGGCCATGGCCGCCTGGCGCTCTTCGCGGCCCTGGTTGCCTGTTGGGGGGTCGAGTCGGCCCACGCGATCAACCCCCGGCCTCCCTTCGCCCGGATGCCGTACCTGCAATTTGCCACGCCGTCTTCGATTCACGTCGTTTGGCGTACGGAGGGGCAGATTCAGCCCGTGGTCCGCTGGGGCCTTGCCGCCGAGAAGCTCGATTCGAGCTCGCGCGAGAGCATCATCACCACCCGTGCGGCCCTGGGGGTGGAGGGCCAGGCGGGAAGGTCGGCTTGGGCCTCCTTGAGCACTCCGGAGAATCTGCGCTTGCCCAGGCTTCACAGCGCCCCCCTTGGCACTTTCCAGTATGAGGTGAAGCTCGCTGGGCTGCGAAGCTCTACCAGGTACCACTATGCGGTTTACGACGGCAGCCGCCGGCTCACTCCACCTGGTGAACCCTACACATTCGTCACACCCCCCGAAATCGGGGCGCACGTCCCGACGCGGTTTTGGGTCTTGGGCGACAGCGGCACCGGGCGGCAGCCGCAGACCGCCGTGTACAGTGCCATGCGGGCTTTCGTCGAACGCACCGGCAAACCGCTTGACTTCTGGCTCCACGTGGGGGACATGGCCTACGGCCAGGGGCGCGACATGGAATTTCAGAGCCGTTTCTTCGAGATCTACGAGGAGTCGCTGGCGAGCTCGGTGTGCTGGCCCACCATGGGCAACCACGAGGGCCACACTTCGCGCGGGGACACCGGCATCGGCCCTTACTACGATGCCTACGTCGTTCCGACCAGGGGCGAAGCCGGCGGCCTTGCCTCCGGCACCGAGGCCTACTATTCATTCGAGCACGCCAACATCCATTTTATCTGCCTCGACTCGCATGACCTCGACCGCAAGCCGACCGGGGCCATGGCCAGCTGGCTCAGGGCCGATCTAGAGCTGGCCAGGGCCGACTGGGTGATTGCCTTCTGGCATCACCCTCCCTACACCAAGGGCTCCCACGACAGCGAGAAGGAGCAGGACCTCATCGAAATGCGCCAGCACATCATGCCGATCCTTGAGTCGGAGGGCGTCGACGTGGTGCTCACCGGGCACTCGCACATCTACGAACGGTCCATGCTCATGGACGGCGCCTACGGCAGGGATACGGTTGCCGAAAACAACATCCTCGACGACGGCGACGGCGACCCCAGTGGCGACGGCGCCTATCGCAAGAGCGAGGGCATCCACCCTCACGAAGGCACCGTGCAGGTGGTTGCGGGCCATGGTGGCGCTGCTCTCGGGCGCAACGGCACTCTTTCTGTATTCAAACGAACGATTGCTGAACACGGTTCCGTCATCTTCGATGTCAGAGGCGACACGCTGACGGCCACGATGCTGAACCACGTCGGCCAGGAGCGGGACTTGTTTCAAATCGTCAAGCGAGGGAAGGTCACACCGGTGCGAATCCCGCTTCCCTGGAAGCCGGCGGACTCCAACTTCATCGGCGGTTCGGCGAATTCTGCCGCGCCTCCCGTCGACCATCAAGTGCTCATCCCGAAGCACTCGGAGTGGCGCTACTTCTACGGCTCGCAGCCGCAGGACGCGGGGTGGAACCGGGCGGAATTCCCGATGGTGGGCTGGAGTTGCGGCACCGCTCCCCTGGGCTTTGGTCACCAGCAGCTCCGCACCGTACTACAGCGCCCACGAGACGGCAGGGCTGCCCTCTATTTGCGTCACGAATTCAATGTGCCTCAGGCGGACCGAGTGACGGAGATAGGGCTCTTGATCAACTACCAGGATGGGTTCATCGCTTACCTCAATGGATGCGAAGTCCTGCGCAGGGGCGTTGGGCCATCGAGCGGCAACAACCTCCAGGAAATTGTCAGCCGGCCAGATCCCACCGAGGTTTATCTGCCCGTTGGTCAGGCACTGAAACACCTCAAGGACGGGGTCAACTTGTTGGCGATCGAGGCGCACTCCGCCGGCGGCGATAGTCTGGATTTCCTCATCCATCCAGTACTCTTGTTGGAGAATTGAGCCGTGGAGAGGATCAGCGTCTGCATCCTCTGGACCATGTGCAGCTCGGCTCGACTTTGGTGCCACGAGGGCCCGGAGCATGAGATCGAGGAGATCACCAAGCGTCTCAAGAAGGAAGGCGAATCGGCGGATTCGTATCTGGACCGGGCCATGGAATACCAGCTTCTGAGCAACCACGCCGAAGCCGCCAGGGATCTCGAGCGTGCGTTGGAGCTCGAGCCAAACAACGCGCCTGCGCACCGGGAGCTGGGTCGGGTCTACTTTCGCCTCGGCAAGCCGGCCGAGGCGATGACGGTGCTTGGCAAGGGCTTGACTCTGATTGCGACGCCGAGGGAGCACGCCACCTTGCTGGTGGCGCGGGCGGAGATCTTGCTGTTGAAGAATGAGAACGAAAAGGCGCTCGAGGACGTCGAGGGCGCCATCACCAGGCATTCGACCAGCCTGGAGTGGTACCTCTTGCGCTCGCGACTCCACGCACGGCTGGGCAAGACCGAGGCCCGCATTCGCGGCCTGGAGGAGGGAATCGAAAGGACGGGCAGCGGACTCCTCGAGGTGGAGCTTGCGGACGCCCTGATCGATGCCGGGGCGTACGAGCGAGTGATCGCCCGGATCGAGAAGAAGCTCGAGCAAGCGCGGTGGCGCAGTGGTTGGCTCATTCGCCGGGCCCGGGTGCACCTGGCAGCAGGACAGAAAGAGGAAGCCACAGCGGATCTCAATGAGGCGGTGGCGGAGCTGAGCCGCAGAATCAACTCTGCGGCGCCGGAGCCATCGCTCCTGGCGACCCGGGGTCGGGCCCACGATCTACTGAGCAAGCGGGACCTCGCCAGGAGCGACTACGAGGCCGCGAAGTCAAGGGGCTTTGACGAGGATTGGCTCGCCGACCGCCTCAAACTTTTCAAGAAGGAAGCGGAAGACGCTGCGAAGCGGTAACAGGACTCAAGGACGCCACGCAAGTGGCGGCCGTGGTGGTCGACCTGTGGAGCTGGCGCCGGTCAAGACCGGCAGCTTCTGGAAGCTGGGACTCGACCCGTGGGCATGGATCCCGGCGTGGCTGCATTGAAAAGCGGCACCTGGCTCATGATCGCCACCGGCGACATGCTGCCGGAGATCGGGAGCGGGTGAGCCGGCGAATCGCCGAAGGCACATTTCGCGACTTTGCGCCCTCGGGCGATGACAACGGGGATGTGAACGGCGAGGATCCCATCGACATCATCAACGTCATTGGGTAATGCTCAATGAGGCGGTAAGTGCCTTGACACCCGCCGCGTGCGTCAGGAGCCAGTAGGCCGCGCCGCTGAGAATGGCGGCACATGGAACCGTCAGAAGCCAGGAAAGAAGGATGCCAGACAGCACGCGGAAATTTGCCTGCCGCGTGGTGACGCCAATGCCGAATAGCGCGCCGACGGAGACATGAGTGGTCGAGACTGGCAGACCCTCCGTACTGGCCAGAATGACGAGGATGCCGGTGGCCAGGTTGGCGGAAAATCCCTGTCCGTGATTCATGGCGGTAATCTTGTGGCTCACCGTCTCTGCGACGCGGCGGGCGTTTAGCACACCTCCGAGAGCCATGGCAACCCCTACCAGAGCCAGGCCCCAGTGAATCTCGATCGTCTGCACGACGAGGAGCAAAGCAGCCAGCTTGGGAGTGTCGTTGAGGCCACGGGCAAAGCTCACGATGCCGGAATTCAGGAAATGAGCGCAGTCCATCGTCCGCTGGCAGTTGACACCGAAATAGGCCCCTGCGTAACGATCGAGACACTGCGCCTTGCTATCGAGGGTGACGGCCAACGAAACGGCATGCTGCACCGCAAGCACGGAGGCTGGATGCGCAAGTGGAACAACTCGCTGCTCGGAGCCGACGCAAAGGCAGGACTCCTTGGTGATGCCCAAACGCAGCCGCAAGAAGCGAAAAGCGATGTAAAGCACAGCGCCAAGAAAGGCTGCGAGCACAGGACCAAGGATGAGCGGCAAGACAAACTGGCTGCCGAGCACACCGAAAGCCACCTGCCCGCCGACTCCCACCAGGCCGCTGCCGACAATGGCCCCGGTCAAGCAGTGCGTCGTGGAGATGGGGAAACCCAGGCGCGTGGCGAGAATGACGGTGATCCCCGCGCCGAGTGCGATGGCCAGGAGAAAATACTCCGAGCCCACCAGCGCATCGGGCACGAGGCCCTTGCCGGAGAACTTCCTGAGTAGTGACTGAGCAATGTAGAGGGAACAAATGGAACCCGCGAAGGTGGTGATCGTGGCCCAAGTGATGGCAGTGCGGTAAGTCGCTGTCCCGCTACCGAACAAAGTTGCCACGCCCTTGAAGTTGTCGTTGGATCCGTTGGAGAAGGCGAGAAAGCCGACGGCGATGAGTAGAAGAATTGTCATGCACTTGCGCACTTGAGGAGACGCATGAAACGTAAAGGATCGTATCCGGCGTGCCTCTGCTGGCAAGGCCCCGAGCTGACGGGGTGGCCGAGTTGGTCGCGGGGATCGCCCTCCCGGCATCCGCGGCCTTGGCGTTTCCCTCTCGGCCCGGCGCGTGGAAGCCGACTCCCATCCCCGAGGCTCAGCGCGACGTCAGGAGAGTCGGCCTCTGGATCCTGGGCTCGACCGGGCTTACCCATGGATTCGACGGCAGCGGCGCGAGGCCCTGGAATTGATCGATGCTGCCGAGCCGAGCTTGTTAGCGCCGGCAAGGCTTCTGGCAGCTTCGCGCAGCACTTTCCGTTGAAGACGAGCGTCCCCACGATCAGCATTTCGGCCTGGCCATTCGGGTTCGGGCGGCGGGCCGTCTGCGGCGTTGCTTGGACTCGGCGGTCGTTTCGAGACCGCTATCGTCCTTCGCGCCTTGCATCCGACCCGCCGGCCTGGCAACACGGCCCGCGGGGACTTGTCCAACAGGATGTTAGAGCTCACGCAAGGTCGAATCGATCCAGGTTCATCACCTTGTTCCAGGCCGCGACAAAGTCGTGGACAAACTTCTTCCCTGCATCCGAACTTCCGTAGACTTCCGCCAGGGCGCGAAGTTGAGAGTTTGAACCGAAGACAAGGTCGATACGCGTGCCGGTCCACTTGACCGAACCCGTCTTGCGATCGCGGCCTTCAAACACGTCGGCGTTCTTCGAGATCGGCTTCCACT
>SXIK01000211.1 GCA_005772855.1 Planctomycetia bacterium | reverse complement strand
CCGTCTGCGGCACCGTCTGCGGCACCGTGCGCGCTCCCGACGGAAGCCCTCGCGGAGGCGTTGACGTTTGCGCAATGGTGGACAGCGCGCCCCGCACCTGCGCGACGACCAGCCCCAACGGGTCGTACACCGTTGATTGGCTTCAGCCCGGCGTCGAGTACGCGCTCCGTGTACGAGGTCTTGAAACGCTGAGCGGTCCCACTCTCGTGACAGTCCCTCCCGGCGGAGACCTGGGCAGAGCCGATCTTGTGACTGGCCCCTCGTCCCCCGGGTTTGAGCCGTCGTGTTCGGACTGTCGCGAAGATGGCTTGCCCGGGCGTATCATCACCCTGGATCCAGCGCTTTTCATCCCGCTCTCTGACGCAGTCTTCAACGTCATCGCGGGGCAGGACCCGAACAAGAAGGAGGGTTCCCCTGGAGAGATCGACCCGGAGGGCCACCTTGGCAGAGCCGCGCCGGGGCAGCGAATCGAGTACACCATTTACTTCGAGAACTCTTCCACGGCAACGGCCGCGGAGCAGATCGTGCGCATCGTTGACCCGCTGGACCGGCGCTTCGATGTCCAGAGCATTCGCTTGCTGGAAGTGGTCTTCGGCAACCATATCCTTTCCCTCGACGATCCCCTCGGCGAAAATCGCGCCTTCCTCGGCTGTTCCCCGACGGTGACCGGCGACCGGCCCATCACGACAGCGAGCCGCCTCCTTACAATCTCTGGCCACACGGTCGTCGTCAGGGCGGGTGCCAGCGTGGAGAGCGACGCGATGACAGGCGAAACGATGGTGACCTGGAGCCTCGAGACGCTCGACCCCCGGACCTGCCTCGAGCCGGAGGATGACCTCGCCGGATTTCTTCCCCCGAACACGGCCGCCGGCGCGGGTGAAGGTTTTGTGTCCTTCAGTGTCGAGATCGCGCCGGATGCCATGCCCGAACCCGGCGGGGATGATGACCTCGAGAACGACGCCGCGATCACATTCGACCTGCAGGGGGCGATCCACACGTCGCCTGCGATTTACGACCTGGGCGCACCGCCTCCGCCTCTGCCACCCCGCGTCCCGAGACCTGTCGCGACGGCAGGCAGCCCTGTGTCCCTCCGCACAGTCCTTGCCTGGGACGCCGCAGCACGGGCCGAGTCCTACACAGTGTTCCTCTGGAAAAACGGTGAGGATAGGCCTCTCGTGCCGGCGGCGATTGGCCTCGCGGTCCCGAGTTACTTGCCGCAGTTGCTTCTCTCGCCCAACACTGTCTATGACTGGCAGGTCCGGGCGGTCAACTCTGCCGGCATGGCCGAAAGCGAAGTGTGGACCTTCCGCACTCTGGGGCTCAAGACCTTCGTGCGCGGAGATTCGAATGCAAACGGCGGTGTCGATATCTCGGACGCCCTCACGACGCTGACGTTCCTCTTCATCGGCGGCGCGGAGCCTTCGTGCCTCGACGCGGCGGACTCGAATGACGATGGAACTTTGAACCTCAGCGACGCGGTACGAACTCTGGGCTGGCTCTTTCTTGGATCGGGGACGCTTCCACCCCCGAAGCCGTCGTCAGGGATCTACAAGCAAACTGACTGTGGCCTCGACCCGTCGGACGATGGCGGCGAGTTTGACGGCCTGGACTGCCTCGAGTTTGGGAGTTGCCCGTAGCGGATCCCGGTCATTCGGCGGCTGGCAAGGGGACAGCCACGAGGCGGACGCCATCGCTCGCGTAACTCTCCTCCGCCAGTCGGCCGTTTCGATTCGCAGCACGGAAGTAGTAGGCATCCGTGTCCTGCCAGCTTCCCCCACGGGATGAAACGAAGCGTGTGCCGTCTCCACGAACGTCACGCAGTGTCTCCGCGACCGATCCTGCCAGGTCGCGCACGCCGTACACGCTCTCGTCCAAGGGGAAAGCCCCTGGAGGCCGCAGTCCAGAATTTTCGCGTTGGCTTTGGCCAGAAGCGCAGAAGCTCCAGACGTGGTAGTGCCCCCAGACGTAGGGCCTACGATCCACGCCGCGCGCCGCCTTCTCCCATTCGAGGTCCGAGGCGAGGCGGAACAGCCACTTCCCGGCGTACTTTACCTCCGTGAGCCAGCGAGCGTACTCGAGCGCGGCGAGAGTCGACACGGCGATGACAGGCCACTTCAGCATGTAGTTCTCAACCTGCCATCGCCCCTGCTCGTGGATGTAGCAGAGGCGCTCCCCACAACGGGTCCGGGGCACGAGTAGCACCCGTCCCTGACGCAGCAGCTTGTGCACGGGGTCCGATGGCAGCATCGGCGCCAGCTCCGCCGACTTCCAGTCGATTTGTGGGACCGCTGCCGTGTAACCGGTCTCCTCGATGAGGCGCGCGGACGTCTCCGGCGAGTTCAAGAACTCAAGATACTCCTCCGCCGTCACCTCGTGACGCGCCATGAAAAAATCTGCCACGTCTACAAGGCGCGAGGGAAGCGGCTGGTCGACTCTCGGATCTGCTCCGCAGAAAAACGTCCCGCCGGTGACAGGTACGAACCCGGGCGGAACCTCCTCTGCCTTCCAGAGGCGTACCGCGAGCGCGTCCTTCGGCTCGTCGGGATGGCGTGGAACGGCAACGGGAAGTCGCGCCGGCAGGAACCCGTCCTTCCGGAGGACGAAGAGATAGCTTCCCGGCGGGAGTACCCAGGAGAGTGGAGCGCTCTCCGACGTGGAGCCCGCAAAGCAGCGTTTCGAGACGTCGAGGGGGAAGCCAGCGAAGGTCAAACCCAGTTTGACCCGAAGGTCATCCTCCGCAACGATGTGACTCTTCTCAAGACTTGCCTCGCGATTTCCGACCGACTCCTTTGCCCCGGAAAATGGCTGCCATTTAAACGCCAAAGCTTGATCCTCCCGAAGGAGGCGGACCGTGACGACCTCGTCGGGGTTGAGGCGATTCAGAATCTTCACCACGTCCTTCAGTGTCCGGACCGCAATCCCCGCCACGTCGCTCAACCGGTCGCCTACCCTGAAAACCAGCCCTGCGGTGGGGCTCCAGACCTGTTCCACCTCGAGGAAGGGCTCTCCCGTGATGCCTCCCTTTTTTCCGTCTCTCCCCGGAGTTGGTTGGAACGGTAGCGGGAAGAGCCGTCCTTCGATCGTCTCGAAACGAAAGCAATAGGTGCTTGCGCCCGCCGGCTCGCTCCTGATGCTCACGACGGCGTCGCCTTCCAATCGTCTCAAGTATTCGGTGGCGCCGTCGATGCCGGCTGCGAGGCTTCTGTAGTCCTCGGCTGCCAGATGCTCCGCCTCGTTCCAGTAGAGCTCTTGAAAACGTTCGGCGACCATTCCGAGAAGCGCTTCGCGAGCGCTCTCGAAAGGCACTGGAGAGGTTTCGAGTGCTGTGTGAAACGCAAGGAACGCCCGCTGGTGAAGCTCGGGCAGCGATCGAGCTGCTTTCTGCCAGGCGTCCCAGGCGGCAAATTCTTCCTCCCGATCCCACGAGGGCCTCCACGCGCTCATTCCAGCTCGAAGCCGTGACCATTCTCTCTCGAGGGACTGAGCCGCCTGACGTCCTTCTTGAAAGCGGACTCGCAATCCCTCTCCCTCAGTGTAGGACTTTCTTGCTTGCTCTTCCTTCGATAGAAACGCCTGCTTCTGTGAGTATCCGCGCGCAAACAGTCCCGCCGCGGCGGCGGTGAGCAACGACCCCAGAACGACCAGGATCGCCACGCGATGCTTCTGGGCGGCCTTACCCATCCTGTACCGGAAGGTGGGAGGCCCTGCGAGCAACGGTTCTGCACTCAAGTACCGGCGCACCTCTGCCCCAAGCTCGGAAGCTGAGGCGTAGCGGCGCTCGCGGTCCTTCTCGAGAGTCTTCAGCACAACCCAATCGAGGTCATTTCGCAACACACGAACAAGCTGCCGGATAGTGAGGCGCCGCGCCGCTGCGATCTCTCGTGCTTTCTCGCCCAGGCGCGCCACTCGTTGCGACGGGCGCAAGGGAGCATCGCTTGCAATCCGCCGAAGCTTTTCCGTCAAGGCCACGCGCTGCTCGTCGTCGCCGTGGAATGGGACGCGCCCCGTGAGAAGCTCGTGGAGGACGACTCCCAGAGAGTAAATGTCGGCGCGTGTGTCCAAACCGATGCCGCCGAGGTCGGCCTGCTCCGGGCTCATGTAATCGGGCGTGCCCATGATCTGGCCCACCTGCGTGGGAGAAGCTTCATCGGTGAGCGGATCGGTGAGCGATTTGGCGACACCGAAATCGATGACTTTTGGCTCCAACAGGCCCTCGTGCTCCGACACGAGAATGTTCGAAGGCTTCAAATCGCGATGCAGCACGCCGTTTTGATGAGCATGCTGCACCGCGGCACAGACCTTCTCGAACAACTCGAGGCGTTCACGAATGCCCAGGCAGTGTTGATTGCAAAAATCGTTCAATGGAGTGCCTGCGACAAGCTCCATGGCGAAGTAGGGGCGGCCGTCGCGCGTCGAGCCTGCCTCGTAGACTTGCGCAATTCCTGAATGGCGCATTCTTGCGGTTGCTTGGCGCTCGGATTCGAACCGCGCCACGATCTCTCGTGTGTCCATTCCCCGCTTGATGACCTTGATCGCAACACGGCGCACAAGCGGCGGATGTTGCTCGGCAAGGTACACAGTGCCCATGCCTCCCTGCCCAAGAACGCCGAGAATCGTATAGCCTTCAACTGAGTCGAACGGTGGGGCAGGCGCGTCCATCTTTCGGTTGTGAGAGCCACTCGAGGGTGCATCCGGCAGGAAGGTCGTATCAGGCACGGCAAGGCGTGCGTACTCTTCCTCGATCAGAGACTCAAACCCTGGGAACGCATTTTGGTATTCCTCAAGGGGCCTGAGGCCCCCGCGTAACACATCTTCGATGCAGCGTTCAACGAAGGCGGCTCGCACCAGGGGAGAGTCCTTGGCATTCGGAATTGAATCACCCATTCAGCACACTCATACATGGGTTGGCGTTGCAACTCCCTGACCGTTCATCTATTCTGGTTGAACATGAGCTCCGAGTCCAGCCCTGGTCCAATGGCTAATGGCGCTGCAGGCAGCGGAAACCTCGGACCCGCAGGTGAGACCTCCTATCACGTCCGCCTTGCCTGCGAGGGCGACAGACAGAGTCTTGATTGGATCGTGGAGAAGCTCTCGCCTCTGCTCCTTGCAAGCGCACGGTATCGTCTCCGCAGGTCGCTTCGATCCGTTTGCGATCCGGAAGACATCGTGCAGGAAGTCTGGCTCACGACTCTCCCAAAGCTCAAGGACATCGAGTGTAGAGAAGGCCGCTACACGCCCGTTCTCCTGAAGTTCCTGAGCTCGACCCTTCTTCACAAGCTGAGCAATATCTTCCAGAAGCACATCAAGGGCAAACCGAGGCGTGCCCAGGCTCCCCCGGACGGCGGCGAGGAGCCGCTCGACAGCGTCAAGAGCGACTGGACGGGCGTCATCACCCGTGTGCTCCGCAAAGAGGTGGGAGAAGCGGTCACGAGCTCGCTCGAGCAGCTCTCGCTCGAGGACCTCGAGCTCGCCGTGCTGCGGGGGATCGAGCAGCACTCCTACGAGGACATTGCGATCCTCTTGAAGCAGCCGGCCAAGAGCCTGGCTGTGCGTTATTCGCGAATCCTCAAGAAGCTGAGGGCGCGGGTGCCCGAGTCGGTCTTCGCCGAGCTGATCGAATAGAAGAGCGGAAGAAACCGGGGGGTCTCGACTGACATCGAGGGGTACCCTGTCTGAATGGCCGAGCGTTCGTCGAGCTCCCCCCAGGCGCAGACGCTATTTACCAGCTTCGAGTAGTGCTGTCCCGCATTAGCCCGTTGATCTGGCGTCGTTTACAGCTTTCTTCTGCCACCATGATCTACGAGCTTCACGGCCCTTTCCAGGCTGCCATCCAGGGTTTCGTCTCCAGTTGCGCCACCCCTCGAGCACTGGGGCCTCCCAGCGGCTTGACCCCCCGGTTTCTTCCGCTCTCGTGAAACGAAGCAAAGAACAGGATTAGCCCTGCTCTGCCGCGTCCGGCGGAAGGATGTGCCCCATCTTGTCACGTTTGGTGCGCAAGTATTGCTCGCTGTGCTCGTTGGGGTCGATCCACAGCGGCACCTGGTCGACCACCTTGAGGTCATAGGCGTAGGTGAT